>DASZXJ010000161.1:0-25828 GCA_035545895.1 Tepidisphaeraceae bacterium | reverse complement strand
TTGTTGCGCCAGGCGGACTCATTTCGCGCAATTCCCAAATCCGCAATCCGCAATCCGAAATCCGAAATCCGAAATGCCCACAGCCCCGGGGCTAAAGCCCCGGGCTTTGCCCGGGGACCGATCAACTGGAGATGAATTTCAATCCACAATTCAAGTCCCACGGTCTTTCAACCGTTCTCTCTTTTTCCCCCTTCATTTTCTTAATCTGTGTCATCTGTGAAATCTGTGGATCAAATTCTTGTATGGAGGCTCCATGAAACTGCACAAAAGTGCGCGCCATGTGACGAGTCGGACAAGCGAATTGGTCGATGAAATGCGATGAATCTTCGCGCATCTGCACGTTCCCGCAGTGACATCCACCGTGTAAAGCCGCCGACGGTGTCGGCGGGGGATTTCCTCAAACAACCCCAAAGCGCTCCGCTTCGCGTCGCGGCTCAGCGTTGGAGGGGGATCTTCGGAATTTGCCCGGATTTTCACAAACATGCTTCATCGACTTCGCGACTACAATATTCGCATGACTTTGTCCGCGATCGATCAATGGCTTGGCGCATTCTTCCTGGACCAATGGATACGGGACCACGTTGCGGCCGTGTTTGCGAATTTACCGGAAGAAGTGCGGGCTGATCTGATGGGTGATCCCGAATTTGTGGTCTGCGATTTCGATCCTGGCCCGCAGGTCGTCTTTCACGTCCCCATGCGATTCAGCAGCAAAGGCAAACCCGCGCGATCGGTGGTATTAAAACGGACGATCAAAAGACGACCGATTGAATTCGCCAGATGGGTGATCGCCCACGAACTTGCTCACGCGTACCTTCGCCACGGCGGCCGCTGGCCAAATGAAGACCCCGAACTCGCCGCCGACTCATTGGCGGCGGAATGGGGATTTCCCAGGCCGGCATTGAAGTGATCCGATACGCTACAATTGTTGGCGCGTTGCTCTAATGCCGGAAATGCCGTTGTCCCGTGACGATCATGACCGCGCCGGCTTGGTTGACCACGCCGATCGATTCCTGATCGCGCAGCGATCCGCCTGGCTGGACGATGGCGGTGATTCCAGCTTCCAGCAATAATTGGGGTCCATCTGGAAACGGGAAAAACGCGTCGCTGGCTGCGACAGCGCCTTTGGATTTTTCACTGGCTTTTTGGACGGCGTTTCTCGCCGCATTGACCCGGTCCACCTGCCCGCCGCCGATGCCGATCGTCATTTGCTCGCGCGCCAGGACGATCGCGTTGCTTTTAACGTGCTTGCACGCCAGCCAGGCAAATTGCAGATCGTGCAGTTCTTTTTCACTTGGCTGGCGATTGCTGACGGTTTTCCAGGTTGATGGATCGATGCCGGTCAAATCGCGCTGCTGCACGAGAAACCCGCCGACGATCTTGTGCATCATCAGCTCGGATTCATCGAATTTGCCGAGTGGCCCGACATCCAGCAGGCGGACGTTTTTCCATCGCGAACGCAAAATTTCCAAAGCCTGCTCGTCGTATCCCGCGGCGACGATGACTTCGAGCAATTTATCGATGGCGGTGATCGATTCCGCCGTCGCCAGGTCGATTTTCTGATTGACCGCGACGATTCCGCCGAACGCAGCCAGCGGATCGCCGGCGTAGGCGTTCTTGAACGCGGTCGGCAGATCGCTCGCCGTCGCCATTCCACACGGCGACGCGTGTTTTACGATGCACGCCGCCGGCTGGGTGAATTCCTTCACCGCATTGAGCGCTGCGTCGGCATCCAGCAGGTTGATGTACGAAAGCTCCTTGCCATGCAATTGTCTGGCGAATGCGACGGATGCTTCGCGCGGTTGTTTTCCCACGTATAGCGAAGCTTTTTGGTGGGGGTTCTCGCCGTACCTTAAATCAGCCGATTTCTTCAGACGCAGCAGCATCGATTGATCTTCGATTCCGCTGGCCTTGCCGAGATAATTCGCGATCAGCGAGTCATACTCGGCCGTATGCGCAAAAGCCCGCTGGGCCTGTTTCAGGCGATGTTTTCCGCAGCTTGATCCGTTGTGTTCCTTCAAGTCTCCCAGGACTTTTTCGTATCGATCCGGCGAGGTGACGACCAGCACAAAACGGTGGTTCTTCGCAGCCGAGCGAATCATCGCCGGTCCACCGATATCGATGTTTTCGATGGCCTCTTCAAGACTAACGTTTGGCTTGGAAATCGTCTGTTCAAACGGATAAAGATTGATGCAGACCAGGTCGATGGGTTTGATCCCGTGCTGGTTCATCGCAGCCACGTGTTCGGGATTGTCGCGTAGCGAAAGCAAACCCCCGTGCACCAGCGGATGCAGCGTCTTGATTCGCCCGTCCATCATTTCGGGGAAACCGGTTACCTGCGACACATCGGTCACGGGCAACCCTTGATCGCGCAGGAACCTGGCCGTGCCTCCGGTGCTGATCAGTTCCACAGCAAATTGTTTGTTCAGGACGGTGGCAAACTCCGCCAGCCCGGTTTTGTCGGAAACGGAAATAAGCGCCCGCTTGATCGCGACGAGGTCTGACATAAGGGGTTAGATGGTACAGGGATTGGGCGGACGGTTCGAGCCTGATTGAAGGATTGAATTTTGGATTGAAATTCGTGTTCGGTTGGATCCCCGGGCAAAGCCCGGGGCTTTAGTCCCGGGGTTCCGCCAGCCACAATCTTGAGTTACACCCTGAAAACGCGGGTGAAGTGTCCATGGATTTTCAAGGATGTCGATCTTCTCTCGCAACTGGTATAGAGTTCTGCTTAACCTTTGAAAGGGTCTCCATTGCAAATTGCAAAAAACACCGTTGCCAAAATCGATTACACGCTGACCAATCCGCAGGGGCAGGTGCTCGACACCTCCAAGGGACGTGAGCCGCTTGCGTATTTGCATGGTGTTGGCGGGATCATTCCGGGCCTGGAAACCGCGCTCGAAGGCAAATCGTCCGGCGATCAGATCAGCGTCACCATTCCGCCCGAAAAAGCATACGGCCACCGCAACGAGGAACTCGTTCAGGAAATTCCCAGGCGCATGTTCCAGGGCGTGGACAACATCCAGCCCGGCATGCAGTTTCAGGCGCAAAGTCAGCAGGGGATGCGCGTCGTCACGGTGGTGGGATTGACGGGGGACAACGTTCGCGTCGATGCCAACCATCCGCTCGCCGGCGTGACGCTGAACTTCGACGTCAAAGTCGTGGAAGTCCGCGAAGCAACGCCTGAAGAACTTTCGCACGGCCACGTACATGGCCCGGGCGGGCATCATCATTAGGAAAGCAGCGCGACGAAGATTTTTTCTGCTTCACGTTGCATTCTTCGCTGCGTGATTCCACTTTTCTGAAACGATGCTATCTCGCCAAAAGATGCGAGAGTAAAAACGCTGCGCATCCGGTTCCGCCGATGCTTTGGCTGAGAGGCCAATCCATGCCGATGGAGAGTACAAATCCAAGGAGGACAAAAAGCAGGCCGGCGATTCCAGCCAACAGCAAGGCGGTGGGCACTCGTTTGGCCCAGGGCAGTACGGTCGCGGCCGGAAGGAATAGCATCACCACGGCCAGCGCCGTGCCCATGACATCCGTACCAATGAGCAGGATGGATGAAATAAGACATAGAAACAGCAGGTCCCATCGGGTGGGACGAAGATTCGCCAGTTCCGCCGTTGCGGGAGCCTGGGCGAGCAGTATCCATCTTCGCCACAATATCGCGATGGCGCAAGCGATGCCGGTCAGCACAATGCCGGCGATGATCGCCTGGTTCGGTTCGACTGCGACGTCGATGCCGACGAACATATTCTGAACCTGGATCAATTCCGCACCGGCGCCGGCGACGACGAGAATCGAGAGGCACATTCCAGCCACGAAAAGCGCGGGCAGAATCAGGTGGCTGGCTTTTCTGGTTGAGGACCATGCGATGAGCAGAACCGCGGCGGCGACGACTGCAATCGCCGGCGGCAACGTAGGCCAGCCCATTCTCAATCCGATGGCTGCGCCGAGCGTGACAATTTGCGGCAAGGACAAAACGAGCAGTGTTTGTCGTCGCAAGACGACCAGTACGCCCCCGATTCCACCCGCCACCGCGAGCGTCATGGCGGTTAATAGGGCAGGCCAGAACAAACTGAGTTGATCGATGAGTCCGTTCAAGTTGCACTCCGATTGACGAATAATCGTTTCGCCATTTCATCTGGCGCGACCAGCTCCACCCGCGTCGGCTGATCCGCCTGCCCGGCAGGGCAAAGCCATGCGACCTCATCGCAAACCTCGGTCAAATCTTCGATCTCGTGAGAGATCATGACGCTTGTCAAACCCTGTTGCGTGAAATCGAGGAGCACATCCACCAGCATGCGCCGGGAATGCACATCCAGCCCGCTGGTTGGCTCATCCAGCACGAGAAGATGAGGCTGAATCACCATGGCTCCAGCCAGCAAGATGCGCTGCTGTTGTCCGCCGCTGAGTTTGAAGAACGCCCGGTCCGCCAGATTGGCCACTCCGAGTCGAGTCATCATGTTCAGGATTTCGCGCCGGGACGATCCGACCCATCCCATGGGTCGCTGTGCCGACATGGTCATTGCCGCCGCGTCGAACCCGCTCATCGGCCAGTGCGATTCCATCGATGCATGTTGCGGCATATACGCGATGCGAATTTCCTCCCGCCGGCTCACTCGTCCCGAAAGTGGCGACAGCAAACCGGTCAACCCGCGCACGAGGGTCGTTTTACCCGCGCCGTTGGGACCGAAGATGCCCAGCGATTTTCCGGACTGCAGCGGCAAACGCTCAACCCTTACGATGGCTTTCCCGTTGTAGCCGAAGGAAGTTTGATCCAGTTCAATCAGGTTCATTTGCCTCCCGCTGCTTCGATGAGCTTTTTGACGTCGTATCGAAACAGCTCCTGATAGGAAGAAGCCTCGGGAACGCCGTTCACATGGTCCGGCAGCACGATCATTTTTGCGCCGACGGCGTCGGCGATGTGCTGGGCGAGTTTCGAATCGTCATACGTTTCGCAAATGACAACCTTCACATGCTGGTCTTTCATCAGTTGGATTGTCTGCTGCACCTGGGCGGGCGACGGAGTGATGGCTGGCTTGGGCTCGATTGTGCCGACGATCTCAATCGGCACGGCGTCGGCGAAGTATTCCCAGGCTTTATGAAACGTGACCACTTTCAAGCCCGTATATGGAGCAAAGGTCGCGCGCAATTCGCGGCTAAGGTCGGTCATGCTGTTGACGAACTTGATGGCGCTGGCTTTGTAAAGCGACGCATTGGCGGGATCGACATCGCACATGGCCTTGACCAGGGTGACCGCCATCCGCTGGGCGATTTGCGGATTCAGTGTGTAATGCGGATTGCCGTAGGAATGCACATCGCCTTCCGAACGGTCGATTTTTCCGATGGGAACCTCTTTCAGTTCAATGCCCGTGCTCATATCCACGTTGCCCGGTTTGCCCGGCAGCACGCGAGGATTGCGGGCGCCTTTGAGCAGATTGTCCCGCCAGGGCTCGGTGTCCAGCCCGCTGTGCACGAAAAGGTCGGCCTGGTTGAGGAATACCATTTCGGTGGGTTTGGCCATTACGTTGTGAACGTTTTCAGGCCCTTTCATGACCGAATGCACGGTGACTTTGTCGCCGCCGATCTGTTTGGCAATGTCCGCATAATCCGGCGCGGTGGTGACGATTTTCAACTGCGCGTGGGCAAATGTTGCCGGCAGGAGCAATGTGAAAAGAAGCCAGAGCCACGAAGGCACGAAGTGACGAAGAAGACACGAAGGGATTGAACAAGGTATTTCTTTCTTCGTGCTTACTTCGTTTTTTCGTTCCTTCGTGGCTCCTGACGAATACCAATGAAATAAACAGTCAATCGATCTCATATCACACCTCAAAAGAAGATAAATCCACAATCCGAAATCCAAATTCCGAAATTGTCTATCTCATCGACCAATACGGATGAGGCGGATGCGCGCCAAAGACCCAGGTGGCCTGGAAATAAAGCGTGTCCTCCGCCGGCACGTCGCCATCCTTGTGCTGGTATTCCATTCGGAAGCGAAGGAACTCGCTCCAGTACCAGGTGAGGTATGCCGACGCGCCCCAGACATCCTGTTGGTCGTTCAGCGCGTTTTCCGTGTAGTCCAGGCGGACGCCTGCATACCAGTCACGATTGATTTGCTGCTGGGCGAGCAGATAGGCGCCCCACGCGTGCTGCGAATCGGTGCGGGAGGAATCGACATCTCCATAGATCGTCTCGGCCTGGATCAACTGATTGAAGAATCCGCCGGTGGGATCGGTATGGATCAGTGTCAGATCCGTTCCGAACAGATTGACGTTTTGCTGGTTGTCATCGTCGTGCTTTGCGGTGAGCCACGAGCCGCCGAGTTCCAGATTCCAGTCGCGGGCGATGTCGTGATTCCAAAGCAGATGCGTATTGAGCGCGGGACCATCGACGACCGCGCTGTTGTTGACGACCGGCCCTTCATCGCCGTTTCCTTCGCCGGAGATAATTTCGGCAATCGCTTCGATGTATTGTCCGCCAACGTATTGCGGGGGGATGACATAGCTGAGGCTCAAGCCGTTGTCGGTCAGCGCTTCGGGGCCGAGAAACGACTGATTGACGAAATTGTTATCCACGGTCGGCCAATCGTGGTTATGCAGGATGTTTTGCCGACCGAACCGCAGATGGAAGCGTCCGAGCTTGGCGGTAAGATTTGGCACGCCGAAATCGTGCATAAAGAGGTAGGCTTCTTCGATTTCCACGCCGGTATCGACGTTGCCGCTGGCGTCGGCTTTATTGAAAAAGAGCGGGTCATCGACCTCGCGTGAGAAGGGAATGACCGCGACCGCATCGGCGCGCGGATCGACGGCCGCCCGCATCTCCAGTTCCAGCGTCGCCAGATCGAAACGATTACGCGCCGGGTTGTCGTTCAACGATGAGAGATTCCCCTTGAAATCTCCGATGACCGCCAGGTCGGGATTGAAATTGGCGGGCACGCGAAGAATCTGAGCGGATGGTTCGCGCGACTCGATGTCCTTCAAAATCGCCTGTCGCGACTGTTCGATGGAGTCCGTTGAAGTGGTGGCGGCGGGGGTGGTCGTTGATTGTTGTTGGACCTGGGCTTTCAGCCGCGCGATCTCTTCATCGCGAGATTTGATGTCCTGATTGTATTTGCGTTCGAGGTCTTCCAGACGTTTTTCGATCTGGTCCATTCGCTGGTCGCTTGGCAAGGCAGGTTGAGCCATCGCGCTTCCGCCCAGCAGCAGAAGCGCGAGGAATATGCGCAATAACATGAGTATCTCCCGTAAATGGGTAGGTGTCCGGGCGCGCAAAAAGGGCGCAGTGAGAGACGGCTTTGAAGATCAGCCGACAGGTGGGCCGCGGGAGGTCTCAACGAGGGAGATGGGAGTCGTGAAAAGAACTTCGGGAGCGATTTCAGATTGCCGCGGCGATTGCCGGATGACGAGTTGCGTGGTCGTCAAGGCCGGCAAATCCAAGGCCGCGTGAAGCGCTGAGCAAATATGGCAAGTGGCGTGATCGTGCGGAACACCCGCGTGCTCGTGTGAATGCTGAATCTCGATGAGTCCGCTTGAGGCGGACCAAATCACCAGCGAAAGGAAAATGGGCAGAATTCGTCGCAAGCGAGAAAAAGACTATGTGCAAGTGATTTGCATTTGTCAAATCAATTTGCTGCTCGCAAGTGGCTCTGGTACGGTGCGGCTTCCATGCGATTCCTTGTCACGGCCGGCAATACGCGGGAAATGATCGATTCGGTGCGGGCGTGGAGCAGCATCTTCACGGGAAACACCGGCTTGAGCATTGCCAAGGCGATTTCGGTTCACGGGCAGGTCGATCTGCTCACGAGCAATCAGCAGCATATTGCGGAGATGAAGGCGCAGGCGGGTGCGGTGCATGCAACGTGGTTTGGCAGCCACGCAGATCTGCGCGATCTGCTTGAAAAGAAGGTGCGCGAAAACTCCTACGATGCGATCTTCATGTCGGCGGCCGTCGCGGACTACAAGCCGGCGCGGGTCTATGCGGTCGTCTCAAAGGAGCCCGATCCGAGCGCGCCGGGCCGCGAGCGATGGATCGTGCAGGACGTTCAGGCCGGCAAGGTCAAGAGCAATCACAGCGCCATCGCCATTCTCGGCGAGCAGACGGAAAAGCTGGTCGATCTGTTTCGCAAGCGATGGAATTACCGGGGATTGCTGGTCAAATTCAAACTTGAAGTCGGCATTGGAATGGACGATTTAATCCGCATCGGCCAGGTCAGCCGAAACAGCAGCGGCGCGGAATATCTGGTGGCAAACACGTTGGAAATGACCCAGGGTGCCAATGCGGGCGCATATCTTCTCAGCGACCGGGGATCGGAGTGGGTGCCCCGCGCGGCACTCGCGAGCCGGCTTGCCCGGCTCATCGCGGAAGAACCATCGCTTCATCAACGTCAGTAGGCGGTAATCATAATTCCAAACAGGGCTGCTAGGGAAATTGCCTATATTCAGTGGCGAATGTCCACCTGTTGCCGGGCGAATTCGATATTGTGGTAATGGAGCAACTAACAATAAACTTGTGACCGGGTCGTTAGTATAAACAAGGGGTAATTTGGCACTTTGCACCGACCGCGGATTGTCTGCTGGAGGGTGCGGGTGGGTTGAAGAAAGGGTTTTGTATGCGTGGATCAAAGTGGACATTGCCGCTGGTTGTGGTGGCCATGGTGTTGATGGGGATTTCGATCAAGTCCGTCGTGGCGCAAGACGCCAAGGGTGGAATCAAAGGCGATGTGAAAACCGCGGACGGTCAGCCGGCTGCTGGAATTCCGCTGTCGCTGTTCAAAGGTACCGTTGAATTTCCGGCCTTCGGTCGAGGTGGCCGTCGAGGCGGCGGCGCGGGCGGGGATGGCGGCGCAACTCCGCCGGCCACTCAACCCGCACTGCCCACACCCGTGGCGACCGCCACGACTGACGACAAGGGCGCTTACAAGTTTGAAGGCGTCGAGCCCGGCGATTACACGCTGATGGCGGGCGGCTTCGGCGGCGGACGCCGAGGCGGCGGCGCGGGCGGCCCCGGCGGTGGTGGCGCTGCTCCAGGCGGCGGGCAAGGTGGACAAGGCGGGCAACGCGGCCGCGGCATGGGCCGGGGAACCGCTACGGTCACCGTCAAGGCTGGCGAAACCGCCACCAAGGATATCCAGCTTCAGGCCGGTCGCGGCGGTCGTCGCGGCGGCGGTGGTGGCGGCGCTGCCCCGGGACAAGGCGCTTAATCGGCTCGTCCAATTCAGGCAGATTGACCGTGGGATGCGCCAGGCGCGTTCCACGGTTTTTTTATTGATCCTCTGTCATCCGCGGCCAGAAAAAATTGCTCAAATTTGACACGTCTAACCGCAAATCCCATGGTCTAATATCACTGAATGCAATTGCATGCCGCACATGTTCGATTTCTGCATCGCGCCCGCCGCCGATGGATGGCCTGGCGCACGCTCGAAGCCGCGGGAATCGGCGCCGCAATTGCCGCAGCACTGGCGTCGATCATCGTTTCCATCCTGCTTATGCGCGGCGAAACCGCGATCATGCCCGCCGGCGTATTGTTGTCGCTTGGCGCAACAATCGGGATCATCTTCGGCCTGACTCGAAAGCCAACACTTTTGCAAACCGCGATGATGGCTGACCAGCAGCTTGGCCTGCATGACCTGCTGAGCAGCACGCTGCGGAAGCAATCGTGGGGAGATGAAGGTTTTCGCCGGATCGTGTTCGCACAGGCTGAAGTATTGTGTTCGGCTCGCTCTCCCAACGAATTGATAGTTCAAAGGTTGGGCGGGCGCGCATGGGGCGGAATTGGAATTGCCTCGGCGCTGGTGATGACGCTGGCGATGATGTCGAGCCAGCCCGGTATGACGGCAGCACGCGACGTAACGATTCCTGCCCATTCAGCCGATCAAACAAATGAGTTGGCAGGCAAAAAGACCGAGCAGCGTGCTGAATCGCAGTTGGCTCAATCCGCAGTTCGCCAAAATCGTCCTCTCAAGCCCGCCGATCTTGGATTGGACGAAGGCAGCGGCGATCGCTGGTCATCGGAGCAGTCGTCGTCCAAATCGGCTCGTCGATCTGGCCAAGCCGATGACGGTGCCGGCCCAGCGGCCGGTCGATCCACGGACGCTCAAACCTCGCCGCTCGATTTCGTCGGCCGGCCAGGCGAGCCCGCTCAAGGTGTTGGCGGCACAACCTTGTTCAATGCAGGACATGGCATGTCATCTCAAGCCACCGCCGGCATCAACGCCGATCCAATAATAGGAACCGGCCAATCGAAGGCGATTTCTGCGTCTCCATGGAACACTGCGGGCTGGTCCAACGACCCATCTCAGGCTGGCCGGAAAGTTGAACTGGGCGAAATTCCTGAATCGTACAGGGATTTGATCAGGGATTATTTCGACTTACCTCGCCGCTAGTTCTCTGTATTCTTGTGCAACATCTTGGCTTGTCGCGGGTTAAATAAGCGTCACGGAAAGACGATTTGTTGGCGGGCGTGGGATTTGTGGGGTAAAATTGGGTAAATCAGGTCGCCTTGGTGGACCGGGGGAGTATTGTGAGATAGCCTAGAGGTTCAGAACGACCGTGCCGTTGCCAGCCGGTTGTGAGTAATCGGAATGGACTCCAGGCGCAGATGAACGGCGCCGGGAATTAAGTGGCTTGTGCGCAGGCCAGTTGGTTCCGGTATGAAGGATCTATTTCTAGGATTGTTTTTCGAGCCAATGAGTCGAACAGAGACACCACCGCCGCAGAACGTCCCGCCCGCCACGGCTGAGCAAGTCCGTCAGGCGTTGGTGGGGCGGCATGTTTGTCCCTATTGCGGTAATCAAAGCGCCGGGGCGGTGGAGGCATGTCCCCGCTGCACGATGGAAGACACGCCCGCCACGCGTCAAGCCACCAAAGCCCGTTTGGGGCCTTGGTATGTGCTGCAATCGCGCAATCCATCAGCTCCGGGGATGAAATTTGCCACTTTGCTGGTGCTGGTGCGTAAAGGGCTGGTCACGCCTCGCGCGGTTTTGCGCGGGCCGACGACTTACCAGCTTTGGCGATTTGCCGCGCATGTTCGCGGGGTTAGCCGGGAATTCGGGCTTTGCTATAGTTGCGGGTCGTCGATCATCAAGACGGCCTCGTTTTGCCCGCATTGCCAGCGATCACAGGAACCGCCCGCCGATCCGGATGCGTTGCTTGAACAGCGAGCCGCTGCGACAACCCCCGCTGCGACTCCCGCGCCCGACACCGCGCCGATCAATTTGCCCAGCCGCGCCATTCGACGCCGGCAAACTGTTGCGCCGAGCTATGATCCGCAGCAGACCAATGCGCTGGCGCAGTTAAAATGGTCGCCGCCCGTTCGAAAGAATAGTTCGCAGGTCGTTTCAGCAATGGACCTGGCGGTGGCGCTGCGAGGCGAGACGCCGCAATCCATGCTTGTGCCCAGCCGTCGCAAATTGAAACTGGCGGTGGCGCTGCTGGTGATTACAGCCGGCGCGGTGGCTGGAACGTTCCATGCCAGGCCGGAATATCAGCAGCAAACGATTACCTGGCTGCAAACCAACTGGAACAAAGTGCAGGCCAAGGCGGTCGCGATGGGGTGGCGGGCGGGTCCGAAAGCGCCTGCGAATTCCGCGCCGATGAATAATATTGCCCCTGCCCCGTCCAAGCCGGAGGCGCCCGTGTTGGTCGATGCCGCTCAAGCTCAACCCGAGCGGCAATCCGCGGTTGTGCCTGATCCCAAGCCTGAAACGCCGGCTCCGCAGGTCGATCCAGTCGTCGCCATCAATCAAGCGCGCGCGCTTTGGTCGCAAGCCATCGATGCCGAAGAGCGCCAGGATTTCGCCAAGGCGGTCGCCATATACGAGCAAATCCACAAGTTGCCCACCACTTCCTGGCCGGGCGGATTGCAGATTCGTCTCGATCTGGCCAAAAAGAGCGTGCAGTCGTCTTCGGCAGCACAATAATCCGGCAATGGATCAGTTTGAGATTGGTTTATTTTAGCCTCGCCGCTTGCGGCGGGTTTTCGAGCGCCAAACCCGCCGCAAGCGGCGGAGCTAAAATGGCGTTGCTGGTAAACTGATCCAGTATCAATAATTCCACTCATTTCGCATCTCAACGCATGGCCTATTGCCAAAGCAGCCTTCGTTGTATTGATATTGGGCCGGCGATTTGATGAACAAGGCAAGTGAACAACTTCAATCAGCGATTGCAACCGTGCCGGCGGGACGCTGGGCGGTCGGCGTGAGCGGGGGCGCTGACAGCATCGCACTGCTCGCCCTTTTGCGAAATCGAAACGACCTGAAACTGCACGTGGTGCATTTGGATCATCAAACGCGAGGCCAGGAAAGCACCGGCGATGCTCAACTGGTTCAGCAACTGGCGGCGCAATGGAAATTACCTTCGACTGCCGCGACACGCGAGCAAATCGAGCCGCTCGTTCCGGCTGCACCGAGCAATCCGCCAGCCCGATATCGTGCTCTGCGATTGGAACTGTATCGCCAGGTGATTCAAGCGAACCAACTGCAAGGCGTTTTGCTGGCGCATCACGCGGACGATCAGGCCGAGACGACATTTCAGCGTCTGTTGCGATCCGCTTCCTATATCAGCATTCCGGGAATGAATTTCCAAACGGTGGTTGACAGTGTAACGATCCTTCGTCCGCTGCTCGCTTGCCGGCGGCAGCAATTGCGCGACTACCTGAAACAAAATTCCATTCCATGGCGAGAGGATCAAAGCAACGATTCGGACAAATACCTGCGAAATCAATTGCGAAAAATTTTGGCGCGACATGAGTCGCTTCATCAGGCGATGCTGAACCTTTCGGAGACCTGCGATGATCTGCGCGCGTGGGTGCGACAGGCTGCTTCCAACCCAGGTGTCAGGCTGAGTATCGAGCGATTCAATCGTTTGCCGCGACTCCTGGCGGAAGAACAGGCCCGCCGGTGGTTGGCCGATCAAGGGGTGAATTGCGAGCGAATCGAAGCGGCGGTCATCGATCGACTTTTGAACATGGCCGGCGATGCAGCTTCTTCATCGCGCCAGGATTTTCCGGATGGATTGATTGTTCGACGAAGGGCCGGAGAGATTTTCAACGAACCTGGTACTTGAAAGTCGGCGGTGCCGAAGGATTGGTGGCTGCGGCGCTTCGCCGCCGGCCTAACTCATTAAACCATCCTTCCACGTAGGAACTGGGATTGAGTTCCATGGCTCGTGTGAAATCCTGCTCGGCCTGGTCGAATTTGTTTTGTTCCAGCCTGATCCAGCCGCGCTCGACCTGCACTTCGAAGTAATCATCAAGCAGGGCGGCTGCCTGATCCATGACCTGCTCGGCCTGTTCATATTGGCCCGCATATGCGTAATCCGCCGCCAGCAGGCGATAAAGCATGATCGAGCGAGGCTGTTCGCGCAGGCTGATGGCGTAAAACTGGTTGGCGTTGTTCCATCGCCAGGCGTAGCTCAAGCTTCGCACGCCGAGCAATCCGACGGCAATGACCATTGCCGGAATCAAAACGGTGCGCGGCAGCGGGACCATCGCCATCGCGACAAGAATGAGAAAGAATGCGGATGGCGTGTACATCAATCGCTCGGCCATGTTCACGCCGATGAGGGCGATCATGTTGCTCACCAGCCCGTAACTGATCGCCAGGGAGATTGCTGCAAACAGACAGGTCCAGCGCCGGCGGCAAATCGCCGCGATGGCGATCGCGCACCAAACGGCCGCCGCCAAAATGCCAAGCCACAAATATGGATCTCCGGCCCGCGCGGTCCATCCAATCACCATCGCGCCATAGTCCATCGACAGTTTCAAAGGCGCGACGAGCAGCGCGGTATAATGACCCAGCAAGACCAGCGGCATGAGCCAGCGATCGATTCCCTGGCTGCGCATGAGCGGGTTCATCGTCCAGTCGAGAAAAGACCGGTCCCAGGTAAAACCGAGCAATCGTTCGCGGGCGACGATGTAAATCGCCAGTCCCCAGGTTGAGAGTAAAATCAATAACAGTTTGCCCTGGCGATTGTCCGGCGGCAGATGTAGCCGCGCCCGCACGGGCCACAGCAGGAGCAGCATCGCCGGCAAAAGCATGCCTTGTTCCTTGGTGAGGACGGCCAGCCACATGCATCCAAAAATCGCCATGGCGCGCCCGAGGGTGATCGGCTTGAGGCATAATGTGAATGCTCCGAATATTCCCAGCGCGCACATCAATTCCGCGCGGCCGACAATATTCGCCGCCGCTTCGACATGGATCGGATGGGCGGCAAAGAGCAAGCCGGCGACCATCGCGGCTTTCATCCCCATCAATCGGCGTACAAATTCAGCGAACAATCCGCAAACCGCGACATGCAGGATCAAATTCACCAGGTGAAACGCCCATGCCCGGTCTCCATGCAACGACCATTGGATCGCGTAAGTCATGGAAGTGAGCGGGCGATAAAGCTTATCGGCGTTGTTGTTATATGGCCGGGTCCATAATTTTACCCAAAGATGTGGATCGTGAATCCGCGGGTCGTTCAGCACCACCGGCCGGTCGTCAAAAATATAGGTTCCGCCAATCGTGACTGCAAAGAGCGCCAGGCCCAGTAGCGCCGAGCAGATCGCGGGAAGATATCGGTTTCGCGTCTGGTTCATGTCCTGGTGCCTGGAAATACCTGCCGGATTAAATGGTCTGGAGATGGTATTGTTCTTGAGCTACCAAAGAGCGGGTGATAGGATTGTGTTCCCGGCCTGCCCAGGCGTGGGGGGCTTGGAATTGACATCCTGCAGTATTTGTCGAGTTGGATCGTCAATGAAGTAACGTAGCATAGTCTTTTTGGGATTGGGGGCCAAAAATGGGTGGGATTTCGCATCGCCTGTTGAGGGATTCAATTATGGGCGGGTTTGGTACATATCTCATCGGCGGGAGTGATCGGCGGAAAGAGCGGCGTGTCCGGTCTCCAGCATTTACGCTCGTCGAGTTGCTGGTTGTAATGGGAATCATTGCCATGCTGGTAAGCATATTGCTTCCCGCGTTGGCGGGTGCGCAAAAACAAGCCAAGAGCGTGCAGTGCAAATCCAATCTCCGCAACCTGGGACTCATTCTTTATCAATATGTCAACGAAAACAAAGGATGGTTGTTTCCAGTCGGCCCTGACGGACCCGATGGCCGGCCAACGACGTACGGCACGAACAAGCCGCCCAACGAACGCTGGCCGATGCACGTATCGCAGTTCAAGATCAACGTGCCGAATCCCATGCCGTTCAATCCGGCATTGTACGATCCATCCGCATACGATCCGGATCATTTCCCGGTTGCGCCTTTCACGCCGCCTATCCTTGTTTGCCCGATCGACGAAAATCCTTGGGAAGCTCACTCCTACGTTCTGAATCAGCATCTGGCGGACAAGCGCATCAAACTGGGAAGCAAAAACTTCGGCGGCATCAGCAGCTCGGAAGTGGTGGTTGCCGGTGAAAAGCGAAATTCGCAACGCGATTATTACATGGAACGCGCCGAGTTTGATCGAATCGTCGAAAAATATCAGCACGGCGTGAAATTGGGGTCGAATTACCTGTTTCACGATTGTCACGTCGATACCGTCACTCCCAATACCGCTTTGACGGGCATGGACCCTTGGGACCCCAAACTGCCGGATGTGACGACGACGCAACCGGGCCATTAGTCATGGTATGATTAAAGGGGAACCGATGGATACCCAAGTTGAACAGCAAACGGCCGAGCGGGACGTGCCTCGCTGGGTCGGTGTCATGGTGGCGGTTTTATTGATGGGTTCGATTGTCGGCGGAGCGGGATATTGGATATGGGCACGACTCACCCAGCCGCCTCGCTCGCAACTGGTGGAGGTGCAGGGAATTCCGCAGGCGCGAGCGATCAATGTTGCGCCGCCGACCAGTGGAATTCAAAAGGTTGTTACGGGCGGCAATCAGGTCACCTATACGATTCGCGCCAAGGAATGCCTGATGGTCGTCACGAGGGGCCCCAACGATCCGCAATGGACGCTCGCGCCCCGCTATCTCAAAAACGACCTGATGAACCCGGACCAGACCGCAGCGATGACCGCGCGTTTCCGGCTGACCAACGATCCGGCGTTCGCAAAAAGCCTGAAGCTGACTGAAGACCAGCTTAAACAGCTTCGTGCCGTGCCTGCGAGCATCCCCATGGTCGTCAACGACGCCGACAAAACCAAGTTGAAGAAGGCGGTCGATCAATACATCGCCACTTCGAATCCCGCCAACGAACAGGCGGTGGTGACCGCGCTGAACGAAGTTGCCGCCAACAGCCTGGCCCCAACCCGGGCAGCCATCGATCAGTTGGTGAAGAAGATCCAAACGATCCTGACCCCGGAGCAGATCGCGCCGTTTAAGACGTAACACAAGTGCAAGCTGCCGGTACTGGGTCAAACCAACCCCAACGCCAGGCCGTCATTTGTCTTAAAAATCGGGTTGATTGGGAGTAGAATTGCTCCTGTCATGCGTTCCGTTGCGCTCGATCCTGAAACATTATTGCTGGCATATTCGCAAGGCGCGTTTCCGATGACCGACAGCGACGGAACCACCCGCTGGTACAGCGCGGACCCGCGCGGAATCATTCCACTGGATGCGATTCACGTGCCCAGGTCATTGGCCCAGATCATTCGGCAGGGCAGGTTTGAGATTCGAATCAATTATGACTTTGAGCGAATCATGCGCGCCTGCATGACCGTGCGGGATGACGGAAGCTGGATCAGCGAACAGTTGATCGCGGCCTACACGCAACTCTACCGGATGGGGTACGCCCACAGCGTCGAAGCCTGGTACAAGGGCGAACTGGCGGGCGGTTTGTATGGTGTAAGCCTTGGCGGAGCGTTCTTCGGCGAAAGCATGTTTCATTACGTGCGCGATGCCAGCAAAGTGGCGCTTGCGGTGCTGATGCAGCGACTGCGCGAGCGCAACTTTGAACTGCTGGACACGCAGGCATCCACCTCTCATTTGCGGCAATTCGGGTGCATTGATATTCGCGCGGAGGATTACCTTCGGCGACTTAAACAGGCGCTGACACGCAAATGCAGCTTCGTGGGATGAGATATTACTCGGCCGGTTCGATGGTGACGGTCAGGCCCTTGGAGCCGAACTGATCGCGGTAAAGCTCAGCGCGCTCCTTGTGGGTGGTGAGCAGCAAAGCAACGCCGGACTTGTGTGCTTCGATCGTCCGCTGAACGGCATCATCCTGATTAAGCGTTGTCAAAGACATCACCGTGAGCACGACATAGTCGATTTCATTGTGATCGTCGTTGTGCAAAAGCACCTTCCAGGGCGGAAGCATCTGAGGCGGTTTTCTCTTGGGCGCCGGCTTGGGTGGCGCTTGAACGGCGACTTGAGTTTGTTCAGATTCCTGAGGCATTACTGAATATTCTCCATATTCAACCTTAATCAAGCCGCTTCGACGTTTCAAGCAGAACTTGATAAAGTGTTGCCGCGATGGAGCGCGCCAGCCGACTGATTGCCGGAGCGATGAGTGGAACCAGCGCCGACGGCGTAGACGGCGCGGTCGTCAAAATCGACGGCAGGGGCGTGGAAATGACCGCCCGGCTCGTCGCTCACCGTCATATTCCCTACGATTTGAACCTCCGGCGGCAGATTTTTCAGATTCGCCGGCAAGGGTCGGCCAAATTAAGCGAATTGGCGAAATTAGGCAGCGAAATCTCGTTGGCCTATGCACAATGTGTAAACAAGCTGTTGGAGGAATTGGGACTCAAACCCGGCGACATTTGCGCGATCGCCGTCCACGGCCAAACCCTATTCCATGACCCGCCGCAAACGATACAGTGGCTGGATCCGTCCCTTCTGGCGGCCCGAACGGGATGCGCGGTCATCAGCGACTTTCGCCGGGCGGATTGTGCCGCAGGCGGACAGGGGGCGCCGCTCGTACCCTTCGCGGATTACGTTTTATTCCGACATCCAACCAAAAACCGGGTTCTGCTGAACATCGGAGGCATTGCAAATCTGACATGGCTGAAATCAGGTGGATCGCTTCAGGATGTCATCGCTTTCGACACCGGGCCGGGCAATTGCATTTCAGACCATTACGCTCGTGAGTCCAATTTGCCGCAAGGAGTTGATCTCAATGGCGCGCTAGCTGATCAGGGCGATGCAGATTTCCAATTGGCATTCTTGGCTATTCGACTTTGGAAGCGTGTTTTCGAACCACCTCCAAAATCCACGGACACTGGCGAGATGTTGTCTGCGTATGATAGGGCGATGCACACTTTGGAAAAAAATGCGATGCCATTGAAGAACCATCTAGCTTCAGCATGTTTAACCACGGCATTAGGAGTTGACTTGGCATTACATCATCTCCCATCTCGTCCGGACGAGATTTTGATCAGCGGGGGCGGCGTTCATAACAAGCGCCTGGTGCGAGAATTGTCGCAAGTAATCAAATTGCCGATATTGACCACGGACGAATTTGGTTGGTCATCACAAGCCAAGGAAGCAGTGGCGTTTGCTCTGCTGGGCGCAGCGACGCTTGATGGGCTGGCTTCCAACGTCCCTTCGGCCACTGGCGCAAGCCGCGCGGTCGTCCTGGGCTCCATTACACCAAAACCATGAACGACCGATCCCACCTGCTGACGGAACAACGCCTGCCCGAGTCGATGAACCTCGACTCGATGTCCATCGAGCAGGCCGTTGAAGCAATGAATTTACAGGATCGGGCCATGCTGTTTGCAGTGGAATCACAGCGCGCCAATGTTGCCCGAGCGATCGAATTTGTCACTCAAGCATTCAAGCAATCCGGGCGGCTGATTTATTTCGGCGCGGGCACCAGCGGCCGATTGGGTGTGCTCGATGCCTCGGAATGCCCGCCGACCTTTGGCATTGATCCGCAAATGGTCATCGGAGTCATTGCGGGCGGAAAAGATGCAATGTTCCGCGCGAAGGAAGGGGCCGAGGATTTGCCCCAACAGGGCGCGAAGGACGTCGATGAACTAAAAGTAACCGCCCTTGATGTCGCGATGGGCATCGCCACGGGCGGAACCACGCCTTATGTGCATGGAGCGCTCAATCGCGCCATCGAACTGGGTGCCAGGACGATTTTTCTATCGTGCGTCGAACCCGTTCCGAATGAGCCGAAAGTGGATGTGGTAATTCGACCTTTAACCGGGCCAGAGGTATTAACAGGTTCGACACGCCTTAAAGCCGGCACAGCCACCAAGTTGATCCTCAATCAGATCACAACCATCAGCCTGGTTCAACTTGGCAAGTGTTATGAAAATCTGATGGTCGATCTGCGTGTCACCAACGCAAAACTTCGAGATCGTGCCACCCGAATTGTCGGGATATTGACGGGCCTGGATCGTGTGGCTGCCAATCAATTGCTGGATCGGGCTAATGGGGAATTGAAGGTTGCGATCATCATGCAGAAATTGAATTTATCGCAAGCCGATGCCCGCCAGCGCATCACCGCGGCAGGCGGCCATTTGCGCGAGGCTATGAAATCGTCTTCCTGAACCGCGAGATGCTCAGTCCGAGAATCACGATGCAACAAATGAACAGCCCAATGACGTTGGGCATGAGATCTAAAAGATCGGCACCGCGCAAAACGATGCCGCGTAGAATCTCGATGAAATAGGTGACCGGAATGGTAAAGGTGACCCAATAGATGGCCCACGGCATCTGGCTGCGCGGGAAGACGAAACCGGATAGCAGCACCGAAGGCAGCATCACGATGAACGCAAACTGCATGGCCGCTACTTGTGTTCGGGCGATGGTCGAAATGAACAATCCCAATCCCAGCGAACAGACCAAAAACAGCGATGTCAGCAAAAGCAGCAGCGCCAAACTGCCATGAATCGGAATGCCAAACAGGTAAACCATGACCGCCAAGACCAGCAGCGTTTCGACAAATCCGACAATTGCGTAGGGCAGCAGTTTGCCCAGCATTAATCCCGCGCGTCCGACGGGCGTGACGAAAAGCTGTTCAAGCGTTCCCTGTTCCTGCTCACGCACGATGGCAAAGCTGGTGAGAAACAAAGTGACCAACTGAAGAATAATTCCAACCAGTCCCGGTACGAAGAAAAAAGAACTGTCGAGATTGGGGTTGTAGAGCAACCTTGTGCGAACGTCGATCGGAAGTGCGGCTGCGCCGGTTTGCTCTCGTGCCGGTGCAAGCTGCGCGGCTTCTCCTTTGCTTTTTGCGAGCATGATCGAGCGGTTGAGCCCCAGGAGGTTTGCGGCGTTTTGCGCGGTGGTGGCGACTTGCGAGTCGCTGCCGTCGATCAATACCTGAACATCGGCCTGCTCTCCGCGAATCAAGTGTTCCGTATAGTCTGGCCCGATGCGGATGCCCACTCGTGCGCGGCCGCTGGTTAGTGCATGTCGAAATGAATCTTCGTCATAAACCCGTTCGAGGATGCTGATCTTTTCGGTGTTGGCGAATGCTTCGATCAATTCGCGCGATGCGGTTCTTCCGTCCAGATTGTAGACGACTGCGGGAATTCGCTCGATTTGGGTATCGAGCGCCACGCCGAAAATCAGCGTTTGAACGACTGGAATCACAAACATGAAGAAAAGCGTCGAAGGCTGTCGCCGGATATGGGCAAATTCCTTGACGAAGATTGCAAGCAGTCCCCAGAACAGCCGCTGCTGTTCGGTCGAGCGGCCCGGCTTTTTGGCGACAGGCTTTGGCGCTTCAGTCGCTGCGGCAGTGGCTGAGAGTTTGGATTGTTCAGCGCCCCTGGTCAGTGTGACAAAAACATCTTCAAGCGTTGGTGTGATCGGACGAATCTGAGCCTCATCGGGCGCGAGCTTTGATTGAATTACGGTTTCATCGACCGATTGATCGACCAGGGCGTGAATGGTTTGGCCGAAGAGTGTTGCGTCTTGAACGCCCGCGCTAAGCCGCAAGCGGCTGAGATGCGAGGTGGGGGAAGGCACTTCGATTTCATATCGCTTGGTGCCTGGCGGAGTCACGTGCGGGAGTTTTTTCAATTCCTCTGGTTTGCCCGTGACCAGCAGCCGTGAGTTATAGATGTAGCCCACATCGGTGCAGCGTTCGGCCTCGTCCATGTAATGGGTCGTGACCAGCAGCGTGACACCCTGGCCGGACAATTCGAAGAGCAGATCCCACAATTGCCTGCGCGCGACCGGATCGATGCCGGCCGTCGGCTCATCGAGAAAGATGATCTGCGGCTCGTGAATCAGCGCGCACGCCAGCGCCAGCCGCTGTTTCCACCCGCCGCTGAGCGTGCCGGCCAGTTGATCGATCCGATTCGTTAAAGAAGTGAGTTTCAGCACCGCCTCCGAGCGATCGATGAGCTTTTGCGGAGAAAGCCCGTAAATCTGGCCATAAAAATCGAGATTTTCGCGAACGGAGAGATCGGAATACAGGCTGAACTTTTGCGACATGTACCCGATGCGCCGTTTGATCGACTCAGCCTGGGCGCGCACGTCATATCCAAGCACGGTTGCTTCGCCGGCGGTCGGTTCGAGCACGCCGCATAGCATTCGAATGATGGTCGATTTGCCGCTGCCGTTGGGCCCGAGCAACCCATAAATCGCGCCGCGATTGACGCGGAAGCTGACATCATTCACCGCGACGACATCACCGAATTTGCGGGTGAGGTGGGAGAGGTTGATGACGGGTTGATCGCTCATGGAACCGCTGCACTTCATTGACAAGGGGACAAGGAGAAAGGGGGACAAGGGGATCCAGACTATTCTTTCCCCTTGTCCTCTGCCTTAGTGTTCAGCCAAACATCTGCGGACATTCCCGGATGCAGGACATCCAAGCCCTCATCCAGCGTGACTTTCATGCGGAAAACCTGCTTGGAGCGTTCTTCGGGGGTTTGTACGTTGCCGGGCGTGAACTCGGCCTGGCGGGCGACGAAGGAAACGTGGCCGGTGAATTTGCGATTGGGGAAACTGTCCACCGTCACTTCCAGTTTTTGGCCCACCTGCACATCCAGGTGATTTTCGGGCAGATATACGCGCACCCAGAGATTGCTCGTATCCATCAGAGAGAGCACCGGCGCATTGGCAGCCACCAAATCGCCGGGCTGGAGGTCCACCGCTTCGACCCGGCCATTGACCGGCGCGACAATTTTTAATTCCTTGATTTGCTCATCGAGCGCTTTGACGGTTGCATCGACCGATTCGGTCGCGGCCTGCGCGGCTTTCAACTGGGCGGCGGCGGTGTCCATCTCCTCGTGCGAGGCCGCGTTGCGCTCGTATGCGGGTTTGATCCGATCAAATGTGATTTGAGCAAGCTGCTGCTGGGCACGCGCTTGTTCGAGCTTGGCAACCGATTCAGCGTGCCGGGCGAGCAGATCGTACGGTTCAAGTTCAATCAATGAATCGTTGACTTTAACGGTTTGACCTTCAATGGCGGAGACGGTTTTGACGCGTCCGCCCACGCGCGAGCCAACACGAATTTCATCGGCTTCGATAAATCCCGAGACCTTCAGCGGCGGATTCCGATGCTGGCTGATGATCAGCAACGCGATCAACGCGCCGCCAACCACCGCCATCGCGATCATGCGTTTGAACATGCCTGCCCTCGCAGTTTGACGAGCATCGTCTTCAAACTGCCTGATGAATCAAGGGCACAATAGACAACCTTGGATAACGTTTTTGGATTTAATGAAATCCGCGCCGACGCTGGCGACTATAGCGAAGCAGCGCATCTTCGATCACCGGATAAGCCGCCTTGGCCGGCTCGATGTCATCCACCTCGACTGCCTTGCCTTCCAGTTGCTTGTAATCCTGGAAGAATCGGCGAAGCATGGTCAGGCGGTGGGGCGGCATTTCAGCGGCTTCGTTGTAGCTGTTGAATTCCGGATCATTTACCGCAATCGCGATGATCTTGTGATCCTTCTTGCCCGAATCCACCATGGTCATCAGGCCGATCGTGCGGGACTTGATCAGCGTCAATGGCGCGACGGTTTCCTGGCAGAATACCAGTACGTCGAGCGGATCATCATCTTCGGCCAGTGTCTGTGGGATAAACCCATAATTGGCCGGGTAATAGACGGCTGAATAAAGCACCCGGTCAAGCTTAATCAGGCCCGAGGGCTTGTCGAGTTCGTATTTCACGCTCGAGCCAAATGGGATCTCAATGATGGATGAGAACTCATGGGGCAGCTTTTCGCCGGGGGTTACATCGTGCCAGGGATGAATCATGTTACAGTCTCATAACAAAACAAGGTGTCCAGTCACTATTCCAGTACGTCCAATTTCGGTTTAATCTTCAAGCGCCTTTGGTTCCTTCGACCGCGCCAGCCAGATTCCAAGTTCGAACAGGCCTATCAAAGGTATCATCAAAGCGATTGTAGCGGTAATAACGTCCCCGGGCGTGATGGCAGCCGCCAGGATGGACATGCCGAAGTAAACGTACCTTCGCGACGCCTTCAGCATGGCGATCTCAAGAATTCCAATCGCCACCAGCGCCATGACCACCAGCGGCAACTGGAAGCTCAGGCCAAACGTCAGCAACATGCCGAAAACCAGGTCGATGTAATCGGGCAACGTGATGAGCGGGGCGGTCAGGTTTTCCGGGCCGAACGGAAGAATTCGCGCTTTTCCACCGTAGAAGAGTTTCAACCGGCCATCAATTCGATTGATCCAGACCTGGCCTTCCGTATTGACCTCCGGATCGCCATCGAGCATTTGAATGCTGCTGTTCTGAGTCGTGGGAGCTGGCGTCGTCGGGCTTTTTACGGTCGGCAGGGGAATGCTGATGCTAAACGCGAGAAAAAACTGAAGAGTCCAGGGCAGCACCAGGTAATAGACGAATACCATGCCGCTGATCAAAAGCGTAATGCTCAGCGGGACATATTTGGTGACGATTTTTCGTTCACTCGGATAAAGCCCCGCTGCGACGAATTGCCAGATCTGATAGACAATCCATGGCGACGCAATCGCGGTCGCGCTGATCATGCTGATTTCGATGTAGACCATGAACGGGTCTGACATCTGCGTGAAATAAATCTGCGGATTGATCTCATAGGATTGAAGCACCGTAATCAGCGGTTTGCAGAAGATCGACATGACCTGCTGGCCGAAGATCAGGCAGAAGACCGCGACGACGGCAAAGCCCAGCAGCGCCATGATGAGCCGCATGCGCAGCTCTTCCAGGTGTTCGCCGATGCTCATGCGGTATTGATCGGGATCGAACTCGTGGTGGCCGTCGGTTTTGGTCATCGCATGGGTCGTCATCCGGCGCGTATTGTAGGGTCAAAACCAAACAAAGCCCACGGCTTAGCCGTGGGCCTTCCCATCATATAGGGAATTCACATAGGGAATTCCCGCCCGAACCCACCGCAAGCGGCGACACTAAACACTTTGAATGGACGTTTTTCGAAGAACCTACTTAATCCCTTCCAAAAACGATCCAACGCGATCGATCCCTTTGTCGATCTGTTCCATGCTGGTGGCGAAGCTCAATCGCACGTGCGTTTCAAATCCGCTGTCGTTGCCCGGAACCACCGCCACGTGATTTTGTTCCAGCAGGGCAGCGCTGAACGAGACCGCGTCGGTGATTTCGACCCCGCCGGCCTTCTTGCCGATATAGGCGCCGATGTTGGGGAAACAGTAGAACGCGCCCTGCGGCTTGACGCAGGTGACTTTGGGCAGCTTGGACAATCGTTGCCACATATGCAGGCCTCGTTTTTCGAACTGCTGGCGCATACTTTCGACGGATTCCGCGCCGCGCGGGTCGGTGAGCGCTGCGATCGCTGCCTGCTGGGCAAAGCTGGTGATGTGGCTGGTCATCTGGCTTTGCAGCTTGTTGATCCCATCGATCACCGCCTGCGGTCCGCCGATGTAGCCAATTCGCCAGCCGGTCATGGCGAAGCTTTTTGAATGGCAATTGAACGTCAGCGTCTGATCGATCAGTTGCGGGTTCAGCGTCGCGAAGCTGACGAATTTCAAGCCGTCGTAAACCAGCTTTTCGTAAATTTCATCCGAGAACACCACGAGTTTCGGGTGTTTCACCACCACGTCCGCGAGGGCTTTCAGTTCCTCGGGCTTATACGCGTGACCAGCCGGGTTGCTGGGGGAATTGAGAATCAGCACCTTGGTTTTTGGACCGATGGCCTGTTCGAGTTGTTTCGGCGTGATCTTGAATCCCTGCGACTCCTCGCCGCGAATGATCTTCACGCTCGCCCCGGCCAGCTTGGCCTGCTCGGGATAGGAAACCCAGTACGGCGAAGGGATGAGCACCTCATCGCCGGGATTCACCACTGCCAGGAAAGCCATGTACAGGCAGTGTTTTCCACCAGCGCCAGTGGTGATTTGCGATGGCTTGTACGACAGCCCGTTCTCCTTGCTGAACTTGTCCGCGATGGCCTGCTTCAGCTCGGGAATGCAAGGCGTGGGGGTGTACTTCGTCATCCCCTTGTCCAGCGAGGCTTTGGCAGCGTCCTTGATGAAGGCCGGCGTATCAAAATCGGGTTCGCCAGCGCCGAAGCCGACGACATCAACCCCCGCCTTTTTCAACGCATTGGCTTTGGCGCTCACTTTGAGGGTAATGGACTCGGAAATCAGGTTTAAACGGTCAGCCAGAAGGATCATGTTGTTTGCTCCAGCCCGTAATTATACCGGTGCTGATCGGAGGTCAATATGGGCGTTGGAATCGCTCTTAAATCCCAAATCCTCGCTGCGCTGCCAGCCATCATGCAGACGAATGCAGCGAGTTTACCCGTAGGAGAGTACGGTGGGAGACCGCATCGTTCGCTAGGCAACCAGTGGCGGGGGTTGGCGGGGAAACTGGGATCTAATGACCAATGGCCAAGTCCCAATGACCAACAAAATCCCAATGACGAATGACTATAATCTGAATGACGAATCAATGACGAAATCCGAATGACGAAGATCCAGTGACCCGCGGCTCCTTTGTTGCGCCATGCCG
>DASZXJ010000160.1:0-18790 GCA_035545895.1 Tepidisphaeraceae bacterium | reverse complement strand
CTTAACTCCAATACCACACTGGGCACGCTCGATTTTGACGACGCGTTCGGCGTCTCCATCGGATCAGCCGGCGCAATCCTCAATTTCGATACGCAGGCGGGTAATGCGGTTCTTTTTGCTCGAAACGTTAATGGCAATGGATTCCATTCCATCTTCGCGCAAACGAATTTGTCGCAGACCCTGGAAGTCATCAACGATTCCAAAGGCGCGCTCAGCTTTGACAGCGTGGTCAGCGGCAGCGGAGGAATTATCAAAACCGGGTTGGGCACGCTCATCCTCGACGGCTCGACCGGACCCAACACCTACTCCGGCGCTACGCTGGTGCAGCAGGGATATGTCGATCTCAATAAAGCCGGCGCCATCGCGGGCGGCGGACCAGTTCTCGTCAGCAACGGCGTCATCAATTACAACGTCAATGGCGCCATCACCGGCGGCGTGCAGGCGCAGGTCAATTCCAATGGCGAGGTAAATCTTGGCGTTGTCCCAACGGGCGGCGACCTCTTTGCCGTCAACGGCGGCGGAGCAGTCCGTGGCGACGCCACTGAACTGGCGGGACTCACCATCGGCGGAAACCTGGCGCTTGCAACGGGCGGCATGATCGTGCACGAATCGTTTGACACCGGAGCCACCGGCAACCCCGGCGGATTATTCGCCGGCCCGATCGTGCCCAGCCAGATCTTCGGCATCGGCACCGATTTCACCGCGGGCAGCCACGCCATCATCTTCGGTAGTAATTCGGGCACCCCGTGGATCGGTTTCGGTGGAGATCATGGCGTGCGCACGTATGGCAGCGGCGTCAGCGATACCAACAACACCCTGCTGGTCGATGGCAACGGCAAGCTGGTTTCTCTTGGCGGGATGCTGGCAATCAACGGGCAACTCAACGGCACGGCCGGCTCAACGCTGACCAAAAACGGCGCGGGGGTCGTGGCAATCAACAACGTCACCAATGGCTTCCATGGCCCGATCGACGTGCAGGAGGGCGCTTTAGCAATCAACGGCGTGCTCACCACCACCGGCATCGACGTGCAGGAAGGCACTACACTCGGCGGCAAGGGAATCATCAACGGCCCGGTGGTGCTGCATCACGCTCCCACCGGCAATGGCGGGCACCTCTCGCCGGGCGCGATCTCGGCTGGACATTTCGAGCCGCCCCCGTTCACCACCGATCCCGACGCCATCGGCACTTTGACACTGGATAGCCTTGAGGTGCAGTTCGATGCCCAGCTCGATTTTGATTTGAACACACCCGATATCGTCGGCGGCGGAATCAACGATCTGGCTGTGGTGAACAACGCGCTGATCCTGGATGGGTTCCTCAACATATTTGATGGCCCGGACTTTGGGATCGGGACCTATACGCTGCTGAAGTTCGGCTCGATCACCGATCTAGGATTGCAGATGGGCGACGTGCCGCCGGATTATCTATATAACGTGGTGATCGTTCCCGCACCGCCGGCAGGATTGGGGTCGGTGCTTCTCAATGTTTCGGCGATTCCAGAACCGAGCGCAATTGCGCTGATCGGGTTTGCCGCGGTCGCGCTGAGTCGCAAGCGGCGGTCATCGCGAACGCGAACTCTTCACTGACGCTCCGCCGGCAACGGGCGTGTTCTGCTTCACCGTCACGGGGATGGTCACGCTCGGATTCTGCGGCGAAAGCGTCACGGTCTTGAAATCAATCCGATTGGGGAACTTCCCGCCGGTGTCGGGGGTGCTGGCCTGCGGATCGTCGGCAGTGGCGTTGACTGCGACCGGCGACTTGGTGCCTCCCTTCAAATCGATCTGCATGACATATTTGCCCGGTGGCACGCTGATGGGCCAGATGACCGTTTCGGTCGTGGTGGGCGTCTCTGGATTGCCGACTGCATTACCCAGATGAAATCCACCACTTTGGGATTGCGGATTGAGCGAACTGACAACCTCTCTTGACGGGCTGATGACCGACAGATCGACATCGGCCAATGACGCGCCGGGCCAATCCACGAAAAATCGAAGCTGCTGCTCGACGAAGAGCGTGCCGATGACCGTGCCGGTGAACGTGCCTCTGCGCGCCTGATCGAGCAGGCTCAGCACGCCGAGGTTGGAGAAATCTTTTCCACCATATGCGGCTAGGGAAAGCTGGATGAGCTGATCGGTAGGGGTTCGACCGGAGAATTCACCGCGCGGGTCGACGACGGTCTGGTTGAGCGCGGTGGCGGCGGGCGTGTCGGAATCCTGATTAATTTTCGTCTTACCGTTCTTGTTCCCGAAAGCGATCTGCTTTTTGACGTCCCGGAAAAGCGCCCGCCCGGTGAGGCTGACCGCCTGCGGTGCAAACGGCGGCTCGTCGTCGAGACTTACCTTCGTGCCCCGCACTGCCAGCACCGAACTGGGGCTGCGCACGGTGGCTTCGTGTTCGCGCCCGGCGGCTTCGATGTCGTACCGCGTGCGACCGTACTTCATGCCCAGGTCCGTCAGAATCTTGCCGTTTTGAAAATTGGATCGCAGCACCTGCACCGTGCCCAGCCGGTCGAGCGTGACGGTCTGATCCGGCGGAATGGTGAATCGCACGGCGCTCTTGGGGCCTGTACGGAACTCGGAACCTTCATTAAGCACCGCGCCGACCGTGATGCGCTTCCAGGGCTGGTCGGCGGATGGTCGTGCCTGCACGATCCCCTCCACGCCGGTGATGGTAATCTGCAAGGGTCCTTCTGGAATGGACAGATCAGATGTAGGAGCGGTGGACTGCGCGCGGGCCAGACTCGCGAAACAGAGCATTGCCACCGTTACGCTCTTCGCTACACGCATAAACTTCCTCTTTCACAACAGACCCTGGGCTCCGAGAAGTGCTTTGACCCATGCGATCAGATCGCGATTCGCCGTCGCTCGATCGGCGGTATCTATATCCAGACTGCCGAAGATTGTATCAAGCTTACTTAGGTTGTAGATACGGCCATTTTCTCTTTTTATCGTGAAGTCTGCCACTCAGAGCGTCAATGGCTGCCAATCCTGTGCGTCGATCACGGATTGCCCTCGCGCCGATACGGCGAGCATCAGCGCGAGGATAAAGGCAAGCCATTTCACTGTTTCATTTCATTCGGAAGCACGGCTGCCGGGACATCGGCGGCGTTACCGCGCTGCCAGTCTTCCACCCGTCCCATGATGCCGAGAAATTCAGCGCCGGAGAATGTCTGATTCGGGCTGCTCGGCGGATAAAGGTCCATGAACATCAGTTCACGAGTCGCATAGCGAGGGGAAGTGCGGGCGACATGCAGCATGACGCCCCCTTTGATTTGCAAGGCGCGCGAGATGGCTACCGCCAGCACGCCGCGAGAAACCGCATCGTTGGCGGGCGCGTGGAAATCGCCGGGCAGCAGGCTGCGCGACTTCATCGAACTGATGCGCGCCGCATAGTCGGCGTTGTCGTCCTTGCCGTCGAGATAAAGCAGAAGTCCGTGGAAGGCTTCGTCGTTACAGGTGACCGGGCGATCGGCCAGTTGATGCCAGAATTCCATCTGCGCATCAGCATCGGCCCCGCCATACTTGCCGGTCAGGGGCTCGGCGACATGGGCGGTCTGGCATCCCGCGGCCAATCCCAAAATAATTGCAAAAACGGTAAGTGTTTTCATGGTTTTAGAAGGCAAAGGTCACCCCGGTGTAAAAGAATTGCCGAATCTCTCCATTGTTCACAATGGCAGCGCCGGGCACAAAAGCGCCGTATCGAACCGCCAGCGTTACGTCGCTGGTGATCTGCCAGTTGAGATACACGTCCGGCTCAAAGCCCAGATAATGATCGTTGGTGGTGGCTTCGTCGATGGGTGCATTGGCGAGCCATTTGCTGAAGACAAACACATCGGTTCCGACCTGCAGCCGGCTGAGCGACTTGACATCCGGCCAGGGAAAAAGCGACACCCCACCGCGCAGGGAGATCAGGTTCGACACATTGGGTGCAAACGCCAGCCCGGTATTAAGCAAACCAAACGCATTAAACGCATGATCGACGGTTCCCGGCTGATTACCGCCGAGCGTTGTGGTGGTGGCGACGCGGTCGGAATCGCCGCTGGCCAGGATGAACTCGCCGCTCAACCGCGTATGACGCGTATCGGGCAAAAGATAGTTCAATTGTCCATCGAGCGCCCAGGCCTGAACGTCATCGCGTGATTGGGGGACCGTGATAAAACTTCCCGGGGCATTGGGGTCGGGTTCGGTAAAGGCGCTATTGGAGAGCGTGTCGCCGGCCTCATAGGCGGCCTCAAGTCCATACGCCAGGCGGTCGGTCAACGCCCCGGTCGAGCCGATACCGAAATAATAGCTGTTGTAGTCGTAGCGCGTGACGATGCTTCCATCGGTGGAAACATCATTGCCGTTGTGATCGCGCTGGACCAAGGCGTAGATATAAGGTCGATGCACACCGGCGCGGGCGCTGAGCATTGCCCCCAAAAACATCCGATTGGTATGCCCGTCAAATCCGGGGCGAGAGCTGTCGATATCGAAGGTGTCGGAGGGGGTGCGTCCCGCGAGCAAATCCAACGTTGCTGGTCCGGCGCTCAGATCGATCATGCCGCCATCGAGCTCTTCACTAAGGACCAGACCGTTGCCCCAGTACGCCAGATCGCGCCCGACTTTGACGATGACATTTCCATCCGCCAGCTTGCCGGTCTTGCCGGCCATGTACCGGCCCAGGTCGAACTGGTAATAGGCGCGTTCGACGCGGCCATCCCAGCCGTTGACATCACTATCGAAGGAGTCGCCATCGTTGAAGTCGCGGTAAAATGCGCGCCCTCGCACGAAGATTTCATGGACACCGTCGATGTTTAACCGTCCGTAGGCGGTCAGGTCGTATTGTCGCAACGCACGGTTGTTAAGAGTGGCCTCGTCCAACGACAGGTAGTTAAAGGTAAAATAGGCTCCGTAATCGAAGTAGCTGCGCTGATCCACCGGCACGGATGGATTAACCAGCAGGCGCGTATCGCGTTGAATTTGTTCAATCTGCCGGTTGAAGCGTTCGACATCGACCTGCCCGATCACTGGTCGGGCAAGCAGGAGGCACAACATCGCGATGGAAAGGAGCGGTCGCTTCATCTCAGCTTTCATCAGACATTGGGGTTTCGAGGAAATTTGACATACGGAAGCTGCACGCGGTTGAGACCCGCATCGAGCCGCGAGACCACGCGTGCTTCGAATGCCGCTGACAGTCCATAGGTCAAAACCAAATCCGCAAACCGGTCTTTCAGGAACGAAATGACTTCCGTCTCGCCCAGCGCATCGGAACGAATGGCATTTGCCGGCCTGAATCCTGTCGTGCCGGCATAGGCGATGAGATCGTCCTGATCGACTCCGTCTCCGCTAATTCCGATGGCCCCGACAAACTGGCCGTTCTTATACAGCGGAATGCCTCCGGGGAAAATCGTTATTCCGTTTTTCAGGGGTCCAATGAGACGGGCAGGAACTGAGAGTTGGTTCTGCAGTTGGTAAAACGGACCGGTTCGTCCATCGATGCCGGCCGGAAAAAACCGCTGGGAGATAAATCCAATCGCCCGCGTGGAAAAGGCGTGGGTGTCGTCGCTGAAATAAGCGGCTGTGCGCGCCTTCTGCACGGCCACGTCATAACTGAAATTGGTCGCATCACCGGTGGCGAAAACACCCAGCACATCGCCATTCCGATCCACAACAGCGATATGAACTTGCGCTGATGTACCGATCGGCTGGCGGATCGCGCCGCGGGTGATTTGCGATTGATTCACCGCCTGCGCGATGATTCGGTTAACATCCTTGAAGGTCAGATGCTCGCCGGCGAGATCATTACTGGAGATCGTCCCGAAGTGAGTGGCGGCAGGGTTGGGGTTCTTGTTTTGGCCTGTCACCCCATCGACGGTGGCGGCTGGAAATGGCGAACCGGGCGAGCCACGTAAAGCGGACACGTCATTGGCAATAAAGCCGGCGCGTTTGAGCGAACCGACGCCCGCTGTGGTCAATTGATCCAGTGTCCGGGACGGATTGCCGATGGCGGGCAATTCCTGCACGAACGGCAAGCGCAGGCCATCGAGAAAGACCTTGTCTGCCCGAATGCTGGCAGGCGCCATGAATCCCTGTGCCCCCGCCAGCGCAACGGCCTCATCGAAGTCCGTTTCTTCGCGGCCGGAAAAGAATGGTTGACCCGGGGCGGCCAGGTCTTCCCGGGGCGCGACATCGTGCCCGTCTCCAGCGACACCCACGCCGCCAACGGGTTGGCCATTGATATAAAGCGGCACCCCGCCGGGGTCACCACTTATCCCTTTCACCCCGGCAAACACGTCCGAGCCGGGCAGCGAGGAGAATTCCACTCCATACAACGGTCCGCCCGGGGTATTGGAAACCGGAAAAGGGAAATGGTCCTGAATGATGAATCGCGCCGTGCGTGTGGTGAACGCTTCGCCGGCTGATTCGAATAAAGCAGCGGTTTGAGCGCGGGCGATGGCATCCTGAATCTGGGCTCGCTTGACGCTTCCGATTCCGTAGATGCCCAGAATTGCGCCATCGCGGTCGGTAACGGCAATGGCCTGCCCCGCACGCGCCTGCGATGCCGCCTGCGCCAAAATCTGCGATACATTGGTGCGGGAAAGCTGGATCGCGGCCAGATGGGTGCGCGACTCCAGCGCTTCGAGACAAACTCGACCTGGTTGAGGCCCGTGACCCGACATGCCCGTCCTTCCGCGAGGGAATCTACCGGGCTGGTAAGGGTCGTGGCAACCAATGCCCCATGTCACGACACAATTGGCGGCGGCGCGCCGGGCGGATTTTCTTGCCTATAAACCCTGCTCGCGGTTACGGTTGGCATCTCGATTCGACGGGGCCTGAACCTTGGGAAGGATGTGGTTGCACCTCTGGGCGGTGTCGGCTGCGCTGTTATGCGCGGGCTCTAACCTTGCGCAATCGATTGGATTGGCTCCCACCGGCTATGCCGGGTCATCATCGCCGCCAGGAACACCCCCCAGCAACGACTTTCTCCCCCTTCCCGACCGCTGGCGCATCGGCATTCCTCCCGGTTATGTGCAAAATGTCGGCGGACATATCTACGATCCGTATAACCAGAACCTTCTCAAAGGAGATTACCCGCTGCCTCGTACGCAGGACTTGTTTATGAACGTCACCGTCACCAGCGACACCCTGCTGGAGACGCGCCGGCTGCCCGTACCCAGTGGTGTGAGCAGCGAAAATCCCAACTCGCTGGATTTCTTCGGAATGGGCAAGCAGTATTTCGCCAACGAAAACCTGATTACTTCGATCAGCCTGTTCAAGGGAGACGCCGGTTATAAACCGCGCGACTGGGAGGTTCGCTTCACGCCGATCTTCAACGTCAACTACCTCGATGTTGAAGAGCAGGGCATCGTCAATCCGGATGTGCGCCAGGGAAGCAATCGTGAAGATTCATGGATTGGATTTCAGGAAGCATTCGTCGAACTTCGATCTCCGTTCGAATCGCGAAACTTCGACTTTGCTTCGGTCCGCGCGGGCATCCAGGGATTCACCAGCGACTTTCGCGGGTTCCTCTATTCCGACAATGAGCCGGGCATTCGACTTTTCGGCAATGCCGACAATAACAAGATTCAGTGGAACATCGCGTGGTTTCATCAACTGGAGAAGGACACCAACAGCGGGCTCAATTCCTATTCCGCGCGAAATCAGGATGTCTTTATCGCCAACGTTTACATCCAGGATTCACTGTCGCGACTCTGGCCGAGGCTTAATCCGACGGATGTGTTTGGATATACAACACAGTTCAGCGTGCAGGCCAATCTGGATAACGGGGACGATGGAGAAATCCAGTACGACGATAACGGCGTGATCGTGCGACCCGCGCCGATCGGCACGATTCACGAAAAAGACGTGCGGGCCTATTACATTGGCTGGGCCGGAGATGGGCACATCGGGCGGTTCAATCTGACGCACCAGTTTTATCAGGCATTTGGGGAGGAGAGTTTCAATCCGATTGCCGGCCGGCGGACGGACATCAACGCGCAATTCTTTGCCGCCGAAATCAGTTACGACCAGGATTGGCTGCGTTATCGCGCGAGTTTTGTTTACGCATCCGGCGACGATGATCCGACCGACGGCACGGCCAGGGGGTTCGATTCGATTTTCGATAACCCCAACTTTGCCGGCGGAGGATTCAGCTTTCTCACACGGCAGGCGATCCGCCTCACAGGTTCAGGCGTGAACCTTGTCAACCGCAACAGCTTCTTGCCTGATCTGCGTACGAGCAAGGAGCAGGGACAAGCCAATTTCGTCAATCCCGGTTTGTTTCTATATAACGTCGGCGTCGATGCAGAGATCACGCCCAAGCTCAAAGCCATTTTCAATGTCAGCTACGTGCAGCTTGCAAGTACCAATTCGATCAAATTGCTGCTGCACGACAATCGAATATCCGAGGATTTCGGCATCGATTACAGTCTGGGCTTGCAGTATCGGCCGCTGCTGAACAACAACGTGATTTTCACTGCCGGCGTTGCGATCTTTCAGCCGCTGCGCGGCTACGAGGATATTTATCAGGCGGCGACAGAGTATTCGTTGTTTACGGGAATGACGTTTACGTACTGAGCCGCAAATGACCAAGGACCAATCCTCAATGCCCAACAAATGCTCAAATCCCAATAGCCAATTGGACATTGATCGTTGGTCATTTGTTGGTTATTGGAATTCGGTCATTGGCCATTTTAAGAAAAAGTGGCTGTTACTTCTGGCAGCCGCGCTGTTTGCCACATCCTGCAGGGTCAACACGACGCGACAGGTAAATACCTGGCCGACCTCTCAGCCGACCACTCCTCCGGCTGGATCAATGTTGGCCGGGTTTTCATTTCCCTCCGCCAGCAAGGATCGCAGGCAGGTTGAAGTCGATGCGATGAACGCCGCCTGTGTCGTTTGTCATACGACCGACAACCACAACATGCACACTTCGTCTGTACGAATCAGTTGTGTCGATTGTCACGGCGGAAATTGGAAACTCACCATACCCAATGAAATTAAACCCGGCGACACGGATTACACACGACTGAAACTGGCGGCGCACGTTCAACCCAAATTGCGCGATTTATGGAAGTCATCTGCAAATCCTGAAATTCCCGGCGCAGTGACATTGCAGGAGTCCGCGGATTACATTCGATTCGTCAATCCGGGCGATCTTCGCGCTGCTCAATCCGCGTGCGGCGACTGTCATGGCGAGATCGTCACCAAGGTCGAAAAAAGCATGATGAGCCACGGCGGAATGCTGTGGGAGGCAGCCCTCTACAACAACGGCGCGATCAATCGCAAAACGCCTGTCTATGGCGAGAGCTATACCACTGACGGCCAGCCGAGGCAGATCAAACAGAATTCGCCTTCCACTCAGCCGGGCGTTTTGTTTTCGTTGTGGCCCCTTCCACGATGGGAAATCTCCCAGCCGGGCAACATCCTGCGAGTCTTCGAGCGCGGCGCGAAATTCCGTCCGCAAGTGGGAGTTCCCGAAACCGCTGAAGACCCGGGCAAGCCGGATGTGAAGTTATCTCTTCGTGGTTTCGGCACGGATACCCGGACCGACCCGGTTTTCCTCGGTTTGCAGAAGACCCGCTTGCTGGATCCAACACTGAATTTGTTCGGCACGAACGATCATCCTGGCGATTATCGCGCCAGCGGATGCACCGCCTGCCATGTCGTCTACGCCAACGACTCCAGCCCCGAGCACAGCGGCAAATGGGCGGCCATGGGAAATCGCGGCACCAGTTCTTCCATTGACGCGACGATCCCAAAAGATCAGCCCGGCCATCCAATCAAGCATCTGTTCGTCAAGAACATGCCGACCAGCACGTGCATTGTTTGCCACATTCATCCCGGCACCAACGTCGTGAATGCGTATCTCGGCTACACGTGGTGGGACAACGAAACCGAAGGCAAGCACATGTATCCCGCCAGGCAAAAGTATCCGACGCCTGAGCAGGAATTTGAGGTCAGCCAGCATAATCCCGAAGGCGCAGCCGTTCGCGGGCTTTGGTCGAATCTTTATCCGAATGACAAGGATCAAACCGGACGCGTGGCCGGCCCGAACTTTCTTGAGAATCTCGCAGCCAATCTCAATCCGTTATTGAAGCAAACCCAATTCGCCGACTTTCATGGGCACGGCTGGGTGTTTCGAGCGGTTTATAAGCAAGATCGTCACGGCAACTGGCTGGACACCGATGGCAAGGCGATCTCGTTTGACGATCCGGACAAATTCAAAAAGGCTGTTCATCTTCAGGACATCCATCTGCAAAAAGGAATGCAATGCGTCGATTGTCATTTCGAGCAGGACGCACATGGCAACGGCAACTTGTATGGTGAAACGCGAAACGCGGTCATGATCGAATGCATCGATTGTCATGGCAGCACCGAACAGCCGGCGGTCATGCTGCAATTCTTCAAGACCAAGGACAAATCCCTGCTGAGCAAAGCTTTCACCGGCAACGCGGCGACCACGATCACCGACGATCAGGCGCGCAAGATCATCGAGAATCGGTTTGAATTTAATCCGGGAGATGGAACGATTTCGCAAATCAGCGCACTCGATTCCAATCAGAAATGGACGCTGAAACAGGCGGCTGATGGATCGCAATCCAAAGCCGCACTTTGGGCGCATACCGTTCGAAACGACGGCAAAACCTGGGGTACACCGCCCGGCGCGGATGAGACGAAAAACGCGATGCCCCTGGCGCATCCCAATTCCATCATGAGCTGCTACGCCTGCCACAGTTCATGGAACACGAGCTGTTTTGGCTGTCACCTGCCGATGCGCGCCAATCAAGCCAAGAACATGCTTCACAACGAAGGCCAACTCACGCGCAACTACACCAACTATAACTTTCAGACTTTGCGCGACGATGTTTACATGCTGGGCAAGGATTCCAGCGCCAAGGGCGGCAAGATCGTGCCAATCCGGTCGGCCTGCGCGGTGCTTGTCAGTTCGCAGGATGCCAATCGCCAGTGGATATACACACAGCAGCAGACCATCTCGGCTGAGGGTTTCAGCGGGCAATCGTTCAGCCCGTATTTCCCGCATACGGTGCGAACCGTCGAAACCAAGCACTGCACCGATTGCCACGTCTCGTCGAAGGATGACAACAACGCCATCATGGCGCAGCTTCTGCTTCAAGGAACCAACGCGGTCAATTTCATCGGACGATTTGCCTGGGTCGGCGAGGGTGAGCATGGCCTGCAGGCAGTGGCTGTTACCGAACGCGATGAGCCGCAAGCCGTCATCGGCTCGCGATTACATGAGCTGGCATATCCCGATTTTTATCAGGAGCACCTCGTTCACGAACAGCGATTGACCGAATCGCATGAACACAAAGGTACGATTCTCGATCTCCAGCTTCGCGGCGAGTATCTATACACCGCTTGCGGACCGGACGGCTTTATCGCGTACGATGTGGCCAACATCGACAACAAGGGCTTTTCCGAACGGATCATTTCCGCGCCGGTCTCTCCGCTGGGTCAAAAGTTTTACGTGAAGACTGAATACGCCACGAGTATCTGCTCGCCGAGCACGATGGCGATTGATCCGACACGCCCGCATCTGCCGGAAAACGAAGAGGGCTTTGTTCATCCGATGTACGCGTATTTGTACGTCACCGACAAATACGAAGGGCTGGTCGTCATCGGAAATCCATTGAGCGACAAACGCAACAAACCCGGCGTGGCGACGCTGCTCGATGGCGATCCGGAAAACAATTTCCTGCAAAAAGCCCTCTCATTTAATGACCGCGGAAGACTCGCGGGCGCGCGATCGATGGCGATCTATGGCCATTATGCGTTTGTCTGCGGCACGTATGGTTTGCAACTCGTCAACCTCGACGATCCGCTTCACCCGAAGCTGATCGATGCGCCACAGTTGGCGGGTTTGAAAAATCCCCGCAAAGTCGCGTTCCAGTTCCGTTACGGGTTTGTCGTCGATGATGAAGGCATGAAGGTGATCGACGTCACCGATGTTGAACATCCCAGATTGGTTCCCAATTCGACTGTTCCGGTCCCGGATGCCCGCGATATCTACCTGAGTCGCACCTATGCATATGTCGCGGCAGGCCAGCAGGGATTGGTCATCATCGATATTGAAAAGCCGCAATCACCAGCCAAGGTCGAATCGTTCAACGCCGGTGGACAGATCAGCGACGCGACTGCGGTGAAAATCGGCATGACCAATTCGTGTCTGTACGCCTACATCGCCGATGGCCGCAACGGGTTGAAGGTCTTGCAACTGACCAGTGCCGACGAGCGCGACGACACGCCGACTTACATGGGTTTCAGCCCGCGTCCCCGTCCTCGAATCATCGCCACCTTCCCCACCGAAGGTCCCGCGATCGCGATCAGCGAAGGTCTGGATCGCGACCGCGCGGTGGATGAATCGGGCAATCAACTCAGCGTCTTCGGAAGAAAAGGCGCCCGGCCGTTGAATGCGCAGGAACAGCGGCGGCTTTACCTGCGCGATGGGCAACTCTTCACGGTGGAGGACCAGCCGAGCACCGATCCGCTCAAGCCGCCCGCTGTGCAACCGGAGCCCGCGCCCGAACCCGCGCCAACGCCCGCGCGGCGACCGGTGCGACGATAAGGCGCCTCAACGCCGCTTGCGCTTTTTTTCTCGCTCGTGTTCCCATTGGCGAATCCGTTTCTGTTCAGTACGTGATGCCTTGGCCAGCCATTCGACGGCACCCGGCGTATCGTGCCATCCCTGCGAAATCTGCTCAACGCAACTGATGGCTTCATCTTCATCGCCCGGCGAAAAAACAGACGGAGAATAAACGGGAAGAGGCACCTGTTCGGTCAACAGCGGGATCACAAATTTATTGCGCCTCCGGGCTTGGTTCAGCTTCGCTCGCACGGCAGGCGAGTCGCCACTGCGGCGATATTCGAGCAATGTCCGCGTAAAAGCCCACTCGGCGGTGAAGTCATCCTTATATTGAGAACGATTGAGCAGCGCGTCCAACTCATCCAGGTGATTCAGGGCGAGCAGGCATTGGGCCAGATGATAGCGGTTGCCCTGGTTATCATTGGGATTCAAGCGAAGCATTTCCTTGAAATGACTCGCGGCTTGTTCAAGTTCGCCGATGTCCATCAGAACAATCGCCAGATCTTCCCTGGCGCGCATATAGGGTCGTGTCTGGACGATTCCCCAAAAAAGACCTGCGTCTTTTTCGAAACGCTCCGGACCCAACCGGCGCTGGGCGCTATCCACCGCGCGCTGAAGCAACTGTCTGGCAGCTTCGGGATCAGCCTCTCTCTGCGCGAGCAGGGTCAGCGCGTCACAGCAGTCCGGATCAATCGCCAGTGCCTGCCGAACCAGTTGGATCTTTCGCCGGCCCCGCGCCTCAAAAAACTGATAACACAGCGCCTGCGCTCGTTCGACGTCATTGGTCGGTTGGAAAGTTCGACCCTCGGACCGAATCTCCCGCATTAATCGGTCGAGCTCCTCCTGAGTCATCGGCCCGCGCTTCGCCGCCTCCTGCTCGACGGCGCGAAAGATCGGTTCCATGGCCATCATTCCGGAATTGACAATCCCAGCGGAGTCGGCGACGTGCTTGCCCGCCATTTGATCCAGCAACAGCGGCATAGAAAACTTATAAGTGACCTCACCGTTGATGGTTTTGACCTTTTTCTCCCATCGGCCCTGGTCCAGTTCTTCTTCCGTCGTATTCGTCAGGGCCCGCAACAATCCCTCCGCCCACGTTAGCTGTTCAGGCGTCGGATTCTGAGGCTTTTTTGACCGGTAAAAGCAGCAGAATTCTGGATAAGCATCCGGTCCGGCCACTGCAAGACCGTGCCGTTCCCACGCTTCTCCATCGTCAAATGCAATCCGGTCGATGTCGCTGAAAAGCAGGCTCCAGATGGCCTCGCGCGGAAACGTCGCTCCCGAACGCATGTCCTCATGCGCCTTGATGGACTTGACGAATCCGAGCCCAAATGTGGTTCCTCCAGCTCCCAGAACCTGCGCATATTCCGTTCCTGGGGGTCCCGACGGTGACTCGATTGCAATCAAATCATCGTCAGTCAAATGTTGCCATGGCCTGGCCTCGTAAAATGCTTTGGCGGCGTCGGCGAAGGCGATCACATGGTCCAGCGTCATGCCCGGCACATCGAGCAGCCCCGGCTCGGGCTCGCCACAGATCTTCTTGAACTCCTGCATGCTCCTGATCGCCTCATCGAGCATGGGAAGCGACTCGCGCACGACCACGTCGATACCATGGGGTTCCAGCGCCTCCCGCAGTTCATCAGCCAGTTGCAGATTGCGGACTTGAATCTGCCGCGGCAATCCGCCGACGAGCTTGAAGAGAGTGTTTAGCCCATTAACCACCAGCGGCACATAACTGTCCAGCGGCTCGGTCATTTCAAAATGCAGGACCACGCCAGAACGATGATCCACCCAAAGCAATAGACGGGGCAGATACGTTCCCTCGGCCGAACCCACCCCGGCGCGCATCCGCATCAAACCCAGTTCCATTACCCCATCCCAAATCGGCGGCTTGCTAAGATCGTGTTGCATGCTGCAATCCTACCCAAGAATGAAGTTCATTTGAATGGAGACGCGAAACAAGACATTTCGACCTGCCCTTTAGGTAGATCAATTATTGGATCACTACTGTCCGGTTAACTCATGGTTCAATCTCGGAATCGCTCGGATTTTCTTGATTGAATTGCACATGATGCGATTTTTCGATTTCAACTTCGACCGGCCAATTCCGCCTCGTTGTCCGGGCGGATCGCTTGGCGATGCTGCCCGGCATGCACTCCGGCAGATTCGTTTTCGCTCAACTTTTCGATCTTCTCTCCCGCTACGAGTTCAACAAGTGCGTTGCCCGCCACGACGGCAACCGCCGGGTCCGAACCTTCTCCTGCTGGGATCAGTTTCTGGTCATGCTCTTCGCGCAACTCACCTGCCGCGAGTCTTTGCGCGACATCGAATCGTGCCTCCGCGCTTTTCCGAAACAGCTTTATCATCTGGGCATTCGCGGCGTCATTTCGCGCTCGACGCTTGCCGACGCGAACGAGACGCGATCCTGGCGCATCTGGGCCGACTTTGCCACGGTGCTCATCGCCCATGCCCGGCGTTTGTACGCCGGCGAGCCCGTCGCCGGCAGGCTCAAGGCGGCGACTTACGTCTTCGACACCACCACCATCGATCTTTGCCTCACGCTGTTTCCCCTGGGCGCAGTTCCGCCGCCGCAAGAGCGCCGTCAAGCTGCACACGCTTCTGGACCTGCGCGGCAATATCCCCTGTTTTATCAATGTTTCCGAGGGGTCGGTCCACGAAGTGAACGTGCTGGACGAACTGATTCTCGAAGCCGGCGCGTCCTATGTCATGGATCGCGGCTTCGTCGACTTCGCGCGGCTGCACCGCTTCACGCTGGCCGGAGCCTTCTTCATCGTCCGCGGAAAGGACAACCTAGATTTCCGCGTCATCGAATCGCGCCCGGTGGACCGGGGCTGCGGACTGCGGGCGGATCAAACCATCAGACTGCGCGGGCCGCTGTCGCGCAAACGCTACCCGGCGCCGCTGCATCGCGTAAGCTTCGTCGACGTCAAATCGGGAAACCGTCTGGTGTTTCTCACCAACAACTTTACGCTCGCGGCCTCGACCATCGCCAAGCTTTACAAGGCGCGCTGGCAGGTGGAACTGTTCTTCAAATGGATCAAACAGTACCTGCGCATCAAGGCGTTTTTCGGCAACTCGCCCAATGCGGTCAAGACACAAGTCTGGATCGCGGTCAGCGCCTACGTGCTGGTGGCAATCGCCAAGCGGGAATTGAATCTCACGCCGCCAATGGGAGAAATGCTGCAGGTGCTGAGCCTGACGCTCTTCGAGAAAACCCCTGCTTTTCAGGTGTTTTCCCGCCAAGCCACCAAAATCGAGGCCGATGAAACTCATAACTCATTGTACCTGTTCGACTTGTAACCGGACAGTAGTGATTTCATCATTAAAAATAGATCCGGAGATCGGGGCGACTGGAACGGGTGTCCCGTCAGACGGTGATGCTGTGAACACTGTTGGCCCGCTCATCTTGCTGCCACTATTTGGCGTAAATGTCGTGCCACTAAAGATACCGTCGTAATTGACAGACCAATCAGCTTTCATTCTTGGAGTGAAGACATTTTCAGAGCTATTTATTCCTTCGATCGTTTCGACGGCAAGATACATGCTGAAACTCCATTCCAAATCTGCCTCGTTGAGGGCACCGCCATTTACCGTGCCATCACTCGTCTTTGGGAACCAAAGCTCTGGCGAATCCGTTGTCTCAAAGTCATGAGAAAGGTTGGCCGGAGTCGGAGACCAGCCCGCCTGACCATCATAGCTCTTATACCATGGCTTTAAACTGCCGTCCCAAGTATCCAAGACGTTAGCCATTCCTTCAGTCGCAGAAGTTCGCCGTTTATACTCTGGTTCACCATATTGGTTTAACCCCATAAAGTAGAGAGCATGTGAGGCAGAAGCTGAAACCCACTCTTGGATAAATCCGATTCTGATAAATTTAACTCCGCGGTCGCCCGCCGCGTCTGCTCCTTGAACTGTAACAGATGTCTTAAAATCAATATTACCATTTACTGAGATCGCGACGAAATCCGAATGAAAAGCGCCATTTCCGTCCTGTGGAAGTGAATTGGCAATTGGTGGTGCGGTCGGCACTGTGATGGCACCGGCGGTAGCAGTAATCTTCACGACGTTGACTTCCAAATCCCATTTGTAATTTGCATTGGCCTGATACACGGCCTTTTCCACATCCGCGCCCTGGCCCCAAAGAATGGAGATGTCATTTGAGTTTGCGCCGGATTTGACCGTGCCGCCAGTCGGATCAATCCACTTGCCTCCCGCTGGTGCTCCTGCCGCTGTGTATTCGTAGACGGAATATCCCGGTACGTTCAGCGGGCCGGTCATTACGAATGTCGTCACCTTGATTCTGTCCAAGTTTGCCAGCGTGTTCGCTCCATGATGCAGATTCAGCACGATTTCGCCGGTGCCTGCAGAAACGCCTTCGACCCAAAGCGATATCGTCGTCTGAGTTGCATCGATGGCTGTATCGTCAAGTACTTGACCGCTTCCCCATTCGCCATTATTTCCCTTATCTTGTGCCCACCAGACTTTTACATTGCTAGGAATGGTCAGGGTGTAATAGTCGCCATTGATGACGGTCGCTCCTTGGGCGGGATGCAATTTAATCTCCAGCAGATCATCATCTGGGGCGGCAAGAACGCCAGTCTGATCTAAATCCGACTTGTTGTTCGCCGGATCGTAATGGTCATACTCATCATCGTCGTTATTGACTGGGACGAAAGCGCCAACCGTGTCCTCTTCATTTTCCGGCAGTTCGCCATTGGAAGCATTATGTTCCACTTTCGTCACATCCAGATCGCCCGTAACCGCCGCTAAGCTCCACATCACTGCGCCTGAGTAATACAGCATGTCGTGGAATCCATTGAGGCTGCCATGAACGCCCAGATCCATTGCGCCGGGAAGCGGGCTATCGAACTTGACGCCTAGTGGACCTCCTGCAAAGTCGAACTCCATTGACATTCCACGGCTCAATGTATCGGCGCCAACTGGATTGTCGATCGACTCATAGCTATAGACCATGCCAAGCTCATTGTGCGAAGCGAACTGAAGTCCGATACCCGGCAGACTGCCGCCGGGCCCCCCGACAAGGGAAAAGCCTAAAGTTGCGTCATTGTAGTCGTCATTAATGGCGTGTCCCCACCCCCACGGATCGTCATTAAAGAGATAAGTCAAATAATGCTGATTCCACGAGCCGGAATGATACATGATCTTATAATGCCCAGCCGGCAGGTTTGCTCCGCCGTTGAACATTGCTTGCGTGTTTCCGCCATTGGTCACTTCGACCATGACTGCGTTCCCCATGTTCGCCGGATCTTCATCTGGCCATACAGTCGATGAGTCGTTCTTGCTGGAGGGGTCTGATGGCTGTGAATCGCCCAGCATGGTGTTCTTGGCGATGAGTCGATAGTCGTATTGATCAGTAGCGTTTACTGACGTGTCGAAGTAGTTCACCTGCCAGATGTCGAGATTCGCAAGTTCCGTCCATGTACCACCATTTACGCTGCGTTCAATCCGATACCCATCGCAGCGCTGGAAATCGGAGGTCCAACTTACCGCAATTTCGGTACTCGACAGTCGCACGGCGCTGACATTCGTGGGGACGGACGGCGTCACCCGTCTGCTTTGCCATTAGCCATGGCTTCCATGGGAACCTCCAAGCTGCATCCCATGTTGCCAGATCAATTCAGCGGTGGGGAGAAGCCCAGATAATCCTTCGCAGTTCCAACTGCGCCGGACACAAGCCGAGCGAAGTTCGGTGCATCCACAATGTCATAGCCAAGCGATTACATGATCTGAGCGATTGGCTGGCTGGCAGCACGCCGAGATCAAGGGACTTTCGCTAAACCCCGTCTTTGAGCGACAGACAATACGCACGTCAATATGGAGAACAACATTTACACAAAACGAACATCTTTATCTAGCTGGTTCGATCTGCACGGTTTTCTCAATTTTTTGGCCATTTACCGACGTCAGGATAAGCCTGACAGACTTCGAATTGATGACTTCAGCGATGCTCCCTCCGAAAATAACCGGGCCATTAATTTCGCTGTCCTTCACTATGAGCAGGGTGAATTTTGATACCATTTCTGATTGAGGGTGCATTCGGCTGGCTCGCAGCTTCCGGCTCAATATTTGTGATGCTAATCACGAGCTTTACGTTGTCAGAAATGTTCTTCTCGAACAAAGGTTTAACGTTCGCATTGTTACCAAGTGCGAACGAAGTAATAG
>DASZXJ010000159.1:0-17822 GCA_035545895.1 Tepidisphaeraceae bacterium | reverse complement strand
CTGGGAGTTGATCAGAACCTTGGGCTGATCGCCTTCCATGATGGCCACCACGCTGTTGGTCGTGCCTAAGTCAATTCCAATGATTTTTGCCATGATGTGAATCTCCTGACCCGCACGGACGGCGCCAGCGCGAGTCGTCACTGCTTCCGCAAGCCTCGTGCCATCTCCGCGCCGCACATGCCAATGCATAAACCTTTTAAGCAGCTAGACTTGTGATGTGAGTGCGGATATGGGCCAGCAAAACCTCCATGCCATTTCGACAGTCGGGTCCAACCTGCTGCCTTTCTGGCAAGCTAGCGGCGGCGACGACGCAGAGCTAGCAACGCAGGCAAGAAACCAATCATATGCGGCTCGGGAACCAGAGTCAGTACGACTTGGCCAGATTCAAATCGATAGTCGACATAAAACTGGCCAACCAGATCATTGGTTTCCAGGTCGTACGCATTGACCAAGCCATCATCCGGAAAGTCGATTGTGAACGCGCCGGAGATTGTTGGGCTTGTCAGAATGACAAACTCGTCGGCAGGGGTGATTTGAGAAAAATCGCCGGTCACGAATACGCTGAGAAATGCATCACCCGGATCGGCGATGGAAAGAACGTGAATGGCATCGTTGGTTTTGGTGTTGGCGTCGATATCGATGAACAACAATGAAGATGAATCAAGTGTGAGGAAACCGGTCACATCAAGTAATCCGATATCGCCGGGATTCTGTCCGGGGCTGAATGCGCCGCCCGTGCTGTTGAGCGAACCGGCAATTGTTCCGCTGCCGACGACTGTTCCCGAATCCTGGGCCGTGCCGGTAATCGTCAGCGAGCCGCCATTGAGACGCAGGATGCCCGTCGGATTCAGCGTGAAGTCTCCCGCCTGAACTGTTGCCCCGCTGTTGATGCGAAGTGTCGCCAGCGGAATCGAATTGGTTCCAAGTGTTGTTGTGGTGGCTGATACCGATGCACCGGCGTTCATGTCCGTGAAGCCGCCGTTGAGCGCCATCAAAGGCGTGTTAATGGTCGAGCCGTTCAACACATTTACTGTGCCGGTGACAACCGTCAGCGAATTGGCATTGATCTGAGAGCCGGAGAGAAAATTCAGCGTGTCGGTGAAATTGTCTCCGTTGCCGGCCTGGAGATCGACCGTGCTGGCGACCGTGCCGGAGAAATTGGTGGTAGCCGCATCGAGGATGGCCGTATGCGCCCCGCTGGAGTCATCCGTCTTCTTGATTAAAGCTGATGAAGAAAACGTATGCGTAGCATTGCCTGTCGCGATGAGCTTGCCGCCATCACCAATCAGAAACGTGCCGCCGCTTGTGCTTCCCGCCGCGAGGGTGAGAGTCGCGGCATCGCCGACGGTGACAGTCCCACTGTTATTGACCGTGCCGTAAATCGTGACTGATTTGGTGTTATCAATACCAACTGTTCCCGCATTCTGGACAACCAATCGTTCTGGAGCGAACGACAGCCCCATCACGCCATCAGCCTGGAAATGAAATTGTCCGCCACCGAGATTGCTGACTGTTCCAGCCGACACATTGTCGAATGCGCTCAAATCGCCGCCAAAACCCCACGCTGCCCCGATGGCCCAGTTCATGATTCCAGAATTTTCAAGCGTGCGACCGCCCGCCACACCCCAGGGCGTGCTGAATGTCTTGCCCGCCATCGCTGAAGTGCCAGGCCCGCTGATTACACCGCTGTTCCACGTGAAATCGGAAATGGGCACATTGCCCGTATCGATGTATAGCTCGGCTCCATCAATGGACCCGAGTACCAGATTATTTCCACTGATGAACGTCGGCTTGGCTTTGAGATATCCTGCCACATTGACGGATCCGAGATTGGTGAGCGCTGCACTGCTGTTGAATGTGTAAGGCGTATCAATCGCGCCCGCGAAAGTCAGTGTTGCGCCCGAAGCCACCGACCATGTTCCCCCACCACCGCCGCCGCCTGTAAATTTCAAGGTTCCAGTGGACGCAATCACCGTCCCGAAATTATTGATCGGAACGCCGATGGTCGAAGTTCCTGTTCCGCTCTGCTTGGCGAGGGTGCCTGCGTTAAAAATCGAGCCCGCTGAGAACGCCAGTTGATGATCCAGCGTCGCATCGCTGTTGATCTTGAACCAATTGCCGTTTTGAAGTTGCGCGCCATCCTGCACATGAATATCGCCGCCGGTCCAATCGATCGTGCCGAGATTTGTGAGGTTTCGCGTTTGCAGGTTCTTCACGCCTGCCGTGGAGATATGCAGCGTGCTCGTGGTCGCGACCGTGGTCAGGCCAACATCTTTGAGTTCACCTGATCGCCAGTCAAAATCGCCGGTCGTCGTAAATGTTCCACCGCTGATCGTGCCGTTGAGCTGGAGGTTGGCCAGACTCACCGTCTCCTGCAGATTAATGCCCGCCACGACAAATGTTCCGTTGCCCGCCAAAGATGAACCTGCCGCCAGCGTGTAGGGCCCGACTCCCTGAAACAGAATTGTCCCGCCGGCGCCCGCCTCCAGCCGACCGCTGCTCGTGCCGGCGCGAAACGTCAGTGTCGAACCCGACACCGCAACCGTGCCGGTATTATTCAATACGGTGGAACTATCGACACTGATTGCGCCAGAACTGATGTTGGCAATCAAAGTCCCCGAATTCTGCAAGGTGTTGGCCAGTTGCAGCGAGCCGGTGGCGTTGATCGTCGCATCGGCTCCGACCGTTCCACCGTTCCAGGAGAATATTCCGGTGACATTCAATGCGTTGCCGGGAACCGCGCGCAGCGTTCCGCCGGACAGAGTGAAATTGTTGATCGTGCGATTTGCATCGACGGTCGGCGTGCCGGAATTGACCGTTGCGTCAAAAATCAATCCATCGCCGGGGAATCCGGTTTGATCCCAGTTGCCATCGATCGACCAGAATGTGCTGACATTGCCGGTCCAGATCGCGGCGGCACTCGCCAGCAGCGGACTCGTTCCAATGACCGCCGAGCCGGCCAACATTAGAAATTTTCTCTTGGATCGCATCATCTCCTTCTCCCGTGGAATGATGCCGTCGACTGGGCCGAGCCACTCATTGCTTACATCGACTGGCGTTTCTAAAATCCCGTCTTGCGAGAATCAATCATGGCAGAAACATCCCCGCGTTCGATCCTGAATTCAGAAACAGCATTTGCCCGGGCTAAAAAAGTGATGCCGGGCGGTGTCAGTTCGCCTGTGCGGGCATTTTCCGCGGTGGGCGGCGTACCGCTGTTCATCAAGGATGCTGCCGATTGCAGGATAACCGATGTCGATTCCAACCGCTATATCGATTACGTCGGTAGCTATGGTCCCGCCATCGTCGGGCATGCCAATCAAACCGTGGTGGCGGCCCTGTCCAAGGCCATCGGTCGCGGCACGAGCTATGGCGCCCCCACCGAATCTGAAACTCATCTTGCAACGCTGATCGCCTCGGCATTGCCATCGGTTGAGATTGTGCGTTTCGTCAACAGCGGCACCGAAGCGACGATGAGCGCCATCCGCCTGGCCCGAGCGGCCACCGGGCGCGACCTGGTCGTCAAATGCGTCGGCGGATATCACGGCCATTCCGATGGATTGCTCGTCGAAGCCGGATCGGGGGCGCTCACGCTCGGCACGCCTTCAACACCGGGCATCCCAAAATCGATCGCCGAAACCACCCTTCTCGTGCCTTACAACGATCTTGAAGCCGCCGATCAGCTATTCAAGAAATATTCCGACACCATCGCCTGTTTCCTTATTGAACCAGTGGCGGGAAATATGGGTGTTGTCCCGCCTGCCCAAGGGTATCTCCAAGGCCTGCGAGATTTATGCACGGAACATGACACGCTGCTGATCTTCGACGAAGTGATGACCGGCTTTCGTGTGGCCTGGGGTGGCGCTCAGGTCAAATACAAAATCACGCCGGATTTAACCTGTCTCGGCAAGGTGATTGGCGGTGGACTGCCGGTGGGCGCATACGCCGGCCCTCTTAAGCTGATGGAAATGGTCAGCCCGGCGGGCCCGGTGTATCAAGCCGGCACTTTGAGCGGCAATCCCCTGGCGATGGCGGGTGGAATCGCAACGCTCGAAATTCTCAAAGAGCCGGGAACCTACGAATTGCTCGAATCGCGAAGCGATGCTCTCGCCAAAGGACTTGCCAAAGTCGCAGCCGATCACAAAATTCCACTCGCCATCAACCGCGTCGGCTCCATGTTGACCCCATTTTTCGTGAAAAAAGCCAAACAGCCGGTGAATAATTTCGCCCAGGCGACGGCGTGCGATAAGGATCGCTTCAAGACGTTCTTCCACGCCATGCTCAATAACGGCGTATATCTTCCGCCCAGTCAATTCGAAGCCTGGTTTGTCAGCCTGGCACACACCGAAGAGGTAATCCAGCAAACCATCGAAGCGGCAAAAAAGGCTTTCGCCTGAATGCCATTCTGCAATGATGGTGTTTTTCGAAGACACTTTGCCTGCCTCCAACGCGGTGCCAAAACACATTAATTGCCCAGGCGCAATCTTTGCGCCGTCGCTTTACTTTTCCGCAAAAAACGGTATCACATTCAATCGCTGGACGAAGAATTCATGGACGATGCATGCACATGGAGGTGCCAATGACTCCCCGCAATCTTATTCAATCGATAACAACTCTTGTCGTCGTACTTTTCTCGATGCAACTGCTTGCACAGGATGCCGCCGAGCCTGTCGTTGAAAACGCCAAGTATCAGATCAGCGGCCGAATCAACGGCAACGCTGTTTATGTTCGCTCGGGCGCCAGTGACAACGACTATCCCACGATGCAGCTCAACAAGGGCGACGAAGTGACTGTCGTCGGCGAGAAATTCACCTGGTTGAAAATTCTGCCCCCCGAAGGCAGCTTCTGCTATGCCGCCAAGGCATTCGTCAATCGCGCCGGCAACGGCAGCATCGGTCAGGTCACGACGGCCGTCCATGTTCGCGCGGGCAGCCAGTTGAATCTGCTCACCAGCAAGATCGTCACGACTCTCCAGCCCAATCAGCGTGTAGAGATCGTCGGCGAGCAGGATGAATACTTCAAGATCAAGCCGCCCACCGATGTTTATTACTACGTCAACAAACAATTCGTCGATCCGGTCCGGCAACTGGGCGCTGCGCCGGCGACCGCACCGTCCGTTCCCGAAACAGCCGAAGTCAAAATGACCCAGACGCCAACGGAAGTCGCGGGCAACGTTGGCGCCGCTCCTTCGACGCAACCGACCGCTCAGGAAGCTGCCGCGCCGGCGCCTTCGACTCAGCCGGTCGCCGATGCCCAATCTGAATTCGAACGACTCGAAAATCTCTATTCGCAATCAGCCCAGCGCCCGCTTGATGAACAGCCGATCGCCGAACTGCTTGCCGGCTACGAACAACTCGCGAAGGGCGATGCTCTTCCCGAATCGATGCGCCGCATCGCGGAATTCAAAGCCAGCGCCCTGCAATCGCGGGCAAAGATGCAGGCGGAATTGCAAGGCCACAAGCAATTCGTCGAGGACATGAAGTCCAAGCAACTCGCACTTTCGGCTGAAGCCACTGAATTGAAGGAACGAATCGAAAAGGCCCAGGTTCAGTTCTATACCGCAATTGGCACGCTTCGCACGAGCAGCCTGCAATATGGCCAGACGCCCTTGTATCGCCTGACCGACCCGGCCAATGGGCGAACGGTCGTCTATTTGCGAAGCGATGATTCCAAGCTGGCACAGCACATGGGGGAGTTCCTTGGTGTTCGAGGCGAGATTACAACCGACACCCAGCGAAATCTGACGATCATCACGCCGACATCGTTTGAAACCATCGACCCCGCCAAATTCGGACAAACCGCAGCCGCCCAGTATGCGCCGCCCAGCCTGTTGCCGATGGCGTCGGGCACCGATTCAGCCGGGAATTAACGCGAATTCGAGCAGCCGGGGCCGGTTTCGACCCCGGCTTTTTCATGCGCCCAATTTGGTTTGAAAGTGGAGCACCCCAACTGCCGATAACTATAAGTGGATCACCGCGCCGTTGGAGCCGTGATGTCACAGATCAATCCATTTACATCCTCGATCCTGCAGTCGCCTCAGGTCCAGCGACAGCAAGCGGCGGACAAAGACCGCCAACTACGCAAGGCAGTGGAAAGGTCCCGCGATTCATCCCTCGATGAAGATCAGCTTGAGCATCAGGTGGAAAGCAGCGAGGAACTGACCCCCATTCACGATGCCCCGCGCGAGCAGCAGAATTTCAAACGATCCAAACATCGCCCGTTGACAGAAAACCAGGATACCGGTGAAGGCGAATCGCACCTCGATTTGACCGCATGAGTCTTCAGCCATCCGTGAAGTGATATAAAAACACCCCCGCCGCCACTGCAACGTTCAGCGAATCCGTTCCCAGCTTCATCGGTATGGTGATCTTCCGATTGCAGCAAGCGATTATTTCCGACGGCAATCCCTGGGCTTCGTTCCCAAAGAGCAGGCCCATGCGCGGTGCGCGTCCGGCCAAACGCAATCTCTCCGCCGAATCATCCAGCACCGCTGCCGCGAGTTCAAATTGCCAGCGATCCTTCATCGCCTCCAAATCCATTTTCAGGTTCGGCGACTGAATGATATTGAGCTTGAAGACGGTTCCCATCGAAACGCGAATGCTCTGGCGATAAAACGGATCGCAGCATTGTTCGCCAAGCACCATTGCATCGACCCCAAAGCCGGCTGCGATGCGCATCAGCGAACCGAGGTTTTCGTTGTTGGCCACTTCGGGACAAATAAGAATTATTGCGCGCTCACCCAGGCGATTCATCGCCTCGTCCAGTTTCACAGCCGGCTTACGCACGCCACAAGCAATGACACCGGAATGAAACTTGAAACCGATGACATGCTCCATCAATTCATCCGGCACGACATAAACCGAAGTGGTGGAAGGGATGAGCGGCGCGATCTCCGCGGCTCGTTTCCGGACGAGCAAAACGGATTCGACCGGAAAATCGCTGGCGAGCAATCGGCGAACAATCTGTTCGCTTTCCGCGATAAAGCGATTGCCCTCCCTGGCCAGATCGCGCTCCTTGAGATTGCGATATGGTGCTAAGCGGGGATCGTCAAGCGAATCGACAGGAACGCTGTGCATTCTGCCCTTCACTTCATCGCCCGCCAGCCAATGTCCTTGCGGAAGTGCATGCCATCGAAATGGATTTTGCCCATGGCTTGATAGGCCCGCTTTTGAGCGTCGGCGATGGTGTCACCCAGCGCGGTGACGGCTAGAACCCTGCCGCCGTCGGTCACGATCTGGTTGTCTCGACGTGCCGTGCCGCTATGGAAGACTTTTACATCGGGAATGGAATCTGCATCATCCAGCCCGGAGATCGGCACACCCGTGGGATAAGAACCGGGATAACCTTTGCTCGAAGCCACCACGCACAGCGCCGGGCGTGGATCCCACTGCAACTCGATCTGGTCGAGCTTTCCGTCCGCAACCGCAAGCATCACTTCAAGCAAATCGCTTTTGAGCCTCATCATCAGCGGCTGGGTTTCCGGATCGCCAAAACGACAATTAAACTCCAGCACGCGCGGACCCGCGGCCGTCATCATCAGGCCGGCGTACAGGATTCCTTTGTATTCAATCCCCTCACGGCTCAATCCGTCGAGGACCGGCACGAGAATATCCCGCTCGATCTGGCGGAGCAGGACATCGGATACAGCAGGGGTCGGAGAATAGGCACCCATTCCGCCGGTCATCGGGCCGGTGTCGCCATCATCGATCGGCTTGTGGTCCTGCGCGGTTTCCATGACATAAATGTTTTTTCGATCGACAAACGCCAGCACTGAACATTCCGGCCCGGTGAGCATTTCCTCGATGACGACGCGTTCGCCCGCATCGCCGAAGGCTTTGTTCCGCATGATGCGTTCGATGGCGAGTAACGCATCGGCGGTGCGGTAACAAACGCTCACGCCTTTGCCTTTGGCGAGCCCGGCCGCTTTGACAACGACCGCTCCGCGCGTCTTGACATATTCCTCAGCCGCGTCGGCATCGACAAATGCGCGCGCCTCGGCCGTCGGGACCGCCTGGTGGCGCATCAATTCCTTGGCGAACCACTTGTCCGCTTCCAATTGCGCCGCCAGCCTGGACGGGCCGAACACTTTCACGCCCATCGCGGTGATTCGATCCGCCAATCCCGCCGCCAGCGGGTCTTCTGGGCCGATGACGACCAATTCAATTTTGTTTTGGGTGATGAACTTTTCGATCTTTTCGAAATCGAGCACGCCGATGGGAACCAGGTCGGCCATTTGCGCGATGCCGGGATTTCCGGGAGCGGCGTACAGGGCCGTCACGCGCGGAGAAGAGGCCAGCTTCCACGCCAAAGCATGTTCACGACCGCCATTGCCGATCAACAAAACTTTCATATCTGCTTTTCATAACGACCGGACGTCAATAATCAATCACCCCGCTATAGACCAGAGCGCGATAAACCACATAAAGCACGGCCAATGCGACCAGAATAAGGTATCCGATCTTGGTCACGCCGCCATTATGGACTAATCCTTCAATCGATGAAACAGCCTATTCAGGGCTGGCTGGCGGGTGCAGTAGCGGGGAATGTCGCTTGCAGCGGCAAGCCACCGGTCGCGCGGATCAGATCGAGATAAAAGACCGTTTGATCGAATTGAACGCCGGTCAATTGAAGCTGGGCATTGAGCAGCGAGTCCTGCGCAGCCACCGCATCAAGATTCGTCGCCAGCCCCGCTCGAAACGCCTGCAATGCCTGGTTATAGCTTTCCTGCGACGCATCGACCTCATCCGCCAATTCCCTCAATCGCAAGCGGCTGGTTTGCAGGTTCTCATACGCGACCTGCACATCATGCAAGACATCGCGGCGAACGGACGACTCGTTCAACGCAGCCTGCCTCAACCTCGACCAGGCAGTTCGCACGTCCGCCTCGATCAAGCCAGCCGAAAAAATCGGCAGATTGGCGCTCAGCAGCGCGTTCCACTTGCTGGCGTCAGCATAGAACTCGCGATAGAGAAACCCGTTCACGTCAAGGGAAACAGAAGGGTAATATTCGCTGATCGCCACATCCACCTCGCGCCGGGCAGCTTCCAGCCCCGACGCCGCGGCTATCAGATCCTGCCGGTTCTGAACGGCAAGTTGTTCAAACACTTCTTCGACCCCCACATTGGCCGGCACAACATAGCCATCGATAAGCGGGTTTGGCACGGCCGCCATTCCGATTAGAAGAGCCAGCGTGCTTCGCCCGTTTCGAACATCGCTTTGCGCTTGAATCAGAGTCACTCGGGTTGCATCCAGTTCGGATCGCGTCTGCGCCACTGCCAGCCGCGTCGCCAATCCATTCCGAAATTGCTGCTCGACTTCGGTCAATCGATCCTGCTGGAGTTGCACCGAATGCTCCAGCACGCCGACCGCGGCTTCGGAACGAAGCACCTGGTAATACGTCTGGGCCACATTGACGAGGATGGTGGCTTGAAGGTCAAGCAAAAGCTCTCGCCGCTGCGCGATGACCGCTTCAACAGCGTGCAGGTTGGCTATATCGCCAAACCCTCGAAAGACGTTGATATTGCCCACCACCGGTACTTCAAGCCGGTGGATCGTGTCGCCATGAACGCGAAAACCGGTATTGATCCCCGAAGGGTTGCCGCCCGGATTGTTGACGCTGGGCCGATCGCCCAGCGTAAAGCCCGGCTGCAGACTCACCGTCGGCAAAAACGCCGCCACCGCGCGATTTTTCTGAATTAGTGCCTGCACATAATCTTCACCGCTCAATCCCAGTTGTTCATCGGTTTGATTGGCCAACGCCATCGCGCGCGCAAGCGTCAACGGTTCATTGGCAGCCGGCGCAGTGGTGGGCGCGATATTGCGATCCAAAATCTTGCGATACTCCGCAACATCGCGCTGCTGATTCACCTGACAGCCAGCCGCGACAAGCAGCAGTCCTGCACAAGCTGTTGCCGAAAGTTTTTTCATCACATGCTTCATAAATTCACTGAATGGCGACCTGCTGCGGCTTGTTTGCGGGAGCCGCCACCTGATTGGCAACTTCAACCTCGACACCATCGCCCAGTCGAGTGCCGGGGTTGGTCACGACCGATTCATCGCCATTGAGGCCGCTGGCGATTTCAGCTTCTGCGCCAAAATCTCGACCCACTTCAACTTTCTTCCCGTATGCCTTTTTGTCGTTGACCACCCACACCTTTGTGCCGCCCGCATCGAAGACAAGCGCACTGGTCGGGACGACCATTGGCGGCTGATCCTGATTGATCTTCAAGTGGGCCTGACCATACATGCCTGCAAAGAGCTGACCGTCCTTGTTGGGGAAATCGATTTCAAATCGGATGGTTCGCGTGGCTGGATCAAGTTCACCGGCCGACCGCGCGATCGTGCCCGTGAACCGCTTGCCCGGGAAATTGCGCACTTCAAGCTGAGCCTGCTCCCCCGTCTTCAGCGATGTCATGTACGCCTGCGGCACATTCACGAAAACGCGAAGCGTGGATGTATCCGTAATTCGGAATAACTCTTTGTTGCCCGGCAACCCGTTGGCGGACATCAACGCGCCAATATCGTAATTGCGGGCTGATATCACTCCTGCAAACGGCGCGACAACCTTTTCGAAACCCTGTGCAGCCGTCAGCCGCTGGACCGACGCCTCCGCCGCCTGCACATTCGCCTTGGCGCCTTCCAATGCCGACTGCGCTTCGGCAAACGCCGACCGTTTCTCATCGAGCTGCTGTTGCGTCACGCCGCCCGCCTGGGCAAATCCCTCGTATCGAGTCAGCGTCGTCTGGGCCAGTTGAAAATCGTTTTGAGCTTTGACCAGACTGGCGTTGGCCTGCGAAACCGACGCCTTGGCCTGGAGCAAATCCGCATCCACGTCGGGCGTGTCAATTTCCGCCAGCAGTTGCCCCGCTTCCACCCGGTCGCCCAGATCAACGAGCAGCCGCTTGAGATATCCATTCGCACGCGGAAAAATCGGCGTCTCCTGCATGGCCCGCGCATCGGCAGGAAGCACCAGATCGATCATTTTTTCGGTATGTTTCGGGAGGGCAATCTGCACCGATGGCTTGGCTTCATAAACCGCTTTGGATTGCTCCTCGACATCGGCCTGCCGTTTCTTTCGCGGGCCCCAGCCGAGCAGAAATAATCCCGCAAACGCGACCACCACCACCACGCTCGCAAGCCCGACCGACCATGCGCGCATCTTCGGCAAATCCTTCGGAATCTCATCATGTGCATCGTGATGCGGCTGATTCGGAGCAGGCGCTTGATTGTTTTGCTGATGGTTATCCATTATCGCAACTCCTCTTCAACCTGCGTCTGCACGGCATGGCGGCGCAATGCGCTGTAAACAACAGGTACAAAAAACAACGTGGTGAACGTCGCCAGCGTCAGGCCGCCAATCACGGCGCGGCCCAGCGGAGCGTTCTGCTCGCCACCTTCGCCCAATCCCAAAGACATCGGAAGCATGCCGATGATCATCGCCAGCGCGGTCATAATCACCGGCCGCAAGCGCGTCATGCCCGCCGCAAGCGCGGCATCAGGAGCGTTCATGCCCGCTTCACGCTGGTCATTGGCAAACGTGATCATCAAAATGCTGTTGGCGGTCGCGACGCCGATGCTCATGATCGCGCCCATCAGCGCCGGCACGCTGATCGTCGTGCCCGTCACAAACAGCATCCACAAAATCCCCGAAAGCGCGCCCGGCAAGGCCATCAAAATGATCAATGGGTCCAGCCACGACTGAAAATTGATCACCATCAACAAGTAAACCAACAGCACCGCAAACACCAATCCAATGCCCAACCCCAAAAACGATGAACGCATGCTTTCAATCTGTCCGCGAAGCGTGATGGTCGATCCGCCGGGAAGTTGTCCATTGTATTTATCAACGATCTTTCCGACCGCCTTGGCGACCGTGCCCAGGTCCGTGCCCTGCACGCCCATTTGCACGTCAAATGTCGCGCTCACATCCCGATGCGTTGCATTGGTCACTGTCATTCCGCGGCGCAAGCGCGAAAGGTTTCCAAGCAACTGGCTCTGCTCCGACCCGTTTTCGCCGGAGGGTTGAATCGGCGTATTTTCCAACGCGTTGATCGTGTCCATCTTGTACTGCGGCGTTTGAACCAGAATGTTGTAATTCACCGAGTTCGTCGGATTCAGCCAGAAATTCGGCGCAGTCTGGTTGCTTGAAGACAGCGAGATCAACATGTCGCTGGCCACATCCTTCTGGGTCAGGCCCATCTGGTCCGCCATCGTGCGATCAACATCCACCATGATGGCAGGCGTATTGGTCACCTGCGCCAGCCGCACATCGGTCGCCCCGACCACCTGCCGAACATCTGCCAGGATCAGATTCGCGATCTTTTCATTGGCTTGCGCATTGGCGGTGTTTCCCGCCACCTGCACGTCAATCGATGCGGGCAATCCGAAGTTCAACACCTGCGTCGCAATGTCCGAAGGCTGAAAGAACGTGACCAGTTCAGGGAATTGCCTGGCCAAGTCAGTACGCAGCTTGGTTTGATAGCCGGCTGTTGGATGATGGTTTTCATTCAGCGACACGAGAATTTCCCCGTCGGCCGGGCCGATCATCGACCCGTCACTTAACGCCAGATTGATCGAGCTATTCGGAATGCCGATGTTGTCAATGATGGTCGCAATCTCTTCTTCGGGAATGTCCTTGCGAATCAGATCCTCGACCGCGGCGAAATATTTCTGCGTTTCCTCGATCCGCGTCCCGGACGGAGCCCGCACGTGAAGCCGCAACTGGCCCGCATCGACCGATGGAAAAAAATCCTCGCCGATCAATGGAATAAGCAGCAGCGACACGCTCACAAGAATCGTAAATGCCACTGCGACGATCGTTCTGGCCCCCAGCGCCCATGCCAGCATGCCGCCATAAAATCGGCGAAGCCGTTCAAACGCCGCGTTAAACACATCGTGCGTTCGCCAGATTAAATCAAGTGATGTGATGAGATAAAGCAGCGACACGACGGCAACAATCGCCAGCAGCACCATCGCGTCGAGGCGTGGATTGGCTTTTAACCAGTTCCAACCGGCCGTTACATAACTTCCGCCTGCGAAATGGTCGTATAGCGCCACGCCCCCCACTGCCGCTGCCGCAACTGCGACCAGGAGCACCAGCCTGAACCAGGTCTGATGCAAAAGATGTTCAGCCTTGGTTTCTTCCTGCACCGGCGGGCGCTCGCCGTGGTGTTCCTTGGCATAAATTGCCGCCGACGCATGCGGATCTTCGGGATCCAGCTCGCCCCCATAACGTTCCACTTCGCTGGCGAGCAGATAATGCACCATCGTCGGCACGAGCGTACGGCTCAGCAGATAGCTGGTCATCATCGCGAACACGACCGCCATCGCCAAAGGCGTGAACAAATACTTGGCCGCCCCGCTGATGAACACCACCGGCACAAACACGATGCAGATGCACAGCGTCGAAACAAACGCCGGCACCGCGATTTGCTGGGCTCCGTCCAGAATCGCCTTCACCAGCCGCTTGCGCTGATGCAGATTGCGGTGAATGTTCTCGATCTCGACCGTCGCATCGTCCACCAGAATGCCCACCGCCAGCGCCATGCCACCCAACGTCATGACGTTGAGCGTCTCGCCCAGGTAATACAGCACGATGATCGAAACCATGATCGACAGCGGAATCGAAATCACCACGATCAGCGTGCTGCGCCACGAGCCCAAAAACAGTAGAATCATCAAGCCGGTCAACCCGGCGGCAATCGCGGCTTCCTTCACCACACCCTCCACGGCTGCGCGCACGAAAACCGACTGGTCAAACATCGGCGTGATTTCCAATTCCCTGGGCAGCGCCGCCCGCGCCGCGGGCAAGGCTTCATTCACGGCTTTCACCACGTCCAGCGTCGATGAATTGCCATGCTTGAGGACCGACAGCAGCACGCCCGGCTTGCCGTTGGTATGCACGACGTTGGTCTGAACCTGAAACCCATCGCGCACCTGCGCAACGTCGCGAATGTAAACCGTCGCGCCGTTGACGGTCTTGATCGGCAGATCGTTCATCGCCTGCACGGCTGCGGGGCTGCTGTTGAGCTGCACCTGATATTCCTGCTTGCCGATCTTGGCGGTGCCGGCAGGCAAAATCGGGCTCTGCGCGTTCACGGCCGTCGAAACATCCGCCGGCGAAATGCCATAGGCGTAGAGTTTGTCCGGATCAAGATCGACCACCACCTGCCGCTGCTTGCCGCCATACGGAAACGGCAGTTCGATTCCAGGGATCGACACCAGCCTCGGCCGCAACTGGTTCACGCCCAGGTCAAACAGACTCTGCTCGGGCAATGTTTTACTACCCAGCGAAAGCTGCAAAATCGGCACATCCGAAGCGCTATATCGAATAATCAAAGGCGGCTGCATGCCGGGCGGCATCAGGCGAATGGCGGTCTGCGCCACCGACGCCACCTGCGCCATGGCTTCATCAATATTGGCGTTTTGCTGGAAATAAATCTTGATCACCCCCACGCCGTAAAGCGACTCGCTCTCGGTGTGATCGATATCGTTGACGATGGTCGTGAGAAATCGCTCAAAATTGCCGGTGACGCGCTTCTCCATCTCCGATGGAGACATGCCGCTGTAGTTAAACGCCACCGCGATCACCGGAATGTTGATCTGCGGAAAAATGTCGGTGGACATGTTCGCGATGCTGACAATGCCAAGAATGAACACCAGCATCGCCGCCACGACAAACGTGTAAGGCCGACGCAGGGCTAAACGGACGATCCACATACGACACTCCGATACTAATTACCGTCCACTGCCGGGTTGAATACCTTCTGCATCAACTTCATGGCATGGATGACGGTTCGCTGGTCGGCTGAGCTTAGCGACCGCAGTTCCCTGACCAGCTGCGCCTGCGCCGACTTGCGGGATTTATTCATGATTTCCGCGCCGCGTCCGGTCAGCACCAGTTCCACATTTCGCCGGTCTCCCGCGCATTCGCGCCTGCGGATGAATCCCTTCGACACCATGCACGTCACCATGCGCGACGCCGTCGGCAGCGAAGCGCCCAGGTGCTCAGCCACCAGCGATAAATTCGTATTGGGAAACGCCCGCAGCAGCGCCAATGTCCTGAACTGGGGCATGGACAACCCCATGTCCGTGCCCCGCCGCATGTGCTTGCGGACAAACCGGATCATCGGCGGCAGCGCATCGAGCAGTTCCTCGGCACAGGCCTGCGTCGGGTTCGAATTAGTTGTCTGTGACAACGATTGCATATGACAAGCGACATCATAGGTGCGCGATTCTCAAAAGAGCAAATCAGATTGATTTCACATGCTCCCGTTGCATGGAAATGGCGGTTTTGACGAAATTCCGCGGATTTGACCGATGAAAGCGCGTCGGCTACCGTTTGACTGGTAAAATTCGGAGGAGTGGCAGAGCGGTTGAATGCGCCGGTCTTGAAAACCGGTAGGCCCGCAAGGGTCTCAGGGGTTCGAATCCCTTCTCCTCCGCTATTGTGAAAACGTGGTCGGGTTTACCGACTGGCGGCGCGCCGGAAATTTCCGGCGCGACGTTGTGTTGGGCAAGACGGCCATGTTTTTCAATGGTCTTCCACGGTCCGCGAAATTGATAGTCAATCTTTCTATCCTGGATTTTCAGGTTCGAGCCTGTTTTTTTGAGTAATTTGACCTTTTCGTTGTTGCAGTTCCCCATGGCTTGTAAGTTGGCTTCGGATAAGGTTTTTACGAATCGCTCGGTCGGTTCGAGCCAGTAGGATGCATTTTTTTCCAGACACCTCATTCGCTCCTTAAGCCCTGCTTTTTCCTCCACCACTTTGACCTTGGCTTCGCGGTATTCGTCCAAGGTCAAGACATTATCAACGTACGCGGCGGTGAGGCGTTCTTGTTTGCGGTCAGCTTCAGTTATTTTGGCCTGCAGGATGACCTGCTCTCCATCGCGAGCAATATGCTCGCAGCGCCGCTCGCCCCGAAGGTCTTCGAGCATCGATTCAGTCCAGCCTTGAGGTATAGCGAGGGGTAGAAGAGCGGAAGCTACCTGAGCATTGATTTCTTCCTCTCGTAGATAAGGCTGCGAACATGGACCCTTTTTCTTGGTGCATCGAAGGTAATTGTGCCCCTTCTGAGTTTCCAGCGTGATTAAGCCGCCGCACTCGCCGCATCGAAACACACCTCGGTAAAGATATGGCTTGACCGCTCGTTTTGTCCTGGGCTTTCGCTTACTTCGGATCACGTCTTGGACTTTATCAAACAGGGATTTCGTAATGAGCGGTTCATGCTTGCCATCAAAGAATTCGCCGCTGTGACGGATGAGACCGTAGTAGATCGGATTGCGAAGCAGGCGATGGTATTGCGTACGAGAAAAGCCCTTCTTTGTCTGGCGTGAGGTCATACCCAACCCATTAATGGTGCAGGTGATTTGATCGAGGGTGGATTCGCTGGCATACATTTCAAATGTCTTGCGAACAAGAGGCGCGCGCACTGGATCGGGCACGATGGTGCGGGTCAGCGGATCATTGAGATATCCGATGGGAGCCTTTTGAGGCCAGATGCCGCTCCTCAATTTTTGGCGATGGCCACGGCGAATGTTTTCGGAAAGGTTGTCCACGTAATACTTACTCTGGCCGAACATAATGGAAAGCATGAACTTGCCGGATGGAGTTGGCTCAAAGACAAAGGTCGGAAACTTAAGATCGGCAATCTTGCCGGTGTCCACAAGATAAATAATCCGCCCTCCATCCACGCTATTGCGAGCAAGGCGATCGGGATGCCACGCAAGGATTCCGTCCGCATCACCGCTTTCAATGCGATCAAGCATGTCATTAAACACTGGACGCCCTGGAACTTTGGCAGTCTGCTTCTCCGTAAAGATTTCGACGACGGCGATGGAATGGCGATTCGCCATTTCGTTCAACTCAGCAATCTGATCGGGAACGCTGCGAACCTGCCGCGATTTATCGTCGGTGGATTTGCGTGCATAGATGAAGAATCGTTTGCCTTTGGCCATGCCGATACTGTAGCGCGAGAAAATCGCGGCGCGAAGAGGCTCGTTATCCACAGCCCCGCGCGGGGCCGCGCGATGCGAAAAATAAAATCTTTGGTGTGGTCGTTTGAACGCGGATATTATGCCGGTCATGCAGCTCCGTTGTATCCAATGCGGCTGGCACAAAGATATTGCCTTGCGGGCTACGCCGGTGCGAGCAATGTATAAATGTCACGAATGCCGTAGGTCCATTACGAGCGCGAACGTGTTTCGATGGGCGGAGTGGATCGAGTCGCATGCGGATCGGCTGGAATATGAACGTCATAACGGGCAACTCGGAACACGAAAACAAAGCCTTGGCGAAAGTGATCGAGACATTTCATGCGCTGGATTGGCAGCAGAATTGGCAGCGTGCATTATCGTTTCGCCATGGCACGTTACTGATTGGATGAAGAAAGAGGAACGCAACGAAGGCAATCGTGGTTGCGATTTTCCAGCGTCATGGTTTCAAAATGGGCGCGCCGTTGAAATTAAGTATACGTCGATTGCAAATGGCCATATGTTTGTGCGACCTCCGCGAAATACGCCCGGCGATATGGCTGCAAAATACGTCGATGACTCCATCTATATCTTGATGACCGGGCAGCCCTATACGTTTGATGCAGTCGGCTGGGCTGGACGTAGCGACCTATTGAAACGTGGTCGATTGAATCCCATACCAGTTAAGGGAAAGCAACGTGAGTGCTGGGGAATCCGGGCCGATCGGCTGAATCCAATGGATTCTCTTTTTGATGTTCTTTATCGGAAACAAACTCGACGTGAGTCGAGTTTACCAGTGTATGCTTCACGAACCTAACCCGTAGTTCATAGCCGTCTTGCCCAACCCAACGTCG
>DASZXJ010000158.1:0-13848 GCA_035545895.1 Tepidisphaeraceae bacterium | reverse complement strand
CGAAAATATCATTTGTGTTCCATGATTATCGCCATCCGCGAATCGTCTTTCCGCGGTTCAGGTATTCCGGTCGAGGTCGATCGTGCACGTTCGGGGGAACATTGATGATATCGCGTAAGCCGTCGACAAATTCGTCCAATCCACCATGATGACCAATCCCCCGTAACCGACCGATTTCAGCATCACTTACCGCGATTGAATAGTCGGCATTTACCGTCACTAAAGCTGCATCGTATGCCCGATGATGCAGAGCGCATAGCGCCATACCATTATCCGTGTCATCCGTCGATGCGGGTGCTGCAACAGGGACGATGTGCGCGGCGTCAACTAATTCGAGTTGAATGTTACACATTGCGCACTCGTGATCATACGCTCGAAGAACCTTTTCGCGGAAATTAGCTTCCCTAACGCGTTTTCTTACTGTCTGGATCACAAGTTGTCGCTCAGCAGACAACGCCCCGACTGGAATCTGAGTGGGCGCGATTGCCGGATCAAGTGCTTGAATTAGCGCATCGATGGCCGCTGATGACGTTCCAAAATTATGGATGTGATCCATATTCTCGACGTAAGTCATGAAATACTCGGGGCGGAAAGCAGCTACGACTTCTTGATTACCCTTGCCAGTCTGTACGGCAAGTCCGTTCAGTACAGCGGCGTTAAGCGTCGCCCTGGATACTTGAATGGAGGCGTTATTACCCAATTTCCCGTGATGCTTTTGAATGTCGAAAGCAGCGAACAAGCCGGCTTCGGACCACCATCCCAAGACTAACGTTTGCACATCTGGTAAGATCACAAATTCGGTGACTTGGACTTGTATTCTGAATTCATTCGCGCTGCGACTAGCACCCCCGTGTGTGACGCTCCAACTGTAGACTGCGAGGGAGCGACTCTTGTCCCCACTTACCGCGCCAACGCGAAACGGATGCGCTGACAAGCGACCCAGATAGACTTCACTCCAACCTGATCGCCGAATAGCGTCGACGATGATCTCGTTAAACTTACTGCGAGAGAGCGGCATCCGCTACGCCTCGGTCAATGAAAAAAGTAATGACTCATCTGCGTGCACCGGAGTATCACTGAATCGGTAACGACTTCCCTCTAAGTAGCTTTCGACAAGCTCGATTGCAATCCAATTTCTTTTTAAATCCTCCGCCACCCAACCAGTTGTATTTGATCCGGCGAACGGGTCGACGACTAAGTCTCCAGGCTCCGTAAGAAATCTAATAAAGAACTCCGCGAACTTTCGCGGAAATTTTGCTGGGTGCGGTTTAATTCCATTTGCCTCGCATCCTTTCATATAAGCGCTATTCGAATCGTTATTTCCAATCTCAAGGAGATTGGGAGGGATCGCGCCGTCATTGTTTCGGCTGAATTTATGCGTAATGGCGTGACCGCTTGGGCGCATTTTAGCTCGGTAACCATTTTTGAGAAGATTCTTCATGGCGGCGGTATATGGCCTAAGTACATTTCGATTGTTAGCCTTGGGTGAATCCGTTTTGCAGAGCCACCACACCAAATTGACTGAGTCTTTTACGCGGATGCGCCGGACATTGACCCACTCGGCGGGTGCAGGGAGACGCGCCGGATTGTAGTGAAAGAACTCCTGTGCTAAATGGAATCCTCCCTCTTTCACTAGACGTAAAAGTAACTCGTATTGGTAAAGACTTCGGAGCGGCTTCCCGGGGAGATATGCGCCCCCGAGATCGACCACGAAGGAGCCATCTGGCTGAAGCACTCTCCAGAAGTGTTTGGCAAAGGTCATGAACCAGTCAACGTACTCGGATTCGATTTCATTTCCATATTCTTTCTTGCTCGTAAGCGCGAAAGGAGGTGAAGTGACAATCAAATTGACCGATTCGTCCGGAACCTTTGCTAGGACTTCACGGCTATCACCTAAATATGCAGCACCAAAATTTTTTATGTAAAACGGTTTTAAATTCTTAATTCGATACGAATGCGCGGCAGCACGGTTGGCCAAAAGCGTTTTGCACTTCGCTGCAATCGCGACAGGAACTCCGTTCATTGGACGCTGAAGGCGAGCACGGCTTCTTGACATGTGCCGAGAGTAAACCGTGCATCCTCTTTTCGCAAGCCCGTGTATGAGGTTGTACCCAACACATGCAATCGCATACCATAAAATCTCTGATAAACTCCTCACCATGCTCTGCGTCATTCAACGCGTTACCGAAGCCAGTGTTACCGTTGCCGGTGAAGTCGTCGGCAAGATTGGACGCGGCATGGTTGTGTTGGCGGCAGTCGAGCGGGGGGATACCTCCGAACAGGTCGAATGGATCGCTTCCAAACTCGTTGGCTTGCGCATTTTTCAAAATGAGGACAAGCATTTCGACTGTGATCTGAAACACATTGGCGGGGCGATGTTGGTGGTCAGCAATTTTACGGTCGCGGCCGCGACTCGCAAAGGGCGACGGCCTTCGTTTGATTCGGCTGCCGATCCGGTCGATGCGGCCAGCTTGTTCGATCAACTGGTTCGCGCCGTCGAAGCGCTGGATGTTCGCGTGCAGACCGGAAAATTCGGCGCGGATATGAAGGTTTCGCTGGTGAACGATGGGCCGGCTACGTTCATTGTGCGATCCGATTCCGAGGATTTAAGTTGATTGGGCATTGAATTTTGGATTGCGGATTTTGGATCGAATTGTTATCACCATACAAATCCGAAATCCGAAATCCAAAATATCCAAATGCCTCTTCCCATTCTCAAAGTTTCCTCCATACCGACAACCGAAACGCTCGTGCGGTATTTCCATCAGACGCAGTCCAACTGGTCCGCGCATGTGGCGGAGAAGGCCGTGCTCGATTGCGGCACGGCGTGGACCAACAAGGAACTCAATCGCGTTTTCATCGCCAATCGGATGATGGATGTGGCGCTGGCGGATGGCATTTCGCCGGCACAGGCCATGCAGATGGTGGATGAGCATTTCGCTGCCCAAGGATCAGCCTGCCGCAAATGGGTGATGAATCCGTCTGCGCCCGCCGAGCAGACATCGCCGATGGTTGAGCATCTGGCCGCCAGCGGATTTGCGCGACTCGCGACGCAGATCATGTATCTGGATCGAATTCCCTCGACATTGCCGGGCGGACCGATGCAGGAGCAGATTCAGGTCATTCCCGCGCGGGCGAGTTTCCGTCACGCGCGGGCGCTGCATGAATCGCTGGTGAAGGGGGACGATGTCGCCCAGCGAATCGAAGCCCGCATGCTGCACCTGGACGATCCGCATTACGATGCGCTGCTTGCATTAAGACAAGGCCAGGCCGTCGGCATGGTCGGTGTGCTGGCAATGGGAGAAGTCGGACTGATTACGCAGATGGCTGTTGTCGAGGCGTTTCAACGACAAGGCATCGGCACGATGCTCCTGGGACGGGCATTGGAGATTTGCGCAAGGTCGTTGTTCAAGCACGTCATGCTCGATGTCCGACCAGCCGAGGAGCATGCCCATCGCCTGTACGAACGGTTCGGATTCAAGCAAATCGGGGAATTTGCAGTGTATCAGCGAGACTAAGACCGAATCATCATCTTGCCGATGTGACTACATTTGAATGATTAAGCGTGCAGGACTCGTTTTACCACGGCCTGCACCTGCTGGATTTTCTGCTCGGCCTGCGATCGGTCGGGGGCTTCGGCGATGATTCGCATGATCGGCTCGGTGTTGCTCGGACGGGCATGCACCCAGACGCGGTCGGCGTTCCAGTCGATGCGGATGCCGTCCTGCGTGTCGATCTTTTCGTTGGCGAATTTCTTTTTCAATTCCGTCACGACGCGGTCGGCATCTTCGCGACGGCATTCGAACTTGGTCTTGACGATCTCGTATTTGGGAATCGCGGCGACGAGCTGCGAGACGGATTTCCCGGTGGCAGCCATCAGTTGCAGGACATAGGCCATTCCTACGAGTGAATCGCGGCCCAGGACGATGCGCGGGTCGATCACGCCGCCGTTGCCTTCGCCGCCGACGACGGCGTTTTCTCGCTGCATGGTATCGACGACGTTGGCTTCGCCGACGGGCGTGCGGATGACGCGCGAGTTGTTGGCGGCTGCGATGTCATCAAGCATGCGGCTGGTCGAAAGATTCGTCACCGCCACGCCGGGGCGCTTGCTGAGCAGCCACTGGGCGCACAGCGCGAGCGAATACTCTTCGCCGATGTATCGGCCATCTTCATCGATGATCGCCAAGCGATCGGCGTCAGGGTCCTGGGCGAATCCGACGGCGGCTTTTTGCCGGGCAACTTCAGCGGCCAGCGCTCGCAGGTTGCCTTCGGTCGGTTCCGGCTCGTGCGGAAATTTTCCATCGGGGGATGAGTTGAGATGAACCAGTTGCACGCCCAGCCGGTTGAGAAGCGTGGCGGTCGCGACGCAGCCTGCGCCGTTGACGCTGTCGAGCACGACTTTGAATCGCCTGGACGAAACGCCGAGCACATCGATGTAATCGAGCACGCGTTTGACGTGCAGGGCGTGAGTCTGCGTGTTTTTGGCGGGGGGGATGAGGCGCTCGACGCGCGCGAAATCGGTTTTTTGATCGAAATAGAGTTTCTTGATTGTCTCGGCGTCGGCCTTGGGTGGGGCGATGCCCTGGCTGTTCAGGAATTTCAGGCCGTTCCATTGGATCGGGTTGTGGGACGCGGTCGCGACGATGCCTGCATCGGCGCCGGTGTTTTTGACCATCATCGCCACGCCCGGCGTGGTGACGATGTCGAGATCGATCACTTCGATTCCGCTGGCGGTGAGCGCAGCGATGGCGGCATCGCGAACCCAGAACCCGCTGGGGCGCGAATCGCGACCAAAGACCACGCGATGGGAGACACCGTTTTGCGGTTTTGTGCTGGATTTGAGCCAGACCGCGAATGCGCTGGCCATCTGCGAAACAATGGGGGGCGTGAGTGTGCCGCCGATCGTGCCGCGAAGGCCGGAAACGCCGATCATCAATGCTTCCATGCGAGAGTCTCCTGGTTTCCTTCTACCGGGGACGCGCGACGCGTGGCGTCACGGCTACTTTGCGTCTTTCAAACGTTGCACGATTTCTGATCGTCCTACCGGCAATTGTTCACCGGTCGAAAGATTTTTCAGCATGACGCTGTTCGATGTAAGTTCAGTTTCGCCGACGATGATGCACCAGGTTGCATGCTCACGATTGGCGAGCTTCATCTGTTTGTCTTGCTTACGGCCAGTGAGGTCCATGTCGCACGCGATGCCCGCGGCACGAAGCTCGGCAATTAATATGAAATTGTAATCGCGAGCGGCGTCGTTTTGCGAAACGAGCCAGATTAGCGGTTTTTGTGAATTGGGAATTGCAGCGCCCTGAGCTTCAAGCGCAATGAGCAACCGTTCGATCCCGCTGCCGAACCCGACACCAGGAGTTGGTTTGCCACCCAGCGTTTCGATGAGATTATCATAGCGTCCACCGCCACCTAGCGCGTTTTGGGATCCCAAGCCGCTGGTGGTTACTTCCCAAAGCGTGTCGGTGTAGTAATCGAATCCGCGGACCAACGTGGGATCGATCTTCAGGTAATTTGCCATTCCCAAGCCGGCCAAAAAACCTAATACTCGGTCAAAGTGCTTACGGCTTCGTTCAGAGAGATAATCCAGAGCCGACGGTGCACCATGACAAGCCTCGATATCGCGAGGATCTTTGCTATCAAGTATGCGGAGTGGATTTGTCGCCCAGCGACGCTGTGAGTCATTACTCAATTGGGCAAGTTTCGGTTGCAGATGATTTTTTAGTGACTGGCCATACTGATATTTGCTTTCACCGTCGCCGAGACTGTTGAGGCGAAGCGCCAAATCCTTGATGCCGCATCTGCGATAGAAATCCATCTGGAGCAGGATGCATTCGACATCCTGTTCGGGGACCGCCACGCCGAAGGCTTCGACGCCGAACTGATGGTGCTGCCGGAGCCTGCCCTTTTGCACGTTTTCGTAGCGGAAATTCGGGCCGATGTAGAAGACCTTCGCGCGAGCGCCCGCGTCGGCGAGCAGATTGCTTTCGATCATTGCCCGCACGACACCGGCGGTTTGTTCGGGACGGAGGGTGATCGATCGGCCGCCTCGGTCGTCAAATGTGTAAGTTTCTTTGTGGACGATGTCGCTGGTTTCGCCAACGCCGCGATGGAAGAGTTCGCTGTGTTCGAAGATCGGAGTGCGGATTTCGGAAAAGTGGTACAGCTCGGCGACCTGCCGGGCGATGGCTTCGATGGCCTGCCACTTCCAACTCTCGGCGGGAAGGATGTCGACCGTACCTTTGGGGGCTGCGATGTTCATAAGAAGGGGCAAGCGACAAGGGGCGAGGGGCAAGAGCACTTGCTCGCCCCTTGCCCCTCGCCACTCGCCCCTGCATTTCTACGATTGCACGTCGACTTCTTCGATCTGGGCGGATTCGATCAGTTTATCGACGGCCTTTTGCTCGCGCATTTGCACGTACATGTTCGCCAGGCTGCCGTCCTTGGCCATCTGCTGCTTGAGCTTTTCAGGCCGGGCGCCGCGTTGAATGGCAAGCATGGCGACGCGGCTGTTGAGTTCCGATTCGCTGACCTCCACGCCCTGATCGGCGGCGATCTTTTCCAGGATGAAGAACAGCTTGAGCTCGCGAGAGCCTTCGTCGCGGGCGCCTTGGCGCAGCCGCTCGATATTCGATTCGATCTGTTCCTTGGCCATGCCGCGGACCATCAAGTCCATCGCACGACGGCTGACGATTCGCTGTTCCTGGCGTTCGGACAGTTTGCTGGGCAGATCGATGGGCGTGTTTTCGATCAGGAAATTGTGCACCTGATCGCGCATCGCGCTTTGCACGTCGAAGGTGATTCGCTCAACCATCTGCTCGCGAAGTGCTTCTCGGAGCTCCTTTTCATTCTGGAAGCCGAGGTCCGCCAGGAATTCAGGCGTGATATCGACCAGTTCGAGTCTCTTGATGTCCTTGATGGCGAATTCGATTTCGACATCCTTGCCGCGAATCTGTTCGCTGGTGTGCGTGTCGGGCACGTGAACCTTGATTGTTTTGGTTTCGCCGCTGCGTGCGCCGTCAAGCTGCTTGTCAAGGTCAGCCACATCGATGCCGCTGATCCGGCCCGGCTTGGCGACGAATTCGGCATCGTGCTGGTGTCCGATGACCTGGCCATCAAGTTTAATGTGCACGTCAGCGATCACGCGATCACGCGCCGTAATGCCGCGGTCTTCGACTGGCAACAGAGTTCCCTGCTGCTCGCGAAGGTTTTGCATGGCCTGGTCGACATTTTCATCGTTGACCTGAATCTTGGGCTTTTTGACTTTCAGCCCGGACATATCCGGCAATTTGAAGTCCGGCTGCACTTCAACCTGGAACGAATAGCTCAAGGGCCCTTCATCCGGGAGTTTGATCGCGTCCGGGTTATCAAATTGAGGTTCGCCGATGACCTGGAGTTTGTTCTTTTCGATGGCCTGTTCGTAGCTTTCGCTGACCAGTGTACGCTTGACTTGTTCCTTGATGTCGTTGCTGAAGCGCTTTTCAATCAGCTTCTGTGGTGCATGTCCGACCCGAAAGCCGGGTATGGCAGCCTGCTGGCGTAGTTCCTTGAATTGTTCCTGGATTTTCTGTTCAATGCGATCGCGAGGGATCTCGACGGTGACCTTCTTGGTCGCCGGGCCCGCATCCTCGATTTTGATCGGGTAATCGAAGGCTTTTTCTTCCTGCTGCTCCTCAACCGCGGCTTGGTTCTCTGCCATGACACACCTTTCACTGCTGTCAGCCCAGAATCGGGCGAAGCGGCGCATATTAGCCGTAGAAAATCGAATTGCAAAGGGGCTGCCGAGGTCCTCAAGGCCGACATTATCAAGCCCTTGCCGTGGATTGAAAAACCCGATTACCGCGCATACCATCCGGCGCTTCGACACGATGAGGAGACGAATGGCTGAGTTTGACTTGAAACGAACGGTGTCGCACCTCGCAGGCCTGCCCGGTTTGTTGCCCATGAATATGCCGATGAGCGCTCCCGGCCCGCAGGGTGCTTACAACCGTTATCGGGAAATGACGCTTGAAGAGCTTTTGCTCGAAAACCGGGTGGTGTTCCTGGTTGGAGAGATCAATCATATCTCCGCGAGCAGGGTCATCATGCAGATGCTTTACCTTCAAAGCATCAAAAAGGGTGAAGACATCAATTTGTATATCAATTCGCCCGGCGGGGCGGTGGATGATACGCTGGCGATGTATGACATCATGCGGTTCATCAATTGCGATGTGGCAACCTATTGCATCGGCCGCGCCGAAAGTGGCGGCGCCATCGCGCTGATGGCGGGCACCAAGGGCAAGCGCTTCATCCTGCCCAATGCCAAGGTCATGATCCACCAGCCTTTTGGTGGTGTGACCGGACAAGCCGCGGATATTGAAATCCAGGCCGAGGAGATCCTTAAGACCAAGGATACGCTCCTCCAACTGATGGCCAAGTGCACGGGGCAGACTGTCGAACGGGTTCGCGAAGACAGCGAGCGCGACCGCTACTTCACCGCCGAGCAAGCGGTGAAATATGGTATCTGCGACGAAGTCATCGGGATGGACGGCAAGTCCGAATCAAACAAGCCCAAGTAATGTCTCCGGCGTGAAGTCGTACCGGTAACGAACAACTGGCAATTGAAAATGCAAAATCAACTCATTCCTATAGTCATTGAAAAGAGCGGCCGCAGCGAGCGGGCTTACGATATTTATTCGCGCCTGCTCAAGGACCGCATCATCATGGTCGGCGGCGTGGTCACCGACGACATGGCCAACACGGTCATTGCGCAATTGCTTTTCCTTTCCAATGATGACCCGCGCACGGACATTCAGATGTACATCAACTCGCCTGGCGGGTCGGTGTCGGCGGGGCTGGGGATCATCGATACGATGAAATTCCTGCGCTGCGATGTCGCGACCACCTGCATCGGCCTTGCAGCCAGCATGGGAGCATGTCTTCTTTCAGCTGGCACCAAAGGCAAGCGGGCCGTGCTGAATAATTCACAGGTCATGCTTCACCAGCCATTGATCGGCGGCGTGTTGCAGGGGCCGGCGACTGATCTGGGCATCGAGGCGGCACACATGCTTCGATTGCGCGATCGTTTGTATAAACTGATGGCTGAATACACCGGCAAAACGCCCGAAACAATCCATCGCGATTTCGACCGCAATAAATGGCTGTTTGCCGAGGAAGCGGTCGAATATGGTTGTGTCGATCGGGTGCTGGATCGAGCGCCCGATGCCTTGCCTCGCCGGGCTGAAGAGAACGGCAATGAAAAGGACTGATTCGCTCATTCGCGTTTATCTGTGTTTAACCGCGGTTTCCGTTTCCCTGATTGGGTGCACGTCCAGGCCGAACCAAGCCAATATCGAGCTTCGCAAACGCATTCAAACAATGGATGCGCAAATGGCCGGTCTTCAGCGGCAACATGAAGCCGATGCGGCTTCTTTGCGCGCGATCGAACAACAGCGCGGCACGCTTCAAACCCTGCCGCAGGATAAGCTCGACAAGTTGTTTACAACGGCGGGAGTATCCATTGGCCGCCTGAGCGGGCCAGCGGAATTTGATTCGCAAAAGCCGGGCGAGGATGGCATCACCGTTTACGCCACGCCGATCGATCAGCAAGGCGATTCATTCAAGGCCAGCGGCTCATTCGTCGTCGAACTTCTCGATCCCAAGCAGCAGCCCGACAAAGGCCCGATCAACAAATGGGAATTCACACTCGAACAATCACAAAAAAGCTGGCGGGGCATGGGCCTGCTTTATGCTTACGTATTGAATTGCCCCTGGCAGGAGGGTCCGCAGCCAGGCGAGCTTTTGTTGAAGGTTACGTTTCACGATGAACTGACTCAGCGGGAATTTTCGGCGCAGAAAACGATTTCGATCAAACCGAAGTAAAGAATTGCATGCGTGAAGACAAGCAGGTCAATCGCCGCCGGTTTTTTCGTGAGGGCCTGCGCGAACTGCTCAAGCCTCTGTCCGAAGCGATGGTTCCGATCGAAGAAGCGATTCGCCAGCTCGAGCGATTGGAATCGGCCGTTCCCAAGCCCATCAAGAATCTGCCGCAGACCACCTGGTTGCGCCCGCCGGGCGCGCTGCAGGAGCGGAGCTTTCTCGATACATGCAGCCGCTGTGGTACGTGTGTCAACGTGTGTCCCGCGCAATGCATCAAGATTGACCCAGCCGGGTTTTCGGGTGGCGGAGCGCCTTATATCGAGCCCGATATCATGCCCTGTGTCGTTTGCGATGGCTTGGTCTGCATGCGCGATTGCCCCAGCGGAGCACTCGTGCCAACAGCCCTCGGTCTGATCGATATGGGCACGGCCGTTTGGCGCGAGGAAAATTGCCTTCGCTCTCATGGTGAAGAATGCACGATCTGCATCGATAAATGCCCGATTGGCGAAGTCGCGATTGAATTGCGCGACGGAAAAGTCCACGTCATCGAAGACGGCTGCACAGGGTGTGGAGTCTGTCAGCACGATTGTCCGACAAGCCCCAAAAGCATCGTCGTCACGCCTTGCTCATCGCGATAATTATTCAATCCATCAGGCCGTTGCCAGGTCCGGGATCAGACCTTCAACCGATGTGCTGCCTACATGAGTGATTGAAGGCGCGCCATTTTCAGAAAGATCGACGCGAACTGCATCCAATTCCATTTCTGTCCCGAGCATTCGGCGAACAGTCGGTCGATACGGGCTGGAATGATTCGCTTCGACGACCACGGCGGCCGTGTCATCTGACAATTTGACCATCGCGCCAGGCGGGAAGGGTGGGGCAACTGCTTCCAATACTTTCAATACGACGGGGTCGCACCATGGCGTATATTTTGACCGCATCAAGTGCAATATTTCCAGGTTGGACAGCCGGACCTTGCTTCCCATCGGCGTTGCCAGACGGTCGTACAAATCCGCCACCGCGACAATGCGGGCAAAGATGTGAATTCGATTTTCCTTGGGCGTTGCCCTCGTGCCATCGCGATAGGTCGTGGTCGGAAACCCGCTTCCGTCCCAGTGCTGGTGATGATGAAGCACCGCCGCTGCCGCTGAGGGTTCCACGCCGCCGTGAATCATTTCATATCCCAGCCAGCAATGTTCCTGCCAGTGTTCCAGTTGCTTGGGATCTTCGGGCAATTCCACGCCGCTGTGGTGCTGGAGTTCCTTGGGAAGCGCCAGCTTGCCGATGTCATGCATCATTCCGGCCACGCCGATGTTGACAACTTCTTTGGCGTGATGTGCCGGCAGACGCTTTCGCTGCGCGATCAAATATGTTTCGAGTTTGATGCCCAGCAGCAGTCCCAGGTGCGCTACCGCCGCCGAGTGCGAGACCACATCGTCTCCCATCCGGGACATGTGTTCGAGATACACGGGATGCTGTCCCTGCCCCATGAGGGTCAGGATCATTTCGCGAATCGAGCCATAATATTCCGCATAGGAGATCTTCGGCTGGGTGCTTTTCTGGGTGAGGTGAACCGCATCCTTGATCTGCTTATAGATCATCTGCCGGGCCGGACTCAGATTGGGCACCAGATGTTGATCGAGATCATCAAGTCCCGGGAACTCAACGTAAATCTGCGTGACGCCCATCTGTTTGAGCAATGGAAGGATCGAATCCTCAAGCGTATAGCCGCCCTTGAGCAAATCCTGGTCTGGATGCTCCGGGTGCGTCACCGGCGCCGCGAGTATCATCCCCGCTTTGGCTTCTTCAACAGGTAAAATTAGCACAAATGAGACATCCAATACGGTGCCAAACGGGTCAACAGGACTACAAGGGATTGATCGGCCAGGAAAGGGGTGACGGTTATTTTATCTGGTTTTTTAATCGTTGTTCGACGACCGCCCGCATGATTTCAGCAGGAGCGGGTTTATCGGTCCAGGCGACAAATTGTGCGGCCGCCTGCCGCACGAACATTTCGATTCCGCCGACAATCTTGGCGCCTGCTTGTTGCGCTTGCTGCAAAAGCCTGGTAAGAGGGGGATTATAAATCGTATCGAAAACAAGCGTATCGGACGTGAAATTGGGGGTTCGATCGCCGAGCGGGCTTTCATCGATCTTCGGATGCATGCCGACCGAGGTTGTATTGATGTAGATATGACAACATGAATCGCAGAGTTTTTCCATTCGAGCGGAAACGACTCGGCCGACTTTATTGTTGAATTCCGCCGCCAATGCGTCGGCACGCTCTTTCGTGCGATTGTACACGACAACTGTCGCACCAAGCTGCGCCAGCGCCGCCACGGCCGTCCGACCCGTGCCTCCGGCGCCGATGACGGCGACTCGATAATCCGCCAATTGTTCCTGCTGAATGCCAAGCGGCGCACAAATCGTCTCAATGATGGCCTGGTAATCGGTATTGATTCCGCGAAGAATTGGATTACCGTCGGAATCGCGATCAATGATGATCGTGTTCACCGCACCGATCGTCACTGCCAGCGGTTCGATCCGCGCTCCTTTTTCCTGCAAATATTTGAGCGCGTTTTCCTTGTGGGGAATGGTCACCGAAAGCCCGCGCAGATGCAGCGGTTTGAAATTGGTGAATTCCTCCATGAATGCTTTGAAGCTCTCATATCCCGGTTGAACAAGCATGGGCAGATAAACGCCGTCTTCACCCGTTTTGTCGAAGGCTGCATTATGAATGGCCGGCGACATGGAATGAGCGATGGGACACGCGACCACGCCGTAAACCTTCGTTTCCGGTCCGATGGCGTCCCAACGATATAGTCGCTTGAAGTCGTGAATGGTGACTTGCCCCGGCGCGGTGCCGGTCTCACTGGACAGCGACGCAAAGGTCAAAAACGCGCCGAATTTCTTCGCCAATACCCGGCTAAGCAGTCCCGCTTCGCCCATGCATAACGCGATCGTCGGTTTTTGGCGGGATTGAAGAATTTCGAATGCTTCGATGTTGTCGCGAATGCTGCGGGCAGTCCAGACAATTTTATTGACAGTTGAGAATGACTGATTCAATCTTTCCAGGATGTTGTAGAGGTTGTCTGGCCGGCCTTGGAAATCGTGCGAGCTGACGATAAGGCGAGGCCCCAAAGAATCGGTTGGACGTTTTGGCATCGCGCCATCGATTGCTTCCAATTCAATGTCAATATAGCTGGCGCTGCCGGCTACATTGGTCAGGCGATCAAATCGATCCTGATCGGAGTCATCGCTTTGTTCTCCTTCGCGTCCGCCTTCATAGGCTGCGCGGCAGGTGACGACAGTGGGAACCGCGGTCTTGCTGATGAGGTCGGTTGGATCTGCGTCGAAGCCGTCAATCCGGATCTCCACCATGTCCGCGCCCGCCTCGGCGGCGGTGGCGATGTCTCGCCTGGCCTGCGCGAGGTCGTTGACGAAAATGGGGACGCAGAGATGGGTCATCAGCCTTTTCTCCTCTCCTTTGGGAGAGGGGATCAAAGCCGGAAACTAATGCACGCCAACCAAATCGAGTTTCTTTACCAGCTTTTCGATAGTCTGTTTCGTGCCGTCGCTGGCTTCGCACAGTGGCAAACGGAGGTCGCCGGTATCCTTGCCGGCGACTTTCATCGCATACTTGATGCCGACCGGATTGCCGTCCAGGAACAGCGATTTGATTAACGGGAAAAGCTCGTGATGGATCTGAGCTGCATCTGCAAATTGCCCGCCTAGCGCCAGCTTCACCATCGCTTTGATCTGGTCAGGGACAAGATTGGATGCCACGCTGATGACGCCCTTGGCGCCGATGGACATCAACGGCAGGGTCAGCGAATCGTCGCCGCTGATAACAGTGATATCGCAGAGCGACATGATCTCGCTGGCCATGTCAACCGAGCCGGTGGCTTCCTTGATGGCGACAATATTGGGGTGATTTGCCAGCCGCGCAACGGTGGCAGGGGACATCGTCACCCCCGTGCGGCC
>DASZXJ010000157.1:0-14469 GCA_035545895.1 Tepidisphaeraceae bacterium | reverse complement strand
CGATCGGCGGTGATTTACAGTCTGTTCGCACGGCCCGGCCTCCTTGTTTGATCTGGAACTGTGATAAGTCCCGAATCTACAAGAGGCAGGGCCGTCGCGCCATAGCCCCAAGTGTAAATATCAATGCAATATGCGGGCTAGTCGGTGTCCGGAGATTTGGAATCTGCCGGCAATGCCTCACCACCATCGTTTACTCTCAAGTCTCCAGCAAATGCAAAATACTTGGCGGCAATGCTTCCTTTTGCTCTGCCCGCCAGCGGAGGCGTCGAAGTTTGAACATTTCAAACTGGACCACCGCCCAAACGTTGTAGACTCGGCCGTCAGAGTCGCTAAAGGTCACAATTCTGTACTCGCAATATTCTCCAGATACTCCGCCGATGATGCTTCTCGGACGACCCCACTTCATTTCGAACTTGGGAAATGGCCCAACGTTGAATAGTCCGGGATACACAGCAGAGATGTACTGAAGCCCGCATTCTCGAAGTACAGGCTCGAGATATTCGCGTAAGTCTCGCCTTCGCCTGCGAATTTCGACAGCCAGCTGAATTGCCACACCCAGCAAGACAAGACAGCCGAGAATGTATGGGAAGGCCGCACTCATTGTTCGATTGGCACGCTGGCTCACCCCGGTAGCGGCTTGGGCCGGTTGGCTTCGATCCAGGCTTTCAAAATTGGAATCACCCGTTGTTCGCGGTCGATCACAGCTTGATTTGACGTTTTTTGTCCGATTTCCAAAAGCAGTTGGTGGGCATCGGGGTCGTACGGATCGATATAGACCGATTGCGTGGCGTAGGCCAGCGCGTCGGCCATCTTGTTGGTGTCGCGATAGATGCGGGCGATGCGCTTGGCAAAGCGGTTGTCCTTCAATTCCACTGCGTGAAGAATCTTCAGATGATCGACGGCTTTTTCCGGTTGATTCACTTCCTTGGTCAGATACAGCCCGGCCAGCCGCTGGTGGGGGAGTTCATCCACCGGACGAATGGCGACGATCTGTTCCCACACCTTGGTGGCAGCCACATATTTGCCGTCTTTGACCAGTGCTTCGCCTTCCTCGCGAAGCTTGTTGTATTTTTCGGTGGTGGCCCGGTCATAGCCCCAGCCGGCGACTTCCTTTTTGGTCCAGGCGAAAAATTCCTCCTGAAACGCCAGCGAACTCTTGCCCAGCACCTTCTGGAACATCTCTTTTTCGGATAACCCGTTGCGAACCGCATCGAGCATGTTCAGGATCGCGTCGTGGCCATACTTTTCGTTGATGTAGAAACAAATCCAATAGGACTCGGCATAGGCCAAGGAACGATCGGTCGGTTTTTTCGGGCGGACAAATCCCCAGGTCAGGTTGTCCATCGTGAACAATTCATTGATCTGCGGATTCTCCTCCTCGGAAGAATCGACCTCATGATTGACCGCGGAATAGAGCATGGGAATCCATTCCCACTTGAGCGGCGCGTGTTCCTCGCAGACGGCCAGCCCCTCGGTCATCCAGTGCGGAATGCGATTGTCGGTCGCCGCCAGCGTGACGGTGTGGGTGAATTCGTGTCGCAGCACCTGTGCCCAGTTGAATGAACCCATGGTGGCCTGACCCTTGCGGGGCGCGACGAGCGCAATCACCCGGCCGGTGCTGGCGCCGACCGTGCCGATCCAAGGAGAACCAGTCGTGCGAACCGAAAACGCATCGTGAGTGGGGAATACTTCGATGTAGGTTTTTACCTTGGGCTGGGCTTGGTAAATCTCGCAGACCTGTGCGTAGACTGATTCTAGGTAGTCGCTGAAATATTCGGGAATGACCGGATCGAGCTTGGCATCGTACATGACGACGAAATGATCGGTTTCCTTGCGTGCAAAAGCCTGGAGGGAATCGAGCAGCCGCAGATAGTTGGTCGTGCGCAGGTTGTACGGATCGAGCGCGTGGGCCAGATCGAGGGTTGATTTGGCATCATCCTCGTCGCCGCTTTGGGTGTAGAGAAGCCCCAGCCCGTTGCGGGCGGCGGTCCACCAGGGGGCGCGGGCGACAGCGGATTTATAGGCTTCGATCGCGCGGGGATATTGCCTCATGGCGCCGAGTTGGTCGGCCACTTCGAGATAGCCGGTGGCGTTGTCCGGCGCGAGCTTGTCGATTTGCTTCAGGATTTCCGCGGTCTTTTCATCGTGAAGCTGAAGTGCTTCGCTGGCAGCGTAGAGCGACAAAGCTTCGATATTGTCCGGCTGTTGAGCCAGCACGCGCTGAATGGATCGTCCCGCCGCGGCGGGCAGTCGCTGTTGCAGCAGATTGCGCGTCTCGAGCATCGTGGCCACGATGGAATGCGGATCGATCTCGCGGATTTTATCGATTTGCGCATCCGTGCCGTCGAAGTTGAACCCTTCGACCGCGATCTTGCCGAGCAATCCGCGAGCGTAAATGTCATTGGGATTGGCGGCCAACGCAACAGCGAGTTCTTCGACGGCTTTGGTGGTGTTGTCGTGAGAAAGGAAATACTCTGCCGCCGCGATATGGGCCGGCCAATAGTCGCGATCGACGACATCGTAGGTTCGCACGAACAGGCCGATCAGGGTGTCGTGAAGCTGGGTAAGGTCCTTATATGAGCCGGTGAGCGTGGCCCAGCGATCGATCGCTCGGCCGACCAGTGTGAGATCGGCGGCGCTGTCGAAGGCGCGCTCGCGTTGTTTCTGCCATTTCTCAAGAAAGTTTTGCGGATCGACGACGAACCACTCATACGCCAGCCGCGCCGCCGCCAGGTTGCCGATCTGCTCGTTGAGTTGTCCCAGCCAGAAATGCCCAGCCAGCGAATTGGGGTATTTCGACAGGTGAAGTTTCAAGAGATCGATGGCTTTAGCGGTTTGACCGAGTTCGGCCAGGATGGTCGCGGTTTTGACTTGCACGCGTGGATCGTTGGAGACGGCTGGGTCTGTCAAAGCCGCCAGCGCCTCGTCGCGCCGGCCGGTGGCGGCCAGGCAGGTGCCTTTGATGAGCGCGGCTTCGACCGGGTCGGGGTCCTGCAGGGTCATGAGCGTCATCAGGGCACGAACATATCGACCCGCCTCCGCCTGCATGCGCGCGTGATCCAGGCCGCTGGCGTAGCTGGGATAATCCAATGGCGGCAATTCATCGGGCGTGACCCAGGCCAGCCATTTATCGGGAATGCTTTGGGTCAGGAACGAATCGGCTTTCAAATTGGTGGTCAAAACAAAAACGCAGAGCCACGAAAACACGAAGAAAGCACGAAGAACGCACGAAGGGAAAATATGGATTTTCTTCGTGATTCCTTCGTCTCTTCGTGCCTTCGTGGCTCTTATCATTAGCTTCTCCCGGGATGTTCAGAATTATACGTCGGCACGACCAAACAAGATAAATCCAAAATCCGCAATCCAAAATCGAAAATTGTGCTCTCTTGAGGTACGCTTTGGGCGTGGCAGAGTTGAAGGACTATATCGGTAACGCCGATGTCTTCCCGATTTTGGGCAAGTGGGTCTTCTTCAATCACGCCGGAGTCTGTCCGCTGCCCAAGCCCGCCGCCGACGCGTTTCGCATGTATGCAGGGCAGGCCGAGCTGGATGCTTATCTCGACACGGGCTGGTATGCCAGCGCCGACCAGCTTCGCATCTCGGCTGCCAAAATGATCAACGCCCATCGCGATGAGATCGCGTTCATCAAGAACACCAGCGAAGGCATCAGCATTGTCGCGCGCGGCATCGAATGGCAGTGGGGCGATGTGATCGTCACCACGGGCGTCGAATATCCCGCCAATATCTATCCATGGATGGAAGTCGTCCGCAGCCACGGCGCGAAGATGGTGCTCGTGCCTGAAGAACCCAATCCTGCGGGCGGACGCGTCGTGCCGACGGAAAAAATATTGCAGGCTGCGGCGGACCCCAGGTGCCGTATTGTCACGCTGTCGCACGTTGAATTCGCATCCGGCCAGCGCCACGATCTGGCGCGCATCGGCAAATTCTGCCGCGAAAACAACAAGTTCTTGTGTGTCGATGCGATTCAAACCATGGGTGTCATGCCGATCGACGTTCAGGCAATGAACATCGACTATTTATCCGCGGATGGTCACAAGTGGCTGCTCGGCCCCGAAGGCGCGGGAATATTTTATTGCCGCCGCGAGTTGATTGAGCGCACGCGGCCGCTGATGCTCGGCTGGATGAACGTTGTCGATGCGCAGAATTTTGGAAATTACAATTACACGCTCAAAAGCGATGCTGGCCGATTCGAATGCGGCTCGTGGAACATCCCGGGACTGCTTTCGTTAAAGGTGTCGCTGGAAATGCTCCTGTCGCTGGGCACCGAGCATGTCGCCGACCGACTGCACGCGCTGGGCGAGCGATTGATCAAAGGTTTGATCGAAAAAGGATATGGCGTGATCAGCCCGCGCGGCCTGGGGCAGTGGAGCGGCATCATCAGCTTCACCTCGCCGATTCACGACCACAATCTGATTGTGCGACGGTTGCGAAAAGAGCACCGCATCGAGATCGCCATGCGCGAGGGTCGGCTGCGGGCTTCGCCTCATTTTTATAATACGGAAGAGCAGATCGATAAGCTGGTTGAACTATTGCCGGCGCATTGAATAAAAAAGTTGCCGGTTGCCAGTTGTTGGTTGCCAGTGAAGAACCGCTTCTTACTGGCAACCGGCAACTTTTTACATTAGCCGCGCCACGTCGGCGGATGGTTCTGCTGCATAGTAAGAGGGGCCGGCAGGGTTGAGGTATTCGGTCAGGATATCCCCATCAAGATTGACCTCGGCTGTTTTGACAAAGTTTGATGGAACCTGCGGGGCGTCGGGCGCGGTGGGGGCGTTCATCGTCCGAGGCGATCGAATCACCCAAACCCGATCGCAACGATTTTCATCGAGCAGGCTTTTCGCCAGGGTTGGTCCGCTTTCCACCAGGACATGCTGGCCGTGCTCGTCAAGGCTGAGCAGGACTTCATTCAGCGATAACCGGTCCGGCGACGACTCCATCAAAGGCGTCACCTTCAGTCCCATGCCTTCAAGTTCAGCCACTCGCGGTGAATCGTGGAATGTCTTGCGCGAACAAAACACGACCAATTCGCCTGATCCGGTTCGAGCCAGCATCGATTCGACGGGCAATCGCAGATGTGAATCGAGCACCGCGCGCGTTTGGGGCCGAAATGATTGCACGTTTCGAACCGTCAATTGCGGATCATCCGCCAGCACGGTGTTAATGCCGACCAGGATCGTATCGCATCGGGCGCGCATTTCGTGAACGACGCGCATCGCGCGGTCGCAGGAGATTTGCGTTCGTTTGCCGCCTGCGCCGGCGACTTTGCGGTCTGCGGTTTCGGCCCATTTGAGCGTGACGTATGGCTGGGCATTGCCAACCGCTTTGAAGAATGCCGCGTTGAGTTGCCGGGTTTCGGTTTCGAGGACCGGGCCGATGACTTCGACTCCTGCTTCGCCGAGCATTTTCAGGCCCTTGCCGTTGACATTGGGGTTTGGATCGACGCAGCCATACACCAGTCGTTTGATGCCGGCATTGATCAGTCGGGGTGCGCACGGCGGAGTCTTTTTATTGGTGTGGCAGCAGGGCTCAAGGGTGACGTAGGCGGTGGCGCCCTGGCTGGATTCGGTGCAGGCCGCCAGCGACGTGGGTTCGGCGTGAGGCCCACCGAATCGGCCGTGATATCCTTCGCCGATCACGCGACCGTCCTTGACGATCACGCAACCGACCATGGGATTGGGCTCAACCCGCCCGCGACCGTTCATCGCCAGCTTGATTGCCCGGCGCAGAAATTGAACGTCCATTTCTGACATTTTGCCCGGCCTGGGGTAATTCGGTGACAGAGACAGGCTCCTCTTGAGCCAACTCCACGGGCCGATGGATGAAACTGTACACGATCATGAGAAAAACGCCTATGCAAAGCAGCATGTCCGCGACGTTAAAGACCCACGGAAACACGCCGCCGTTCGCCCAGGCAGCCGGTAGATACCGCCCAATCGAGGCGGGCCAATAAATGCCCGGCAATGCATGGATCATATCCCGCACATAGCCAAACGCGATGCGGTCATACATGTTTCCCAGCACCCCGGCCAGAAGCATTCCCAACAGAAACTGATAAAAGCGCCTCCCGGCGCTAAGCGAAAACAGGTAGGTCAGAAATGCAATCGCCGCGATGGACACCACGACAAAAAGCCCGCGTTGTCCCTGCCCCAGTCCAAAAACCGCCCCATGGTTCGAAGTATAAGTGAAATGGAGCCAATTGGGGATGAACTCAATCTCCCGCGACCCCAGTTCGGTGTTCAATTGCGCAAAAGCAATCGATTTGGTCCATAAATCCAGTGTCAACCCGATCAGGGTCGTGCCAATGAACAGCGCCAAAGCCATAGGCGAACGGAAATTGTCGGCAGGACGGGGCATTAATTCTGCGCTGCAGGATACCGGTCCGGGACGCAGGATCAATAATAGCCCCCGCATGCGCTCTTTTTGAACGAAAAGCGTGTATTGCGACGCCGCTGCTCCGGATTCATTTCAGAAAAACGACCCCTAAAAACCGGTAAATATGAGAGGGCAGATATGTTGTTAAGCCTCATTGTTCTTGCCGTTAGGCGCGATGGGAGTCATAATTAAAGCGTGTCAATTCTTGCCGCTGGAGCGCGCGGGAGCGTCTTGTGCTGTTTAGGCGCGCGTTGCTGAAATTTGCGGCAGGTGGAGGTCGTCTCTACATGATGTCGCACCCGGATTCGCACCCAAAAAAAAGCTCCATTCGTCGGAAGATCAAACGCCTGATTTCGAGTTGCTGTTACGAGCCGCTTGAATCGCGCACCTTGCTTGCCGTCAATCCTGTTGGCAGCGAGTTCATCGTCAACCAGTCGACCACCATTTTTACAACCAGCCCGGCCGTTGCGATGGATGCACACGGCAACTACGTGGTCGTCTGGGTGGGTTACGGCGATGCCGCCAGCACCACCGCCAACAGCTTGGGTCAGGACATTTATGCCCAACGGTATAACGCCGCCGGCGTGGCGCAGGGAACGACCATTCTCGTCAACAACAATCCGAGTGGCGATCAGATCAAGCCGGCGGTCGCCATGGATGCCGACGGCAATTTCGTGGTGGTATGGGTTTCTCCGCAGGACTCCGATCTCTCAAACGGAATATATGCCCGAAAGTTTGCCGCCAATGGCACGCCGTTTAACGGCAATACATCTGAAGTTCATCTGAACGAATTCACCACGGGGGATCAGACCGATCCCGCGGTTGCGATGGATGACGCCGGCGATTGTGTCGTCACCTGGACCAGCTATCTCCAGGACGGCTCGGCCGGCGGAATTTATGCCCGGGTGCTTAACCCCAGCTTTGCCAGCATCACCGCCAGCGAATTCAAGGTAAACACTTCAACGGACGGCACGCAGATTCAGTCCGATGTCGCCATGGATGCCGCCGGCGATTTTGTGGTCGTTTTCAGCGGCTACAATTATCTCACGCAGGGCAGGGACATCTTTTACCGACGCTATAGTCTGGTTCACGATCTGATCGATCCAACGATCCTGGTATCGGCCCAGCCTTCGGGGTTCGTCGATGTGCAGGTCAACACCCTGACGGATGGCGATCAATCGATTCCCGACGTCGCGATGGATGCGCAGGGAGATTTCGTGGTCGCCTTCGCGGGGACTGATGCCACTTTAGACACAGATGGCGGAGTCTACGCCCGCGTCTTCGACTTCCATGCCACACCGGTGGCTCAGGGAACCGAATTCCTTGTGAATTCCGTCACCGCGGATATTCAGGATCGACCGGCTGTTGCCATGAATCGTGTCGGCGATTTTGTTGTTGTGTTCCAGAGCAACGGGCCGGACGGCGATGATAACGGCGTGATCGGGCAGGCTTACAGCATTCGCGGGAACGTGCCGATCGGCAGCAATTTCATTGTGAATACAACCACGACCGTCGATCAGGACAATGCCGCCATCGCCATGGACCCGGACGGCGATTTCGTCGTCATCTGGCAGAGCGGAATTGACCAAAGCAACAATAAAAACGTCGAAGCTCAACAGTTCCAACTGACCAACGCCCAGACATCCGTTTCGGTTGTTGCGACCGTGACAGCCGCATCGGAAACCGGTCCGGTCAATGGCACCTTTGTTGTGACACGCACCAACGCCGACACCTCGCTCAGCCAGACTGTCAATTTCAGTTGGGCGGGCCTGGCGACTTATGGCGTGACCAACAGCCAGGACTTCGTATTCCGCGATGCAAACAACGCATTCCTGACCAACGTCAATCAGGTCACTAAAACCGCCACCATCACCATTCCCGCGGGTCAGACCCAGGCGATCATCAAAGTTATTCCGTTTGATGACACGTTCGATGACGATAACGAAACCATCACCCTCACAATTGAAAAAGGCCTGGGATATCTGGCCAACAATACAAACGCACCTCAGACCGTCACGATTGAGGACAACGACATCCAAGGGCTGATTGTTTCACCGCTGACAATTTCCGTGCCTGAAGGGGGCAGCAGTACATTCGGCGTAAAATTAAACGCCAGGCCCTCGGCCAATCTCATTGTCAATATCAATGTGCTCAGCGGTGGCGATGCAGACCTGACCTCGAACGTGACGCAGTTGATATTCAACGCCACCAATTTCAATGTCATTCAAAACGTGACGATCAGCGATGCCCAGGACGCGGACAGCCTTAATGGAACGGCGACTTTCGCTGTTTCCTCGGACCTGTTGGCAACCTTTAACGTGGTCGCCACCGAAGTGGATGATGATGTGCCGCCCAGCGCTGCCACCGGCGCGCCTGATCTGCAGGCGGGTTCTGATACCGGCTCAAGCAGCACGGATAACATCACCAAACTTGATAACTCATCAGTCGGCAAGGCGCTGACCTTCGATATTCCCGGCACCATCGCCGGCGCAACGGTCCAGCTTTTTGCCGATGGAACACTGGTTGGAACGGGCGTGGCAACGGGCACGACGACGACCATTACGACCAGCGGCGGCCTCGATTTGACCGATGGATCTCACGTATTCACCGCCAAGCAAACTGAGGTCGGCAAGGGATTGTCGGTGGCGTCGAGTTCGTTGAGCGTCTCGGTCGTGACCACGCAACCGGTCGTCACCATCAGCCAGCTAAAACAGCAGGCCGACCCGACCTCGTCGCTGCCGATCGCCTTTTCGGTGATATTTAATCAAGCGGTCAGTGGGTTCAACATCGGTAACGTGCAGGTGTCGGGAACCGCCACCGGCGCGGTGGCCAGCCTGACCGGCAGCGGCAAAAACTACATCATTACCATCACGCAGATTTCCACCGCGGGAACCGTGACGATCAATATCCCCGCGGCGGTGGTTTCGGATCTGGCGGGCAACCCGAGCCTGGCTTCGATCAATCTCGATAATTCGGTGACTTACACGGGATCGGCGGCGATTTTCACGCCGTTCGCCACCCTGACCAATGGCTTGCTCGTGGTCAACGGCACGACCGAGAAAGACACGATCTTCCTGTTCCGCGATAGCGCCTCGCTGATTGTGCAGCGCAATAACGTCGTGCAGGCGTTTAATAACGCCGATATTTCCCGCATCCAGGTTTTCTCGGATGATGGCAACGACGTGGTCGCGATCGGACGCGCCATCGTCAGCACCTACGTGCTGGGCGGGCTTGGCAATGACTGCCTGATCGGCGGTGAAGGAGATGATTCGCTCACGGGCGCATCCGGCAAGGATACGCTCATCGGAAACGCCGGCAACGACAATCTCAATGGCGGCAAACATGGCAACGTCATTCAGGGCGGCGCCGGCGACGACCGAATCTACGGCGGCGATGGGCTTGACCTGCTCGATGGCGGCGATGGCAACGACCGCATGTACGGCAACGGCTCGGCCGACAATATGACCGGCGGCAACGGCAACGACACCATCTACGGCGATGATGGCAACGATACCATCGACGGCGGAAGCCAGAACGACCATATTTTCGGCGGCAATGGAAATGACAGCCTGCTTGGCGGGAGGGGCAATGATATCATCGCCGATCAGGATGGCAGCGTTGACAGCATCATCGGCGGCGACGGAAATGACTCCGCCTTCGCCGACGATATCGATATCCTGAGATCGATCGAGAACACCCTCTAACCAATTTCTCGCCCGCTCATATGCCTGCGGGCGATTGGAGACATTCGATGTTTCTGCGCAAGTCTCTGACCGGCTCTCGTGCAATCGCCCGCGCCGTGCGACCGGTCGTGTCGCGGGTTTACGCTGAATCCCTTGAAAGGCGTGTCCTGTTCGCCACAACCATCTCCGCTACTGCCACCAACGGCACCGCATTGGAAGCAGGCCAGGTGCCTGGCGAGTTCACCTTTGTCCGCACGACCGATGACAACAGCAACAGCCTGACCGTCAATTTCAGTTGGTCCGGCACTGCCACCTACGGCAGCACGCTCGACGAGGACTTTGTCTTCAAGGATGCCAATGACGTGGTGATTTCCGTCAACAGCGTCGCCAAGACCGGATCGATCGTGTTGCCGATCGGCGTTGATACGTTTGTCATGAGGGTCGTTCCCAATGATGATGGATTCGTCGATCCGAATGAAACGGTCACGCTGACCGTCGCTGCGGGAATCAACTACACCCCCGATAACTCGCTGCCGCCCACCGTCACGATCACCGATGATGATGTGCAGGGGCTGGTCGTCACTCCGCTTGCAATCAATGTGACCGAGGGGTTGAGTCAGACATTTACAGTCAAGCTCGGTGCCCGCCCGCTGGCGGATGTCGTCGTGGGTATTGCCGCCCTGGTTAACAGCGACACGGCTTTTTCGTCGGATAAATCGCAATTGACGTTTACGACAAACAACTGGAACGTCAACCAGGTGGTCACGATTTCAAAAGGGTTTGACAGCGACATCACGAACGATACAGCGACTTACGCGGTGACTTCTTCCGGCTTTGTTGAGCAGGATGTGGTCGCAACCGAAGTGGATGATGGCCTGCTGCGATCTGTTCCGCCGACAAACCTTACGCTGTCGGCTTCTTCCGATTCCGGAAACAGCCATAGCGATTTGCAGACCAATCGCGACAATTCGTCGGCCAATCGAACACTGGCTTTTACCGTCACTGGTGTCGACAATGGTGTGACGGCGGAGATATACGCCGATGGAGTACTCATTGGCAGCCAGGTCTCCAGTTCATTCAAGGGGGAAGTGCCAGTCACCATTGTCACCGACGGCAATGTCGATCTGACTGACGGCACGCATGTGATCACTGCAAGGCAGGTCGAAAGCGGGCTGGGGGAATCGCCGGATTCGGCATCCATTACCATCACCGTTGACACAGTTCCGCCCACGCCAACCATCACGCAGGCGGTTGGGCAGTTTGATCCGGGCGTCACCTCGCCGGTCAGTTTCCTGATCTCGTTCAACGAAGCGATCAGCGATTTGAATCCCAGCGACATTGTTCTGTCCGGCACGGCCGGTGCGACCACCGTTAATCTGACCAACAACGGCAACAATACGTTCACCGCGGAGGTCAGCGGCATGACCCAGGCGGGTACCGTCATCATCAGCCTGCCTGCTGCGACTTGCCACGATACCGTCGGCAACGCCAATCTGGCTTCGGTCAATACCGACAACAACATCACCTATACCGGCGGAGTGACGACCGGCGGCAACTTTGCCACGCTCATCAATGGCACGCTTGTCGTCAACGGCACCACCAGCGCCGATGTCATCAGCCTGAGCGTTGCGGGCAATGTGCTGACCATCTTCCGCAACGGAATCAGCCAGACTTTCACCAATGTTGGAGCGATCCTCCATATCCAGGTCTATGGCGATGATGGCAACGATGTCGTGACCATCGGCAACGGCGTGCCGGGCAGCTATGTGCTGGGCGGACTTGGCAATGACTGCATCATCGGAGGCAGCGGCAACGATACGCTCACCGGCGCAGCCGGCAAGGATACGCTCATCGGTAACGGCGGCGATGACCGGCTCGATGGCGGCAAACACAATAACCGAATCTTCGGCGGGGACGGCAACGACCGCCTGTATGGACAGGATGCTCCCGACTATATCGATGCCGGCGCCGGCGCCGACCGCGTCTACGCGGGCGCGGGCGATGACACCGTCCTGGGCGGTAACAACAACGACACCATTTACGCCGAAGCCGGCAATGATTCAGTCGATGGCGGCAATCACAACGACCACATTTTCGGCGGGCCTGGAATTGATACGCTCATGGGCGGTGCCGGCAACGATTTCCTGGAAGATCGCGACAACGCCGTTGACATCCTCAATGGCGGCATTGGCACCGACTCGGTCTTCGACGATCAGGCGGATGACCTGATTTCGATCGAATTCGTGGCGTAATCCGCGATTGGGATCAGAGGCGCTCAAAATGTCCGATTTGACGATTTGAACCGGAAAAATCGGGCCGGCCAGTGGCACCTGTCGCGGGATTTCTTGCGTCGGTCGGGACTGAACTTGATAATCACAAATGCGTGGCTTCCCGCCACGGGGACGTCGTATCCGTTCAAGTTTTTCGGGCGGGAAAAGTCACTTAACAGGCGGAAGGGCCAGGTTTTATATGTTCGGGCGCAGATCACGAAAGGGCGCGCGGGTCCTCCGTCGCGCTGTTGCCGGCACTGCTCAAGCGGCCGTCCAGGAATTGGAAAATCGCACGCTGATGAGCCTCACTTCGCTGGGGAACGAATTCCAGTTGAATTCGTTCACGACGGGCGATCAGGTCGGCACGAGCGTCGCCATGGATCCTGCCGGCGATATTGTCGTCGCCTGGAAGCGCGAGATCACCTCTCCCACGGCAGTCACGCAGATCTTCGCCCGGCGGTTCAATGCCGCCGGCGTAGCGCAAGGCGCTGCGTTTCAGGTCAACACCGTAACCAGCGATGCAACCGTCGATGACCTTGGCGTCGCCATGGATTCCAGCGGCAATTTCGTGATTACCTGGTCCAATCTCAACACCGCTGATGGCGACGGGCTAGGCATCGAAGCCCGCGCTTACAACGCTTCAGGCACGGCGCTGGGCGGAGAGTTTCAGGTCAATTCCTTCACGACAGGCGACCAATTTGCGCCGGCGATTGCGATGAAATCCACCGGCGAATTTGTGATCGCGTGGACCAGCGACGGTCAGGATGGCAGCGGCTACGGCATTTATGCCCGCCGATACAACTCATCCGCCGTCGCGCAGGGAACGGAATTTCTGGTCAATTCGTTTACCACGGGCGCCCAGGCCCTTCCCTCCATCGCGATGGATAGTTCCGGCGATTTCGCCGTTGCGTGGCAGAGTGATGCGCAGGATGGCAGCAGCTACGGCATTTATGCCCGCCGATTCAATGCATCCGCTGCCGCACAGGGGACTGAATTTCTCGTCAATACCTTTACCACGGGCAATCAAACCGCACCCAGTATCGGAATGGACTCGAGCGGCAACTTCGTTGTCGCCTGGGAAAGCGCCGCTCAGGATGGCGATGGCAGTGGCATCTATGCTCAGCGATTCAACAGCAGCGGCGCCGCTCAGGGCACGGAATTCCTGGTCAACGACGTAACCACCAGCGATCAGTTGCGCCCATCGGTGGCGGTCGAATCTTCGGGCAACTTCGTCGTCGCATGGGATACCAGTCACACCACGGTCCCCCAAGTACGCGCCAAATCGTACGATTCATCGGGTGTTGCCGACGCAACCGAATTTCACGTGGATACTGCTTCCGCGGGACCGAATTATTTCGGTTCAACCGCTTCACATATTACGCTCAACGCAAATGGCAACGTGTTGATTGCATGGAATGAACAGATCGATTTCAATCAGGGTTCGGTGCAATCGTTGTTCGGCCGGCTTTTCTCGCGGTCGGCGATTGTCAGTTCCTCCGCCGCCGGTGATGCCGCCGAAGCCAACACCGTCGCCGGCACCTTCACCATTGATCGAACGAATGACGACAACACGCAAAGCCGCTCGGTCAATTTCAGTTGGTCCGGGTCGGCAACGTATGGCTCGGGCAATGACTTTGTCTTCACCGATGCCAACGGCGGCGCCGTCACCGTCGATGCCAACGCCCATACCGGCTCGGTCACCATTGCCGCGAATCAAACTTCGTTCGTTCTGAAAGTCGTTCCCGTCGATGATGGCTCCGATGAAACCGATGAAACGGTCGTTGTGATTATCGATGCCGGTACGGGATATGTCGTGCACAATAACGGCACGCCCACGGTGACCATCGTCGACAACGACACGCAGGGCATTGTCGCTTCGCCACTGACGGTCAATGTGCCGGAAAGCAACAGCCAGACGTTCTCGGTCAAGCTTGGCGCTCAGCCGGTTTCAGATGTTGTGGTCAACATCGCCAAGCAGAACGGCGGCGATGCCGACCTCACCGTCGACAAGACCACCCTGACCTTCACCAGTGCCAATTGGAATGTGAATCAGGTCGTCACGATCTCGGCTGCTCACGACGTGGATATCACCAACGGCTCGGCGGTTTTCGTTTTGACCTCCA
>DASZXJ010000156.1:0-7150 GCA_035545895.1 Tepidisphaeraceae bacterium | reverse complement strand
AGCCGCAAGCGGCCGTCTATTATCTCACCAAAACAACTTGATTTGATAACTTCCACAGAAAACAGACCTCGCCACCGAGGTCGCGGTGAACACGAGCGCCCTCCTCCTGCGCCGCGCATGGCCGAGACGGCCATGTCACGGTTATATCTTCTGCTCTCTTCGTGACCCCTTCGTGCTTTCTTCGTACCTTCGTGGCTCTGCTCTTTTCAATCTTTCTTGGACGCCCGCGGATCCCAGTGGTCTTCGCCGGACAGGAGTTTCTCGACGGTCAGATCCTTGGCCTGTTCTTCGGTCAATTCATGCGTCCAGTCCAGGCGTTTGGACCGGTCCGCGCCGGGGCCGGTGTTTTTGTATTCGTAATAGCGGGCGGTTTTGTGGTTTTCGTTGCCGTTCCAGACGCTCCAGCCGGCGGGTTTGATGTGTTCGCCGATCTCACAGCGGACGAACGCGACCGATGCGTACGGCCGCCACGGCCGGCCCAGGTCGGCCTGCGCGCCTTCGCCGGTCAGTTTGCAGTCGAGAAAGACGTATCCCCACGGGCGGGTCTGGGCGGTGCTGGCGGCGGTGACGTGCCCGCCGTTGCGGCTGTGGATTTCGCAATGATCGAAAATCGCCGTCGAGTTGCCGAAGATGAAATCGACCCGCCCGGCGATGTAGCAGTGATCGTAATACTGCCGATAGCCGTTGGCGTAGAGCGTGTCCTGCCAGCCGAGCATGCGGCAGTTGCGGAAGATGTGCTTGTCGCCGTTGGTCATCAGCGCAACGGCTTGTCCGGTGTCGCCGGCGGTGTTTTCGAACGTCACATTTTCAGCGGTGAAATCATCGGAATTGATCATCGTGCTGTAGCTGCCGCTGGTGCCTACCTCGCGGCCGTTTTCCACGTGATGGGAATTCCAGTCGTTGGTGAGGATGGTGGTGGTTGCATCATCCCCCTGAAACGTGATGGGAGGCTTGCCCTTGGCGAGGAGGATTCGCTCCTTGTACGTGCCGGGCCTGATGTGGATGACCGTGTGCTCGGGGCCCGAACCGGTGATTGAATCGACGGCGGCCTGCACGGTTTTGAAATCGCCACTGCCATCGGCGGCAACGGTGATGGTTTTGGCATTGGCTGCGTGAATGAAACACAGAATCATAATTAGGAGAGCCATGGTCACTGTGACATGGCCGTCTCGGCCATGCGAGGTGCTTGGCACGGGCGAGACGCCCGTGTCACTATGGGCAGAGGAATTTCGCACGGGCTGAAAGCCCGTGTCACAGGTTGAGTTGTTCATGGTTTTTCTTTCGTTGAAGCGTATTGGATGAAATTGCACAGGAGTTTGCGGGCCACATCGGCGGGGCCGGGCGGGCCGGACAGGTTCGAGCAGATATCCAGCGTGGAGACGATAATTTTCCCTTTGCCGCAAGGGATGACACCGACGGCCGTCCCCAGCGCGATCGGGGCGGGGGGATTCGCTTGCGACATATTGGCGTGGAACGCGCCGGCGGCAAGTTCGTCGCCGGTGATGCGCAAGCCATTGCGATTGCTGCCGTCGCGCACGACCGCCTGGTAAGGCCAGTCCATTCCAGAATCCACGGGCAAATCCTTGAACAGCGGATGAGCCTTCACGAAATGCACTCCGCCCGCCCAGGCGTGGCCGACCGCGAACGCGCCATCATACTGAATCGATGTATTTTTCTGAATGAGCGGCATCCAGTCGGCGGCGTTTTCGAGGATGACCAGGTTCGTCCCTTGATTTTTCACGCGGTCGATCAGCTTTTGCGGGTCGGGTGCAGCACTGGTGGCGGGGGATTTCCAGAGCAGGCGACATTGAGCATCGCCAGCCGATTGTCGCCAGTCGATCCGGATCGGCACGGCCTTGCCGGCTTCGAGGTCGAACGTCGTGCCGATGGCGCCGTTGACGTTAAGCGTTGCGGTGCCACTGGCCTGGAGCACGAAGGTATATTTTCCCGTGGCGGGCGGGATGAGCTGCCCAGCCATGCGCACGCTGTAATTCGTTAGCATATCGACGCCCGGATCGAGCGGCGCACCATCCGGGGCATAAAGATCGACCGTTTCGTCGCTGCGTTGTGTGGCAATCTGCGAGAAATTCTGATCCTTGTAGATCGTCGTCTGCAGTCCCGGATTTTGACCGGCCATATCGCGCAATTGGCCGACTGGCACGAGCGTGGCGGCCGTGGTGTTGGGCGCGGCGGCGACGATCACCCAATCAAGCGGGCCGGCATTGTCGGCATAGTCGGGCACATCCAGCGATTTGCTTCTCTGCAAAAACCGACGCACGCGGGCGGCGTTGTCGAGCATCGCGCCCTTGCCGGTCAGAGACGCGTTCCACCAGTTCAGGGCAAAGACATCATCGTGCCCGGTTGCCTTTTCGGCGCCCTGCGGATCGATCAATGCGGCGTTGATGCGTACCATGCCGGCGGAAAATTCCGGAATCGCTATTTCCACACCTGCGCTGAGCAATTGGCCATACACATCTCCGCCCGCCAACAACACGCCAATCTGTTTTTCAAACAGGGCATGGCCGGATGAGTCGGTCACGCCAATGCGCAGCGTGTGCGGGCCGTGCAAATCCTTTTCGTTGATGGCGTAAAAATCGACCGTCACCTTGCCGGGCAGATGAACGACCTGCGAGCGCGGCATGACCGCGACATACAGCGGCTGGTTGTAGTAGGCGATGATGGATGGATCGCCCTTGGGATTGCGGAAACAATCGACGACGCCGGAATGATTCTCCAGGATTTCCGATTCCCAGCCGTTGATGGCATAACCATCCGTGTCGTTGTTGATGCGGATCACTTCGATCTTTCGACCCTGATGCTGCATGGAAAGATCGCCCATCGCCTTGCATAGCGAATCGACGGTGGGGAAGGCCGAGCGCAGGTTTTTGGCGGTGATGTAATCATCGAACATCTTGTACCAGTCGAGGTACATCCCGCCGTCCCAGCCCATGTGCGGCGAACGGTCGAGTTGCTGCTTGATAAGCCCCAATCGCGGCGGGGTGGAGATGGCGCCTTCTTCGCCCCAGTAATTAATCTCCGGCGAATTATCCAATCGGTGATAGTAATCGGTTGGGCTGCGATAAAACGTCTGCGTCCAGACCGCCGGGCCCCCGGCGTGATGGTCATCATACCAGCCGCTGAGATAAACCTTCGTGTCGTAAGGCCGCATGTGCATCTTGGTGTTCATTTCCACGCCGATGCCCGGCGTGCAGCGCAATCCCGAGCTGCGCGTGATGATCCGGCTGGGATCGATCGCGTGGGCCTCCTTCATGTCGATTTCGTAATTTTTCAGCGCAGCCGGATTGGGGCCGGTTTCGTTGGACATGTTGTAGATGATCATGCTCGGATGGCTGCGATCTCGCTTGACCATGCGCAGGATTTTTTCGCGCGCAATACCGCGCGCCATGGGGTTGTTGTCGTTGGTGCCGCTGTCGTAATTGCCCGGCTCCTCGTAATAGAGCAGGCCCATTTCATCGGCCTTTTCCAGAATGATCGGCTGGCCGATGCAGCGATGAAAATTGAGCATGTTCTGCCCCATATCCTTGGCAGCGCGGATTTGTTTCTCAGCCATCTCCTCGGTGGCGTAGATCCCGTTGATCGGCCAAAATCCCCAACTGATGGCGCTGCGCACGACAATGCGCTTGCCGTTCAGACGGAACGTGGCGTCCTTGCCGATGCCCGATGGCTCGAACCAGCGAAAACCAAACACCTGCTGAGCTGAATCGGAATCGCCAAGCGACACTTTGCAGATATACAAATTGGGATGATCGGTGTCCCAAAGCTTTGCGTTCGGGGCCGAGACTTTCACCGGAATGAGATTGCTGCCAGGCGCGAGATTCGCATTTTTGATTTCCTGTCTTGCGATTTCGCTGGACGGGTTTTGCTTATCGAGCACGCGTACGATGATGTCACGCTGAATCGGCGCAGCCGTCGTATTCTGGATCGTGATTTGCGCGTTGATGTCGGTGATGGCGGGCGTATTCTGGACGTAAATGTCATCCACATAAACCGGATCGCAGGCGATGAGCTTGACCCGCCCGGTAATGCCGCCAAAACCATGGCTCCAAAGCAAACGATTGCCGCCCCAGTCGATCAAGCCCTTGTCGTGCCAGTCAAAATTACCGCCGGGATCGGTAATGCGAATCGCCAACTGCACGGTTTGTCCGGACTGGGCAGCGGGGGTGCAATCGACTTCAAACGGCGTATTGCCGACCAGGTCGTAGCCGACGAGTTTCTGATTGACGTATACCTCCGCGCGCTGGCGGACCGATTCCAATCGCAGCAAAATCTTGCGCGGGCCAGGTGAAGCGGGGATTTGCACATCGCGATACCACCACGTGACGCCGGTGATATCCCCAGCCGGGCCAGGCGTGGTTTGCAGATATTCCTCCGCCGTGCCGGGAATCGAAACGTTTGCGGCTGCGATCTTGCCCAGCACATCCCACCCGCCGGTGGGTGGATTGACCGTCAGCTTCGACAGATCGACCGGCGGAAGGAAGAGCGGATCGGTTTGCCACTTGGCGTCCTTGTCCTGCCACAGCTTCCATCCGCTGCCGGACAGATCGATTTCCTGGCGTGTTCCATCGGCCACTGCGGCGGGCGCGTCAGCCGCGAGCTTCAAACTCGTGTCGCCGGGGTGCGCAGATTCAGTGTCAGTCTTAAGCTGCTGGGCGCACAACGTGCCGCCAAGCGACAGCAGGACAATGGCAAGGAGATACTTGGTCATAAAAGCCTTCACAATCCCACGCGGTTGTTGATACGCGTGATTTGCGGTCATTTGCGATCCGGATCAATCACGATGGCCGCACCTTTGGCGTTGAATTTCGCCGGGGTGGCCAGCGTCAGGATGGTCATGACACGCGGGGCGAAGATGAAGTCCAGCGACTGCGGCTTTTCGTGGTCGCTGGACAGGTAAAACAGGAGCCCGGGTTCGGGCGAAGCTGCGCGGGCCCCGGCACAGGCCATAAGAATTGCCGCAATTACAGTCGCTCGCATGGCTGATCCTCCGCCAACGCCATTGTTCGTACCCACCAACCCGCTTGGTGTTATCATGACCCGCAATGGGATTCTTTCACCTGAGGCCCAACCTGACCGATCCCCACGCCAAGGCGATCTGGTCCACCTACCAGCAGTTGGATCGTTCGCAGTGGCAAAGCCCGGCTGAAATCGAGTCTTTTCAACTCGAGCGCCTCGGGGTTTTGCTCAAGCATTGCTTTGAAAACGTGCCTTATTACACCCGCGTGCTTGGCGATCTGGGTTATCCGAATCGCACGATCCAAAGCATGGACGAGTTTCGCCGCATCCCCCTGATGAGCCGCAAGCTGTATCAAGAAAACATGGATGATCTCCTCGCCCGCAAACTGCCGCCGGGCATCGTTGCCGGAAGCAAGGGCGCTTACACCTCGGGCACCAATGGCGTGCCGGTCAAAGTCCTCAAAACAAATCTCGATATTCTGTGGTGGAATGCGCTGTACATGCGCGATCTGGAATGGGGCGGCTTTCACCCAAGCGGAACTCTGGCGGCCATCCGGTTCATCGCCTTCTCGAAAGAAGAATTGCAGCCCGCGCTCAATGGATTGGCGCTGCCATACTGGAAGAAATTTCTGCACGTGCTGATGGAAAACGGCCCGTCGTTCGGCATGGATGTTCGTCAGGACCCCAGGCGACAGATTGAATGGCTGAATATTGTAAAACCGGATTATCTGATTGGCATGCCTTCCAATATGGAATTTGTTGCCGGGCTGTTGATCGAATCGGGACAAAAAATTCCCGGCTTGCGAATGATTCAGTCCCTGGGCGAACCATTGGATGAACCCGCGCGGCGGAAGATCGAAGCGGCCTTTGGCGCTCCCGTGAAGAATATGTATTGCAGCGCCGAAGCGGGTTATGTGGCCTCGCCCTGCCCGTCGGGTCATGGCCTGCATGTTCACGGCGAAAGCGTCATCACGGAAGTGCTCGATGAACATAATCACCCCTGCGCGCCGGGCCAGACGGGGCGGCTGGTCTGCACTTCGCTGCACAATCTCATCAGCCCGTTCATTCGATATGATATTCTCGACGAGGTGACATTGGCTGATGGACCGTGTCCCTGCGGGCGCGGCCTGCAGCTTTGGAAACACGTCGATGGCCGGCGCCAGCCGATGCTTTATCTCGCCAACAGCCGGCGAAAAATCTGCTCCGGCCTGTTGCGCGGAGCACGCCTCGCGGGAGGCTTGCTTCAATTTCAGATCATTCAAAAAGCCGTCGATCAGGTCGTCGTCCGCGTCGTGCCGGACAAAACGTGGAGCAACGAAAACGCCGACAAGATGCGCCAGGTGATGTGGGATGAATTTGAATGGAAAATACCGGTAAAAATCGAGGTCGTGCCGAGAATCCCCCCAGGCCCCGGCGGCAAGGTGCGATTGATTGCGGTCGAAGTGAAGGAATGAAACTGCTCGCGTGAGCATATCCGACGCGACATGGCCGTCTCGGCCATGCGAGATGCTCGGCACGGGCGAGGACGCACGTGTCACAGGCAAAACTGCATCAATCGAAATGGGCCTTGAATGCGCTGCGATTATGGCAAACCAAGCAACCTGGCGGGATTCTTTCGTGCAACCAGATCGACCTGTTCATCGCTCAAACCAGCGGCTTTGAGTTCTTTGATAAACGCGAGCATCCCATCCGGGTGCTTGGGATTGTTCGGCTGGCCCAAGTCAGAAGAAATGATGAAATGTTCCGCGCCAAACAATTTGATGACACGTGTGTAATCGGCAATGGAAACAGTCGTTCGCGGCTGGCCGGTGGCGGTGTTGGGGCCGGCCAGGGTGTTGAGATAGACGCATTCAATCGTCGCGCCAAGTTCGATCATGCGTTTCAAATGCTCGTCCTTGGCGCCGACGAGGTCAGCCATTGCGTGGGTGACGACGATTTTCTTCACGCCTGCCTTTTTCGCGGCCTCGATCAGGATGATCCCTTCATCCGCGGATGAATGGCCGGTCTCCAGGATCAAGTCGTTCTGGGCGATGATCTGAAATATTTCCGCCAGCTCGGGCACCGGCTGGCCATCCTTCACGACCGAAACAAAAGGCCGATGTTCCCTGGCGAAACGAATCTGGTTTTCCGCGTCGAAGGTGGGGAGCCAGACGATCTTGCCGCGATGGCCGTCGAT
>DASZXJ010000155.1:0-20453 GCA_035545895.1 Tepidisphaeraceae bacterium | reverse complement strand
TCGCTGGTCAATGTCACGCCGGAGAAAGTCGTCTGCAAGCTTCCTGACGCCGGGTTCCTGCTCATTGAATCAGGCAAGAGAATTGTGATTGATCCACTTCCCCAGGCGACGCCGGAACTTTTGGCGCAATGGGTGCAGGGTTCGGCGCTTGCTTTGACTTTGCATCAGCGGGGTTTTCTCGTTCTGCACGCCAGCGGCGTGGAAGTGAATGGCAAAGCGATCGCCTTTTGCGGAGAAGTCGGCCAAGGTAAATCGACCACTGCGGCGGCCGTTCATGCGCGCGGCCATCGGCTGATTGCCGACGATGTGGTCGCCGTGCGCGTTCGGCCGGGCGCTGATCCGATCGTCATGCCCGGCTTTCCGCATATGAAACTCATGCCTCAAACCCTTGGATTTTTGGGTGAGGCGCCCGAAAACCTTCCGCTGGTGGCGGGCGAGGACGTCAAACGGCTCAAAGCGCGGGCAGATCGTATCTCGACCGATGCGCTGCCGCTCAAAGCCGTTTTCGTGCTTTCAGAGGGGCCGGATATTTCAATCGAGCGCATGCCCCTGCAGACGGCTTTAATGGAATTGACCCAGCATCTGTTTGTGGGCCGTCGGGTCGATTTCCTCAAACGGACCAACACCGCCCAGTCTCATCTGGCCAACATTACCGGCCTTATCGGCACCATCGGCGTGACAAGCCTCAAACGCCGCAAATCATTTGATCTGCTTCCCAAAGTGATCGATATGGTTGAAGAGCGAGTCGCATCCGCATAGCCGCTTTTCAAAGGTTGTTTGATGTCCGCATCGGTGATTATTCCGAGTCCGCGTTCTGCCGTTGCCGAACTGATCATCGATTGCGCGCGCGCGAATCTCGATCCGTCCCGGCTTGATCCCATCCGCCAGCGATTGCAAAACGGAAATATCGACTGGGCGGACCTCCTGCAAACGGCCACCGATCATGGGGTCATTCCGGTGGTGCATAAAGCCATCGATCGGGCGGGCGCAATTGGATTGCCGGATGAGCAATGGAGCATCATCCGCAAACGGGCGCGCGACAATACGGGCCGTAATCTGCTGCTGATGCGCGAACTGCTCAACCTGCTCGGATCGATGAAAGCCGCCGGCTTGCGACCATTGCCGTACAAAGGCCCCCTTCTTGGCATGGCTGCCTACGGCGATTTGTCGCTCAGGCAGGCGGGAGATCTGGACATCCTTGTCCCTCAGCCTGATCTGGCGAAGGCTCGCGAAATCATTGAAGCCGCCGGTTACAAATTACGAGCCGACCTGGCGACCCAGGATGAAGCCGCTCATATGGCGTCGCCTCACGAATATGATTTCGTGTACGAGCATCCGCAGACACATGTCGATGTCGAGATTCACTGGGAAATTGCCGGCAAATTCTTTTCGTTTCAGCCCGATCCGGTCGAATTGTGGGACCGTGGCCAGTGGAAAAAGATCGGTGCCGGCGATGTGCGATTGATGTCCGATGTCGACCTGCTGCTGATCCTGTGCGCTCACGGCACGAAGCATTTCTGGACGCGCCTGACATGGATTTGCGACATCGCACAGTTTGTCAAAGCCCATCCATCGCTGGATTGGCCTGCATTGATGAAACGAGCTGATGAATTTGATGCCCGAGGCATGGTTCAACTTGCGTTTTTGCTCGCTCAGCGATTGTTGAATGCCGAGATTCCAAGCCTCGTGCTCGATCGAATGCGCCCCGCGATTCGCGAGCAAGCCGAAGAATTGGACCAGCGGCTGTTCCTGACTTCCGACCAGCGCGACGCCATGCCTAAAGGTGGCCGGGCACAGTTGACCGAAGGCGGCCTGCTCGAGTCACTGATGTTTCAATGTCGTACGCGCGAAAGCTGGGGAAGTGCGTTTCGATATTTCTTTCACCGGGCCTTCAGCCCTACGGTGAATGATCGCGCGTGGTTGAAATTGCCGCGCGGGCTTGGATTTATTTACTATTTCCTGCGGCCGCTGCGGCTGCTGGGGAAGTATGGGCCAAGCCGCCCACCGGATGCATCGTCGCATAGCGAAGCGTCTCATTGAATTCGCCGACGACGAAATTCCCATCACATTCGATCCAGGCATGAGCCTTGAATACACCTTGCTGATCTCGCGCAACGCCAATTTGCAGTTTCGGATCAAACCCTTCTTGTCGCAGCAATACGTGAGCGGCGAGCGCCTGCGTCAGGCACGTCGCTTCTGGAATGAAACGTGCGATTGAAACGATGTTACGACCGATATTGGTTCGTTCGTCGGGCGATGGGGAAGGAACTGGCTTTTTGGGAACATCCGCCCATCGTCGAAGAATTCGATAAGGAATCAGCCACAGGCCCAGCCGAAACGCCACCAGCAACAAAGCCGTCTTTACAACACGCCGCTGCTGCGAGGCGGGTAATTCGAGATATTTGCCGATTCGTCCCATATGCGGCTGCTCGATTTTATCGACCAAATCGGCCCAACGCATTCTGAAATCCAGGTAGTCGCTCAGTTTACGATCGGCAATTTTTCGCCCCGCCGCTTGCGGCGGGTTTTCGATCGCCCAAACCCGCCGCAAGCGGCGGGGCGAAAATAATTAAACTCAAACTAACCTGGTACTGAATTCCACAACACATTTGACCTGCCGACATTGCACGGTATCAATGGGGCATGGCCAAGCTGGTTTACGCGCTCATTGGCGAGGATTCCTTCCTGCAATTGCAGAAGCTGGCGGTCATTCGTTCGCAGCTTCCCAAGGATGTGCAAACCGCTGATTTTGATGGCCAACGTGCCGAATTGTCGGAAGTGCTGGACGAACTCCGCAGCTTTGCCATGTTCGGCAGCGGCAAACTTGTCGTCATTCGCAACGGCGATGAATTCATTACCCGCTTTCGCGAACAACTGGAAGATTACGTTAAGAATCCATCCGATAGCGGCACGCTTATTTTGCGTTGCAATTCGCTTCCTAAAAATCAGCGCATCTATGGTTTGATTAACAAAGCCGGGCAGATCGAAAATTGCGATCCCCCCGCCCAGCTTGTTCCGTGGATCACCGCTCGCGCGAAAGACCCGCACAAGCTCGCGATCGATCCCGCAGCCGCCAACCTCTTGGCCGAACTTGTGGGCAAGGATATGGGCCGGCTCGATAACGAACTCGCCAAGCTCGCGCTGCAAGTCACCGGCGGGCGCGTCACCACCGACGCCATCATGAACGGCGTCTCTTTCCAGCGCGAGCAGGAAATCAAGGAAATGACATTGGAACTCGCCACCGGTCATCCCGCGGAAGCGGTTCGTCGCTGGCGACAATTGGTGCAACTGGATACTTCTGCCGAGTTTCGGGCGGTCGTATGGCTGACCATGTGGCTCGAAGATGTCGGCTCAATCCTCGCCGGCAATCCGCCGGGCAAGATTTCCTGGAAATACAAGGAACGCCTGCCCCAGTTCATCAAGATGGCCAAGGACATGACTCCGCGCGGGCACATTGATGCAATCGATCGTTTGGCCGAACTCGACAAACGATCCAAGAGCGGCCTGGGCGATGCAGCGGGAAATGTCGAGCGATTTATTCTTTCGTTCGCATCGAAATGATGCCGTTGAGATCGCTGACACTACTGACTGATTTCCTAGTCCCAGCATTAATAATGCATAATGAAGAGGACTTTATGAGGAGTGCGCTGGAGGGCGTCGCTGGTACGGTTGAGGATGGGACGCTGGTGGAGCGCTACCAGTACACGCCTTATGGCAAGCGGACGGTGTTTGTGAATTCCGGGTATCGCCTATTAATCGGCGGCAGTTATTGCACGGAAACCTCGACGATGTTTAATGGTTTCCAGGTGTTGATTTAGTAGAAAGTTGGTCTGCGACGATCCCGGCGGCTTCGGCTTCATTTTCGGAAGCATGCAGTTGCCTGCGAAACTCGCGATTTTGGAACAGTCGCCCTGCCGCAGCCAGAAGCTGAAGATGATTTGCAGCTCCGTCGGACGGGGAGAGCATCAGAAAGACAGCTTCGATCGGTTTATCGGTGGGTGCATCGAACACACCTGCTGGCGTCAGTCCGAGCGCTACCAGCGGCCGCGAAATTCCTTCCAATCGGGCGTGAGGAAGCGCAACGCCTTCGTTGAGAAAAGTCGATCCTTGGCGTTCACGTTCGGCGAGCTTTCGCAGCACTTCGTCGGGCTTGATCTCTGGATGCCCCCGAGTTGCCGTTTCGACAAGGGTTTTTATAACCTGCTCTTTGCTTGCAGGGTCATGCCACAGTTGAATGTGCTTTTCGGTGAGAAGTTGTCCGAGCGTGGGTGGACCTTCTGACACGCCCGAAACTTTGGAGACGCCAACGTCGGAAGCAAAATCAGAATTGGGGGCCGGTGGGAGATTGCTGGCAAGTTGCTCTTCGGAGGCGGCATCGATGACGGTGATCGTCACTCCCTGTGCACGAAAGATGAGTTGTTCCGCGACAGACCTTTCAGCCATGAATACCCGTCGCCACCACGTAATATGATGGGGTTTGCCAATGACGATCTGTCCCACGCGATATTCACGGGCAAATCGCAGAATAGTATCCGCAACGTCCTGACCTTTGAATGTAAACACCGTTGCGCCGAGTTGGTTGGCCAGTGTCATCGTATCCGCGAGTAACCGTTGGGTAACAGCATCGATGCGGATGGGATCTTCCGATGGGGTTTGCACATAGACCGCATACCAGTTGCGATTGAGCCGGCCTGCCAGTCGTGAGCCAAAACGCAGCAGCCGGGCGCTATTGGGCCCGCGCGAGGAAAGACAGACCATGACCTGATCGGACCCGCCGGCACTGCCGGCGTCGGCCTTGGCTTCGCGGCGGCGTGCATCGATCTGGGAAGCCAATTCCCGCAGAGCCAGCTCTCGAAGATGCTCTAAATTTTCCGATTGAAAGAAATTCTCAAGCGAGGTCGCGATGCGCTCCCTGGGGTAAATCTTCCCTTTGCTCAGCCGCTGCTGCAGGTCTTCGGGTGCTATGTCGATGTTGACGACCTGATCAGCTTCACCGAGCACTGAATCGGGAATTCGCTCGCGCACTTTGACACCAATCAGATTTTCGACCGTGTTGTAAAGGCTTTCCAGATGCTGAACATTCAAGGTGGTGATGACGTGAATCCCGGCGGCAAGAAGTTCTTGCACATCTTCGTACCGTTTTGCATTGCGGCTACCGGGGACGTTGGTGTGGGCCAGTTCATCTACCAGCGCGACCTGTGGTTTGCGCGCCAGACAGCCGTCAACGTCGAATTCTTCGACGATGATCCCACGATATTCAACTTTGCGTCGGGACAATACTTCCAGCCGATCGACCAGCTTTTCAGTATCGGCCCGACCATGCGTTTCGATCAGGCCAACTACCACGTCGATGTTCTCAGATTTAAGCCGATGTGCTTCCTGAAGCATCTGATAGGTTTTGCCAACACCCGGCCCGTAGCCGAGATATATCTTCAAGCGTCCGCGTTCGGATTTGCGGATCATTTGAAGGAACGTATTTGCGCGGTTCGGTTGCATGATTCATTCATCTAACGCGCGACTCGGCGTGCTTGTTGCCAACGTCTTATAGCGATGCAAGTCCAAACGCGTTCGACTAATCCAAACGGCCCATGTTTCTCAATTATTCTCCGCCGGATGATGATCATCCGGGATGAAGCGCAACACCCGATTGACCTGCATCTGCGGTATATTCGACGAATCATTCCGGTCGCCCGCGTTCCGCAACAAATTCAGAGAATCGCGATGTCTTGGCGCGTCTTTCCACCACCAGTGCGCGGTGAAAGTGGAGCAAACCACAGCCACCACACCGAGCGGCCACGCCCCCCTTTCAAACCCATAAATGGCTTGGCATGCCAGGCAAAGCGAGAACAGCAGCCTGGCGCCGCGATATTTACGCACATGTCCCAAACATGCCAGGGTGGCAAACGCGGATAGAAAGCCGAAAAGCATCACGCAATCCAATTGTGCTTTATGGGCGGGCATCATTGTCTTTGAAACGATAAGTGCCGATAGCAACCACATGGTGCACCTCCAATACTGATGACATCGTTATTTTGCTGGCTGAGTCGATGGCATCACTGGATATTTGGCATCCAAGCTGAGATTCAGCATCAGAACATTGACTCCGGGATCGCCCAGAATTCCCCAATCGGGACCATTGGTATGAGCGTCGATCATCTGGGCCACGGCGTCTTCGGGGATATTTCGCGCCTTGGCGATGCGTGCTTGTTGAAGCTTCGCATTGGCCGGGCTGATGTGAGGGTCCAGTCCTGAGCCGGAAGCCGTCACCGCATCGGCTGGAATGGGAACGGAAAAATCCGCAGCGATCACAACCGATCGGTCCGGCGTATCGGACGCATGAGGAAACGCATCGACCAGTGCGATGTCGTTCAAATTTCCCTGCGCATCATGAAACTTTGACAAGGGCACTTCAGTGCGATCTCCGGTTCCATCAGCACGCTCGGAATAGAGTTTGAATGTGATCCCGTTATCCAGGGCGTAGTGAATTGTCCGTAGGCGCACGCCGTCGAATGCCAGCGTTTCCGGCTGGGTTGTTGGCGCGGTGGTGGGAGGATTGGTCAGGCCATTAAGCAGTTTGTCGCTCAGCGGGCCGAGGTTGGATCCGCTGGAATTGGCGGCGTCATAACCCGCACCGGCCGAGGAAGGCCGCGGGTGGAAATACTGGGGCGCCGAGAAGTTTTGCCCCAGCAATGCCGACCCGACAGCCTCCTCGTCCTTCGTGGTGTACGTTCCGTCCTTTTTGACCAGCGAACCATTCGCCTGGTTGGGAAAAACCGCCTGAGCAATTCCCCAGACCAGGACCGGATAAACTCCGCAGCAAATGATCGTCAGGACAATCATGGCCGCGATGGAAGCCCAGATGTGTCCCAGCCACGATCCGCCGCTTTCGCGGCCGTCGTGACTGCGTGATTCTGCAAATGCATCGTTCGTTTTCATGACATTCTCTTTCTTTGTTCACGCAAGATGGAGCAGGTTGTGCACCAGCAGATCGATCAGCTTGATTCCCGGGAAAGGCGCGATGATCCCGCCCAGACCATAGATCAGCAGATTACGCCGGAGGATTTCCACCGCCGGTGCAGGACGGAACTTCACGCCGCGTAACGCCAATGGAATCAGCAGGATGATGATGACGGCATTGAAGATCACCGCGCTGAGGATCGCGCTGTTGGGCGTGCCCAATTTCATGATATTTAATGGCGAAATTTGCGGAAACGCGCCGACAAGCATAGCCGGAATGATGGCGAAGTATTTCGCCACGTCATTGGCGATGCTGAAGGTTGTCAGCGCGCCGCGAGTCATCAGAAGCTGTTTTCCGATCTCGACGACTTCGATCAGCTTGGTGGGATTGCTGTCCAGATCGACCATATTGCCCGCCTCCTTGGCGGCCTGCGTACCGGTATTCATGGCGACGCCGACGTCCGCCTGCGCCAATGCGGGCGCATCATTGGTGCCGTCACCCGTCATGGCCACCAGGTGACCGGCCGCCTGTTCCTTGCGGAGCAGCGCCAGTTTGTCTCCGGGTGTGGCCTGGGCAAGAAAATCGTCCACGCCCGCCTCGGCAGCAATGGACGCGGCGGTCAACGGATTGTCGCCGGTGATCATCACCGTTTTGATCCCCATCGCGCGGAAACGCTGGAACCGGTCGGGCAAGCCGCCTTTGACGATGTCCTTGAGTTGCACGACACCGAGCACCTTCTGCTTTGCTGCAACGACCAGCGGTGTGCCGCCTGCGCCGGAAATCTTTGCCACGGTCATTTCAACTTCCTTGGCAAAAGATGATCCGACGTAGCGCATGATTGATTCCGCGGCGCCTTTGCGAATCTGGTCGCCATTCAGGTTCACACCGCTCATGCGTGTCTGGGCGGTGAAGGGCACGAATTCGGCGTGGGGCAGTTCGTGAATTTCGCGGCCGCGGATGCCATATTTTTCCTTAGCGAGCACCACGATGCTGCGACCCTCGGGTGTCTCATCCGCCAATGATGAAAGCTGCGCGGCATCGGCCAATTCCTCGACCGAGATGCCCGGAGCGGGAATGAATTCCACCGCCTGGCGGTTGCCCATGGTGATCGTGCCGGTTTTATCCAGCAGCAGCACATCGACATCCCCCGCCGCTTCAACTGCCTTGCCGCTCATGGCCAGGACATTGTGCTGCACCATACGGTCAATGCCTGCAATACCAATTGCAGAGAGCAGCCCGCCTATTGTCGTGGGAATCAGACATACCAACAGAGAGACCAGTACCGTGACGGTAACGGCCGCATCCACCTCGGGGCCGGAGTATTGGGCGAATGGTTTGAGCGTGATGCAGACGACCATGAAGATGATGGTCAGCGCGCTGAGAAGGATTGACAAGGCAATTTCATTGGGCGTCTTCTGACGTTTTGCGCCTTCGATCAGGCCAATCATCCGATCCATGAAGCTTTCGCCAGGGTCGGCCGTGACTCGAACCTTGATCTGGTCCGAGAGGACGGTCGTGCCACCGGTGACGGCCGATCGATCACCACCGGCTTCGCGAATCACCGGCGCCGATTCTCCCGTTATGGCAGATTCGTTGACGCTCGCCGCCCCTTCGATGATCTCGCCGTCAGCGGGAATAACCTCGTTGGCGGAGACAATAAAGACGTCCCCCTTGCGAAGGGATTCCGCGGGGACATCTTTGTTCGATCCGTCCGGCATGAGCTTGTGTCCGGTGGTTTTCGTCCGGCTTTTGCGCAACGTATCTGCCTGCGCCTTGCCGCGCCCCTCGGCCATCGCTTCGGCGAAGTTCGCGAAGACAACCGTAAACCACAGCCAAATCGAAATCTGCAAAACAAAACCGTGGGCTGTGGCGGTGAAGAACAGATCGATGGTTGTAACGACAGCCCCGACCTCGGTGACGAACATCACCGGGTTTTTCCACATGTGAAACGGATTGAGCTTCTTGAAGCTCTCGATGATCGCGGGTTTTACGATTTCCGGATCGAATAATGGACGTGCTTTGGTAGCCATATGCTCCTCAGGTTCTTTCAGTTCATATCAATCAAAACGTCGCGCTAGATCCATGCATCACGAAATGCTCGACGATCGGTCCCAGCGCTAGAGCCGGCAGGAACGTCAAGGCACCTACAAGGATGACGGTTCCAATCAGAAGGATGGCAAAGGTCGGTCCGCCGACAGGAAAGCTGCCGGCACTTTGTGGGATCGATTTCTTGGAAGCAAGGTGGCCCGCCAGCGCCATCAGTGGAACGATCATCAAAAACCGGCCGCCCAGCATGTCCAGGCCAAGCGTTGTGTTGTAATATCGGTCACCGTTGGAAGGCGTGCAGGTTAGGCCGGCAAACGCCGAGCCGTTGTTGCCGGCGCCGGACGTATATGCATACAGGATTTCGCTGAATCCATGCGGGCCGTTGTTGTTTAGACCGGCCAGGCCCCAATCAGTCGCCAATGCCCAGGCGGTAAATGCGAGGATGCACAGGCTTGGGGCAAGAATCGCCAGCACGGCACATTTCATGTCATAACCTTCGATCTTTTTTCCCAGATATTCTGGCGTGCGTCCGACCATCAGGCCGGCGATGAAGATGGCGATGACGACGAAGATGAGCATTCCATACATCCCCGCGCCGACGCCGCCGAAAATCACTTCGCCGGTCATGATATTGAACAGCGGCACCATCCCGCCCAAGGGCGTGAAGCTGTCGTGCATGCTGTTGACCGCGCCACACGAGGCGTTGGTCGTCACCGTTGCAAACAAGGCCGAATTGAACGGGCCGAAGCGGATTTCCTTGCCTTCCATCAGGCCCGGCGACGTTTCAATACCCATCGCCGCCAGGCGCGGGTTGCCGCTTGTTTCCTGATTCCAGCACAACAGCACGCCGCCCAAAAACATGACAAACATCGCCGCCCATACCGCCCAGCCGTGGGCCTGGCTCTTGACCATCCGGCCCAGGTAATAGGTCAAGCCGCTGGGTATGCAGAAGATCGAAAGCATCTGAATCAGGTTGCTCAGCGGCGTTGGATTTTCGAATGGATGCGCAGCGTTGGCGTTCACGTATCCGCCGCCGTTGGTGCCGAGCATTTTGATGGCAATCTGTGAGGCCATTGGCCCCTGCACGATGTTTTGTTGAGACGGCTGCGTCGTTGAAACCGCGGCGGATTGATCCAGCACCGTGGCAGCGGTGTAAGGCTTGAAATTCTGGATCATTCCCTGCGAGACCAGGAATAGTGCATAGACCAGGCAAATCGGGATCAGCAGATAAAGGTGAAGTCGAATCAGATCGACCCAGAAATTGCCGATGGTTTTGAAACGATCACGGGCAATTCCACGAATCAGGGCTGCAGCAATGGCGATTCCCACCGCGGCGGACGTGTAATTGTGTATCGCCAAAGCCACCATCTGGCTGAGATACGACATCGTCGATTCGCCGCCGTAGCTTTGCCAGTTGGTATTGGTTGTGAAGCTCGCGGCGGTATTGAATGCCAAGGCGTCGCCGACGGCCGAAAGTCCCTGCGGGTTCAACGGCAGCGAGTTCTGCATACGAAGAATTGCATACGTCATCAGCATGCCGACAATACTGAATAGCAACATGCACACCCCGTAGACCTTCCAATTTTGTTCTTTGTCCGAATTAATTCCGAGCACCTTGTAGCAAAGGCGTTCGAACCAGCCGAACACGGGTTCCAAGAACGGCCTTCGCCCGGCACGCCTGGGATCAAGCACTTGCTGGAGATATATCCCCATCGGCTTGGTGATGGCCGCCAGCACGGCAATAAACAGAAGAAGTTGAATCCATCCAGAAGCGTTCATAATCATTGCCTCATTTTCAAATCCAGACACTCAGCACAGATGCCGCCGCCATCTCCTCCGTCAAGAGTCGATGGACGGTCTTCATTCGCTGGGACCTAAAAGATCTCAGGCCGAATCAATGTCCAAAACAGGTAGACGATCAAACCAATCGCCACGATTCCGACGAAAACGTTTTCCATGGTTCAAAGCTTTCCGCATGCGTAGGTGTACGCGATGCAAAGACCAAAAAATCCGATGGTTACAGTGATAAAAATCAGATCCATCATAAAATTGCTCCCGGGCGTTAGCCGGATTAAAACGATGGTGAAATAGCTCCAGTCCCAGACAGTTTATTTTCGCGATTGGCGATTCTGCTCGTGTAGGAGTTTCTCCAGCGCGGTCGCCGGTTCGGGCTCATCACCCAGGGCAACCGGTTCTCGCGATCGGCCGAATTCATACAGTTCATAAATCCGGCGCATGTTCTGTTGAGCTGATTTGTAATTGCCATCGGTACTGATGGCTTTTCCGTAGAATTTCCTTGCCAGGCGCCATTGCCGGCGCGACTCATAAATGACACCGAGCAGATTGAAATAAGCTGCGTCATGCTGCGCGAGATCCGCAGCTTTCATCAGAAGCGACTCCGCATGAGTCACGTCCGATTCGCGCAATGCGCTTCGCACCCGCGCCATGACCGCGGAATAACCGCCCACCGTATCGTCTTCGATCGGCGCGGCGCTCGCGGGCTCGGGCTCGCGAAGAACTGCCGCCACCGCTTCGCGCACCTCATTCGGGCTGGCTGGCTTTTCCAAAAAGTCGAGCGCTCCAAGCCGCGTGGCGCGCACGGCGGCACCCATTGAGCCATATGCTGTCAACACGATCGTCCGCGGGGGCTTCATCATGGGCCGTTCCTTCAACTCGCGGAGCACGCTCATGCCGTCCATTACTGGCATGTTCAGATCCAGGATCATTACGTCGAAGGAAACATTGCGAATCAAATCCAAGGCCTCGCGCCCATTTTGAGCTTCGGAGACTGTGCATCCGTCACTTTGCAATAAGGTGCGAAGCATCAATCGAATGTGCTTTTCATCGTCGACGACGAGCACGGACGCGCCATCGATCGCGGATGAAATGCCAGAGGATAAACTATTCTTCCTGGTCATGATTCCGCCTCATGTATGGATTGACATTGGCGAGGGGCTTGCCATGTTTGTGTGTGCCGAAGGGAGCATAAAGCCAAAGCGGCTTCCATCACCAATAACGCTTTGGACCGAGATCGTCCCGCCATGGGCCTCGACGATGTCCTTTGCAATGGCCAAACCCAGTCCAGCGCCACCGGGAGCGCTTCGAGACGGGATCCGGTAAAACCGTTCGAAGATTCGTCCTAAATGTTCGTTGGGAATGCCTTCACCGGTATCTTCCACGGCAAATTGCACGTTTGTGTCATCCGTCCCCGCACTGACTCGAACTCGGCCGCCTGCTGGCGTGTGCGCCAGTGCGTTGTTTAACAGGTTTGAGAAGACGTGGTTGATTCGTTCCGGGTCGGCCAGCACGTCGGGCGTATCATCCGCGACATCGCTTTCCAGTGTAACGCCCTTATCTCGATAGGCAGCGCTGACGTCGCTGATGGCCTTGGCAATTAACGCATCAGCGCGCATACGGCGGGTTTCGATCAGACCTCGACCCGATTCAATGCGGCCCATGTCCAGCAGGTTTTCAATAATCTGGTAAAGACGATCGGCGTCTTCGCGAGCTGCGATAAGCAGCTCCTGCTGCTTGGGATTGAGTGAACCGACTTTTTCTTCCAGCAAAAGATGCGTTGCCATGCGGATACTGGTCAGTGGGGTCTTGAGTTCGTGACTCACCACGGAAAGCATCCCGCTTTTCATTTCATCCAACTTGCGCAGATTGGTCACATCGGCCAGCACAAGCGTTACGCCGGCCAAGTTACCTTCTTCGTCAATGATCGGCACTGCGGTTGGCAGGTAGAACCGCTCCTGTCCGTTGAATATCTGGATCGCGCTGTCATATCCCCTGGCTTGGATGGTACGGCGCTCGGTTACTGCTTTTCGATAAAGGTCTGCCAATGCCTTTGTGTTTACCGATGACAGCCGCATATCCGGCCGCAATCCAAAGAGTTTTTGCGCTGCATCATTGGCCAGTTCAACTTTTCCATCCGGACCAACGATTGCGATTCCGTCAGGCAGGCTATTAACGGATAATTGCGTTGTTCGTTGCGTCCTGACGAGCTTGGCGCGATCGGTCCTGCGGAACTCGCGGAGTTTGGCCGTCATTGAATTAAAAGCTTCGGCGAGTTGTCCAACCTCGTCCTTGGATCGAACCTGCACAACCAGATCCAGATTGCCTTTCTCGATCTCCCTGACTGACTTCGTCAGGCTCTGTAACGGCCTGAGCATCGTTCGCCCCAGGATCATGATGAACAGCACGGCCAAGATCACCCCCGCTGCTGTCATGGCGTACATCATTGTTCGCGCCGTGTTGGCTGATTGCTGAATTTGCCCGTCGCCCACAATGATGTTGTCGAGATTGATTTTGATGACTTCCCCAGCGCTGGCTTTGACCTTCGCGGACAATTTGTGAAGATGCTCGAACGCCTGCTCGCGGTCTGTCATGTTGGTCGAAGGGTTTGTCACCGATTCGAAGACAGGCTTGTACTGATCCCAAGTGTCAATCAACTCGGCCACAAGCTGATCTTCGCGTGGGTGAAGCGTGATATTGCCGGCTTCATTTTTCAGATTGGCTTCAAGGGAATCGCGCGCCGCCTGGATGGCAGAATCGGAACCGACCCGCCCGGCCATGGCATTGCGCGCTGCTGCATCAAGCTGATCGACTGAGTCCTTTATTTGCTGTCCGTAATCAACGCTGCGATAATTCTCATAGAGAAACGTCTGCAGCGCCGAACTGTATCGGTTTAGAACCACAAGGCTCAGCGCGCTGACCAGCAGTAGAATGGCCAGCAATCCTCCGAACCCCAGCGATAGTTTCTGGCGCAAACCAAACATAGTTGTCTCCCCATGTTGCGAACGCGATGCCAGTGAAGTCCTCTAATTGCAATCGCGTTTTTCCAGGTGAAGATGAGGGGACGTACCGAAAGAACCCAGACATGTCGTGCAAAATTCAAGGTACGGTCAAGAATGACATTGCAATTTGCACGATGGGCACAATTGGATTGCAAGTTGAATTGTTAAAAGCATTTCGATGTCCAGCAACGTATGTCAAATTGAAGTTCCGAACGCCACCGCAAAAAGCGGGCATTGAAAGATGCAGTTTGCAACTGTTCAAAGCTGGCCTGCCTAAAGCAACTCATCCGTGAGTTTTCGCGCAACGTGCAAATGATCGACGCTGGGATTGAGCGACTCGTGACAACTGATTTGCGAAACGTAGGATGCTTCTCATGAAGCATCGGCCGCCCGCCCATTCCAGACCGCCCAAACCGCCTTTGCGGTTACAAGTGACAACGCTTTGGGAATATCCGTCGCAGGACTACGGGGATGAGCACCAGGGTCGGCCGGGATATAAGGGGGCTACACCCAGTTACATCATCTGGAATTTGCTCCAGCGATACACCAGGCCAAGAGACCTTATCGTCGATCCATTCTGTGGAAGCGGTACGACAATGGATGTTGCTCGCGATCTGGAACGCAAAGCGCTGGGATACGATGTTCATCCCGCGCGAAAGGACATTTTCCGGGTCGATGCCCGCAAGTTGCCCCCGGAATTAAGCAGCAAGGTTGACCTGGTCTTCATGGACCCACCCTATGGCACGCATCTGGATTATGGGGATGATCCGCGCGACATCGGCAAGCTGGCAGCGTCTGATCCCAAATATTACGACGCCATGGAACAGGCATTCCGCGAAGCCCATCGCGTGCTGAAGCCGGATCGAATACTTGGTCTGTATGTTTCGGACAGTTACGAGCATCCGGGCAAGTTCCATGCGATCGGATTTGAACTGTTCGCTCGGCTGCGCAAGGTCGGCTTTGAGCCGGTCGATATCATCGCAGTGGTACGACACAACAAGACGCTTGAAATGGGCAACTACCGCAAAGCAGCGGACGAGGGCAATTTCTTTTTGCGGGGGTTTAATTATTTGTTTGTTGTTAAAAAGGACCATACCGGACAGAAATGACATGGTATGATATAGCAAGTATGAATTGGCAAGATTACATCGAAGAAAAGCCGGACGTGATGACGGGAAAGCCTGTGTTTAAGAACACACGAATCACGGTTGAGCACGTTTTAGAAGAACTCGGCAGTGGAACAACTGAAGCCGAATTGCTTCGAGGTCACCCGCGCATCACTGCCGAGCATTTGCGGGCCGCAATGGCCTACGCAGCCGCCCTTCTGCACCGCGACGAGACGGTCTTCAAATAAATCGTTTTCATGAAGCCGCTTGGCGACGAAAACATTCACGCAGATCTTGTACTTTGGTTGCGGCAAAGTGGGCATGATGTCCTATATGCGGCTGAGTCTTTACAAAGCAGTTCAGATGATCGTCTACTTAAGATTGCACACGATGACCAGCGGTTTTTATTTACCGACGACAAGGATTTCGGCGAGAGCTTGTCTTCCGACGAGGTTTATTGACCACCGGCGTAATCCTGATGCGGATTAACGATCTGCCAATTTCAGAACGCATCCATCGAATGAAAGAAGCGCTGCCATTGATCGAATCACGTGGAGAACACTCGTTTGTGGTTGTAACAAGTCAAAAGCTGAGATTCCGTCGGCCAAGGTAAGAAATTGGGGATTACTAAGATTGATACGGTGCAGTATCCATCTTCGGATACCGCAATTTCACCGCCGCAAGCGTTTCCTTGTTCCAATATTCACTACCGACTGGCGGAAAACCCAGAACTTCTCGCTGGGCCGGTTTTGCCCGTTCCATAAGCTGCTGCAAATCGGGGTTTTCTCCATGCTTTGACCACTGGTGATAACCCTGGAACCCGTGCCTGGCTGATCGCCAGACAAAGTGGTGGGAAAATCGTGCGCCGGCACTGGCGGTCATGTCGCTGGCGCGGTGCCAGGTTCGCATGGAGAAAACGAACAGGTCTCCTGCTTTGGCGAGGACGGGTCGTTCGTGTTCATATAATTTGGGGTTGGTTTTGCGCGGCCGATGCGTGGGCCACAAGGGAAGGTCGGCGGTCTTTTCCTGCGAGACGACATATGTCGGGCCGAGGTCTTCGGTGACATCGGTATAGTACAGGATCATATTGACCTGGCGATAATCGCCATCATCGCGCGGTACGACCAGCGTGTTTCCCTGGTAATCCAGATGCAGACCCTGATCGAAATCGCCCGTGCCGGCGTACTTGGCCCAGATCGCGGCCTGTGACAGCAGAACCCCCTTCGTACCGAGCATTCGTTGTACAAATTCGATCAAGTCGGGATGAGTTGAAATATCGTTCAGCCCATCACTGGCGAACGGAAACTCAATTTGCTGATGTTCCGGGTCTTCAAAGATCGAACCATATCGCTGTGGTGTAGCAGCCAATTCCTCCGCAGAGGGAAAATAGCCGAGCATTTCATTTCCTGCCGTCGCTAGTTCGTCGTCGGACAGAAATCCCGGGACGATCGTGTAGCCGCGCTTGAGAAGTTCGGATCGATGCTTTTCAGGAATTTGCACGAAGCCAAGAGTAAGTCGATGTAAACGCCGGTGCAACCTTCTGCTGCCGCTTGCGGCTGAGCGCTAAGCCGCAAGCGGCGAATTGACCGCCGGTACACTGTTATGCAAACTATGCTCGGGCAGGTGCATGCAGAACATCATTATTGATAAACCCTACGCGCCGGTGCCGCCGCACCGATCGACGTTCTGGCAAACCATATTGCAATTCTATTTGCCGCGCATGCTTCGCAAGCAGTATGGCGTGACGCAAGTCCATTCCAACAACATCGAAAGATTGACAGAATCGTACAAGGCTGGCCACAGCATTGTTCTGGCGTCGAATCACTGCCGCGATTCCGACCCGCTGGTGATGGGCATGCTTGGGCGGTTGGCACACGTCAAGCTCTACATCATGGCCAGTTGGCACCTGTTCATGCAGGACTGGTTGAAGTCGTTTTTGCTTCCACGCGCCGGAGCGTTCAGCATTTATCGTGAAGGAGTTGATCGAACAGCCGTTAACACCGCGGTGGAATTGCTCGAATGCGCCCAGCGACCGCTTGTGATTTTTCCCGAAGGATACATTTCGCGAACCAACGACCAACTCAATGAGCTGATGGATGGCGTGTCACTGATCGCACGAACAGCCGCCAAGCGACGGGCGAAGCTCAATCCGCCGGGCAAGGTGGTCGTGCATCCCATCGCCCTTCGCTACCATTTTGATGGCAGCGTGGAATCCGCCGGTGCCGAGGTGCTCGATGAAATTGAAACCCGCCTGACCTGGCAGCCGACTTCGCATTTGCCGCTTGAACAGCGCATTTACAAGATTGGCGCTGCTTTGCTGGCTCTCAAAGAACTGGAATATCTAAACGAGCCGCGAATCGGAGAGATCGGCCCTCGCGTGCAGCAATTGATTGAAGCCATCCTGGCGCCGCTGGAAAATGAATGGGCGAAAGGCCAGCACGATGGAACCGTGGCTGCGCGGGTCAAGCGCATTCGGGCGGCGATCCTTCCAGATATGGTCAAGGGAGATATCAGCCCCATCGAGCACAAGCGACGCTGGAAGCACCTGGCGGATTGTTATCTGGCGATGCAGCTTGTGCATTATCCGCCGGACTATGTGAAATCCAATCCTTCGCCGCAGCGGATGTTTGAAACCATCGAACGTTTTGAGGAAGACCTGACCGATATGGTGCGCGTCCATGGCGAGAGCACCGTGACCATCAATGTCGGCACTGCGATCGAAGTCAATCCTAATCGCCAAGGCCGGGATGAAACAGATCCGTTACTCGAAGCAATCGCCTCTCAAATGCGCGAAATGCTGGCAAAGTCATGATTGATCCGATGTTGGGCATCGTCGAATTGAAGCTGGCCGGCGTTCGCGTCGTGGTCATCGTTTTGGGATTGGGACTGTGGTTCTTAACGCAATGGCTGATCAGCCGTCGCGATGCGGCGATGCTCGCCAGTGGCGCGGGGTTATGCGATCGAATTCATGACTTAACCGCGCCGCTGCACGCACGGCTTCTCGCGAACCCCAAAAAAGCAAATGCGCTGTTAATTGCCAGTTCGCTGGTCATCGATCTGGTCAGTATCTGGGTGCTGCTGCTGGCGATCTTCGGTGCGACGTTTCAACCATTTCTTGGGTTATTGATGGTCTTTGCCTTACGGCAGATTTGTCAGATGTGTTGTCCGCTACCCCCGCCCAATGGAATGATCTGGCGGCATCCGGGGTTTCCGGCGCTTTTAGTCACTTATGGCTGCTCCAGCGATCTGTTTTTCTCCGGGCACACCGCACTGGCGGTCTTCGGGGCTGCTTGCCTGGGAAATGCACTCGGACCCGTTGGAATTGCACTTGGAATCGCTGTAGCGATCTTCGAGATCACTACGGTGTTGGTGTTGCGGGCGCATTACACCATGGATGTCTTTACCGGCACAATCACCGCGATGTTTGTGTATCAGTTCGCATGGAAAATCGCGCCGACCGTCGATCAGTGGCTCGCGCAAATCGTTTATTGACTTCCCACGCCGTGAACGGTGGTCTTCACTGCGTAAAACCCAGTGCGGGCGGTGATGAAGAGGGTTTTCATGTCCTTGCCGCCAAAACACATGTTGGCGGGCGCTTCGGCGACGGGAATCACGCCAAGATTTTCGCCGGTTTTGCTGAAAAGCGTTACGCCAGGTGGACGCGAACGAGCGCTAAAGTAAACATTTCCCTCCGAATCGATCGTCATTCCATCCGAGCCGGCGGAACAGAACAGCTTGCCATTGGCCAGCGCGCCATCTTCCTTGATGTCGTACACATATGTTCTGCCGCCGGCGATATCCGAGACGTAAATCTGCTTGCCATCAGGTGTTCCGATGATGCCGTTGGGCTGGCGGAAATGTTCCGCATCGAGGGCCACCGTTGATCCATTGGCTTGCTTGACGTTGCCGATCAATCGTACCGCTTTGCCCGAATCCGGTTCGAGAAAATAGACCGATTGTGGTAATTCACTCGCGTCGCGATCGCCGCGCTTCCACCAGGTGCGGTGATAATATGGGTCCGTAAAATAGATTCGGCCGCTGGTCGGGTGCACCCATACATCGTTTGGAGCGTTGAAATACTTGCCTTCAAAATCCTTGAGGATCACCTTCACGGCCTTGGTGGTGATGTCGATGCTCCACATCTCGTTCTTTTCATCGGCACAGGCGATGAGATGGCCGGTATTGTCGAAGCACATGCCGTTGGAGTAGTTGCTGGGCTGCATGAACGTGGTCAATTTGCCATCGATGTCGTATTTCATGATCCGGTTGTTGTCCTGATCGACGAAATACACGTTGCCCTGCTTGTCGGAGCATGCGCCTTCGGTGAATTTGAATTCGCCGGAGATTTTTTCGACCTTGGCATTGGGAGCGACTACCGAAGGCAAGGTCGTCTGCCCCAAAACCGGCATGGCAAAGCACAGAGCAATCACAGCCGTTAATCTGTTCACGAATTTCACTTGCCTCCACCAGTTGGTTGAAAACGCACTCTAACCCTGTCCATCCGCCGGTTCCAGCACACGATAAATCACCAGGAATTCTAAGGGATTCACCTATAACGGCTAGGATTGCGCCCCTGATTTGCGCTGCACGGTAAGTGAAGACTATTTCAACGTTGTTATATGGAGGATCGTTATGCGTTTTGGCTGCGAGTCTACGGTGTGTGAAGTTGAGCCCGTTGAATCGAATGCCCTGTTCGCTCACTGGCATGGACGCCTGCGTTATGTCATTGGTCGCCTGCAGCATTGGACCATCGCACCGCTTCCGGTTGATCCGAAAAACCAAGCCGAAGTTGTAAGGTTGATTGAACGATTGGAAAGCGCGGTAAACGAGTTGGGCCAATTCATATCGGTTTATGCCGCACCGGCATTGGAAACTGAATCGTTCGAAGCGTCTGAAATCGAATCACGTTTCGACAACGTCGATATTACGATCGACCGGCTCGATTCCTATTTGTTTGACAGCGCTTTCCGCGGATCAATATCCCTTTAAGACAAGGGCTCCTAAAAGGAGACCAGCATGCTGCCACCTGCATACGTCGCTCGAGAAGTCGGCGATGGTTATGAGCTGGTTCGCATCGATTTGGGCGCGGTCTTGGAGCAGACCTGTACGGCCGCAGTCGGGCTGGCGCTCATTCGGTACAGTATCCCTCGAAATGGTTTGATGTCCGCATTGATGGCCGCTTGTGGGGCCGCATTGGCATATAAGGGGCTTTCCGGAAAAAACCCGATCCAGGCGATGCTCGGACAAAGCAATATCGCAAAAACGCGCAGGCGCTCCAGGCAACTTCATAAAGTTCCACCCGATTTGACCTAGCCGGTTTTTGGGTACTGGTGCAGTTTGAAGAAAAAGGAAAGTTTATTGTGACATAGGCTTCCCTGCGCATGCGGTACATTGCACGGCCTGGAAAGGCCGTGTCACATCAAACTGCACCAGTATCGGTTTTTGATCAAACTGCCCCGATTTACTCGACGAAACGCGAATTGAACACCGAATTTGCCGTCGATTTGCCGGGAAAAGATCGACAAAATCGCTGTAATCGGCTAGGAT
>DASZXJ010000154.1:0-16058 GCA_035545895.1 Tepidisphaeraceae bacterium | reverse complement strand
GAGGTAAGCCGCTCATTTGTGCAAAAGCTGTTGCGTCGCCGTCGTGATTCCGGTTCGATCGCCGCAAAGCCCCATGGCCGCGGCCCGACGCCCCGAATTGGCGAACGAGATCGGCGGCGGCTGCGCGACTTGGTCAAAGCCAAGCCGGACGCGACGCTGGCGGAATTGTGTCGCTCGCTGCGGGAAGCGGGTGGGGCAGTGGTGAGCGTGCCGAGGTTGTGCCGGGCGCTGAAGGCGTTGCGGCTGGGACTCAAAAAAAGACGCTGCATGCGTCGGAGCGTGACACGGCGCGAGTTCGGGCGTTGCGAGGGCATTTCAAGAAGCGGATCGCCCAGGTGGACGCGGCCAAGCTGGTCTTGGTGGACGAGAGCGGCATCAACACGGCGATGACTCGCATCCGGGGTCGGGGCGCGCCGGGCGAACGTGTGGGCGGCGCGGTGCCGCAGGGACACTGGCAAACGCTGACAATGCTGGGCGCCTTGCGACTGGAGGGAGTGACCGCAGCAGCCACGGTGGACGCCGCAACCGATACAGACATCTTCGACGCCTTCGTCCGCCAAGGCTTGGTGCCGGCGTTGCGAGTCGGTGATGTCGTGGTCTGGGACAATCTCTCGCCCCATAAGGCTGCGCAGGTCCAGGAAGCCGTCGAGCAAGCGTGGGCGAAACGGATGCCTCTGCCTCCGTACTCGCCGGACCTGAATCCGATCGAACCCTGCTGGTCAAAGGTCAAGCAGCAGGTGCGCAGCGCCGAACCGCGAACCGGCGCAGCACTGGGACTGGCCGCAGCCCACGGCTTCGCCAGCGTCACGGCTGCCGATGCAAAGGGATGATTCGAGAAATGCGGCTACTGTGTACACTGACCTGAAAACCGCTCTAACCGATCCCGAATTGCTCGATCGAGCGAGGACGCTGTAAAGGGTTCTCGTCAGCCAGGATCGCGATCTCATTATTGAAGCAGTTCGAAGACAACGCGCCGGCGTTAAGTTCGCTGGTTTGATATGGGGGCCTCACTTGAGTGGAACTCTTGCCCGCACACTTGATGATCTGGAACTGATCTGTGCCAGTTATGGCCCGGAAGACATGATGGACCGAATCGAGATCCTTCCATTGTAGCGACAAGTTGATCGCAAGCCTCGCTCCGCCGACAATCCCGGCTCATGCCCCGTCTGAAGGTTGGCCTGCTGGTGTCTTTGGCGCTGGTGATGTTCGCGCTATTGATCGTCCACGCGCCCTATGTGAATGGGCCGGTTTCATACTGGGCGTGGGGATGGCGGAGGCTTGATGCGCTGTTTGTATATCCCTGCATTGTGCTGGCAGGGATTCCGTTCCTTGCCGCTCAATTCCTTGACCTGCGAAGATGCCGCTTTCGCATTGCAGCCATTGCCTTGCTCGTGATTTCGTCGTGGATGATCCGTGTTGCCGGCGTCATGGTTCGCGACGACCCGCCAAGCATGGCGCCGCTGCCCCGGCTCATCGGCAATCCGCAGGCGACAAGCTATTTCACCGATGCGATGACCCTCAGCAACATCTCCATCCGCGAATGGATGGCTGACTATCCCCAGCGGATGCCGAATCTGAACCTGCATTCCCAGACCAAGCCGCCCGGACCGGTCATTTACTGGTGGGTGTTCATCAAACTGTTTGGCGTGACACAAAAAGGCGCGATTATCGGCGGCCTGACTCTTGGACTCTTTGGCGCCCTGGCCATTCCCGCAACTTATCTGCTGCTGAAACATCTGCTCCTGGACTCGGTTGCCGCGTTTTGTGGAGCAAGTTTTCTGGCGCTGAGTCCGGGATTTGTGCTCTTCTTTCCGATGTTTGACTCGACTTATATCCTGCTGAGTTGCGCCTTGATCGGATTCTGGTCGCTCGCGCTGAGGGATGATCGGCCGGTGTGGTCGGTGATGCTCGGCGCGACGCTCGGCCTCATTTTGGTGATAACCTACAACATTCTGGTCATCGGCGTATTTATGATGGCGGTGGCGCTGGTGACCGGTGACTGGTCGCGAAGTCGGCGAATGGAGCGAATCGCCAAACACGCCACCATCGCTGCAGGCACGACCATCAGCATGCTCGTGATATTGCGGTTTGCACTTGGTTTTCATCCGATACAGACATTCACCGCTGCCTGGACCATTCAACGCAGATTGCTGGCTGAACATCCGGGCGAGCGTCCCTGGCCACAGACGATTCCGTTTGATTTGACCGATTTTGCGCTGGGATCGGCATGGGTAAGCTATTTGCTGGCGATTTATTATTTTGCCGGACCGAAGCGACAGACCGTTCCAAACGATCAGCCGCCGTCACAATGGATGGTCGCAATCCTGGCGATCCTGCAATTGGTAATCGTTGCGCTGACCGGCCTGCTGCCACTGGAAACGGCGCGAGTTTGGAACTTTCTTTTGCCGTTGCTGATGATCCCAATTGGCCTGGAACTTCAAAGCTGGACGCGCAAGGAAAGATTGATCGTGTATGGCGCTGTCTTGCTAATCACGGCTGCTATCTGTCAGAATCTCACATTCATTGGCGACTGAATCGCGTCTAAAGGTCGGCTCGCTTGTTGCCGGAACGATTGTTCTGTCGGCGCTGCTGTTGCTTCACGTGCAGGGGGTCAATGGCCCGTCGTACTGGTACTGGCCATGGCGAAGACTCGCCGCCTTGCCGGTGTATGGCTGCATGGCGCTGGCGAGCATGCCGTTTTTTATCGCGCAATGGATCGATCGCCCGACACGGCTGGCGCGGGCTGTTGCGATTGCGCTGCTCATGAGCAGTGCGTTGTCCCTGATGGTTGTTTCCGCGATGGTCATCGACAATCCGCCGAGCTTTGAGCCGATCGTTCGCATCGTCAATCATCCGCTGGCCACCGGTTATTTTCTGGACGCACAAGAGATCATGAACATCCCGCTTAAGACGTGGATTCATGATTTTCCGAAACTGGCGCCGCGCATGCACATGCATACCTGGACCAAACCGCCGGGTCCCGTTTTGTATTGGCTGCTGTTCATCAAGCTGTTTGGCGTGACCTCGCGCGCGGCCATCATCGGCGCGATTGTGCTGGGATTTCTCGGTGCGCTTTCAATCCCCGCGACGTATCTGTTCCTGCGAAACATGCTCGGCGATGCGACAGCGGCATTCTGCGGCGCCAGCTTTATGTCGCTCTGCCCGGGGTTCGTACTCTTCTTTCCAATGTTCGACCCTGCTTTGGCCATCCTGACGTGCGCGATGGTCGGCTTCTGGCTGGCGGCGCTTCGGCGCAATCAGATCCGCTGGGCGATCGCATCGGGGTTTATTCTTGGAATGCTCGGATTGCTCACGTACACCGTTCTGGGCTGCGGTGTTTTCATGGCGGCGCTTCCATTTTTCACCGGCAACAGGCCTTTGAAAAATCGGCTGGGGGTATATGCCAAACTTTCAATTGCGACGATGACGACTGCTCTGGTTGTATTGCTCGCGCTGAGAGTCATACTGGAATTCGATGCGTATTTGACGTTCCTCGGCGCCAATGAAAACCAGAACTGGTTTAAGAGGAACTTCCCCGACCAGCGGCCATATCCGCAAATCGTGCCGTTCATGTTGACCGAGTTTGCCCTCACGACAGGCTGGATCAGCGTGCTGCTGGTAATCTATTACTTTCTCGGGCGCGACGGCACATCGGCCACCGTTTCCGGCGGACCGTCGCGGCGAACTCTGGCGTGGCTGGTGGTTCTGCAATTTCTCGCAGCCGCGATATCCGGCGTATATCCCCTGGAAACCGCCAGAATTTGGGATTTCATGCTGCCGTTTTTAGCGATCCCCGTCGGCATGGAACTGGCTCGCTGGAGCAAGACCAATCGGGTGATCGCCTATGCATCCCTGCTCATTGTCACCATGGTCATTTGCCAGAACCTGCTTTTTGTCGCAAGCACCTGAAAATCAGGCAATTGCCGCTCTTGGAAAATGCGTGGATGAATCGCCATAATATTTCTCCCCTTGGCGGGTATATAGACGTGTCACGAACAACTAAGGAGTAAACGAATGAGAAGCCTTCTCGCTGCCGTTAGCATGACCCTCATGGCGACCGTTGCCCAGGCGCAGGTCACCATCAAAGCCACCAACAACCTACCCATTGCCCGGGCAAGCCAGACCATCGAATTGTCAGGCAAGGATCTGGCCACGGTTGGCGCACGCGATCTGTCTTTCATTCATATCAAGGACGCTTCCGGCAAGGAAGTGCTCGCACAGGCCGTCGATACCGACTTCGATGAAATGCACGCGCCGGACATGGTCATCTTTCAGGCGGACTTTGCTCCCAATGAATCCAAAACGTTCACCGCGTCTCCGGGCGGCAAGCTGCTTTACAACGAAGACCAGATCAAAGCGCATGGCCGGTTCGTTCGCGAACGCTTTGACGATTTCTGCTGGGAAAACGACAAGATCGCCCATCGCATGTACGGCAAGGCCCTGGAAACCTGGAAAGGCGAACCGCTCACCAGCAGCAGCATCGACATCTGGTCCAAGAAAACCCCCAAGATGGTCATCGACAAGTGGTACATGGTTGACGACTACCACGCCGACCACGGCGAAGGCGCCGACTTCTACTCAGCCGGCGCAACCCGTGGTGACGGCGGCTCGGGTATCTGGGCGAACGATCAACTCTACGTCTCCAAAAACTTTGTCGATTCTCGCGTACTCACCAACGGACCCATTCGAGTCATGTTTGAACTGGTTTACGAACCGTTCGACGTCAATGGCATGAAGGTTTCGGAAGTGAAGCGCATCTCGCTCGATGCGGGCAGCCAGCTCGATCATCTCAAGAGCACCTACAAGATCATCAGCGGCGAAGGACCCCTGATGGTCGGCATTGGCATGAAAAAGACCAATGGCCAGGAAAAAGCGTTTGATGACAAAAAAGGCACGTTGACCGGCTGGGAACGCGTTGAAAAAAACGCCGGCATGCAGGGGCTGGGCATCATTGTTGATCCTGCAAACTTGACGAAACAGGCTGAAGATCGAACGAACACGCTCTTGATCGTCAAGGCCGATGCAAATCATTCGATCAGCTATTGGGCGGGCTTCTGCTGGGATAAAGCCGGACAAATCACCAGCTACGAAGCCTGGAAAAAATATGTTGAAGACGCCGCCGAAGGCGCGGCCTCACCGATCGAAGTATCCGTTGGTAAATGAGCTTTCGTTTTCCTCTCCCCTGCCGCGCGGGGGAGAGGAATGCAGAGGACTTAAGAACGAAGTTCATTCAAATGACAACACGGGGCTGTCCCTCGCCAGAACCTGTCATTTCACCGTCTCAACAAGGTCTCTGGGGTGATTTCCGGGTGCCGGCGTTACGTTCAATTTCGATCGGCGGCCGACACCGCTTGCGCAGTTGTCGGCGAGGCCTCGGCGGGCACATGCACGCGATATAACGTGCCGCCATTAAATGCGACCAATCCATATCTCGACGAACGAGCGAGCGTCCAGTTTTCGCCGCTTCCGTAGTTTGGCAGCACGCGCGGATCACTGATCAGCAGTTCTTCGCGACCGTTTGAAAGATTCACGCGCCGCCAGCAGGAGACGCCCGCGTAGTAAAGCCACTGCCCATCCAGCGCGAGGCTGCCGGCTCGCTGATTGCCGATGTCCCAGTTCTCCCGGCGGCGCTCGACGCTGAACATGCCCGCCTGATCGGCAAATTTGTACGACTGAAAATTGCTGCCCGCGCCCGCCACCCAGAGCAACCCGCCTGCGACAACCGCACCATCGCGGCCTGCCTCGGAGCGGGAAAACGAATGCCCGTTCGGATCGCGACTGGGATAAACGCCCATGCGATGATTGGTCACATCCAGCACCAGCGGATTGTGTTTTCCGCGCGGCATGAAGATCAATCGCCGGGCCTGGGGATTGGCGGAAGGAATTTCGAAAAACGCGGTAGGCTTGAAATACATGCCCGGATCAAATTCGACCGCGGGCACAACCGTCTGGGGCCACTGCTTGGCGGCTTCATGGAACATTTCAACTTTCACCGCGTCTGTGCTGATCGTCAGAGTGGCGATCCAGGCGCAGTGATGCTTTGCGTCATCACCTGCCGCCAGCACACGTCCTGGCGCAATCGGGTGCAGCACCGGTCCGCCTGCGTCTGAAGCCGGCAAGCCGTTGTTCGCATCGATCGTGGCCAGCGTTTGGCCATCCGGGCTGAGGATGAAAACGCCTCTTCCGTATGAAGCCGACGCCCAGATATACCTGCCGTCGCCGACGACGTCGGCCAGTTGCAGCTTGCCATCCGCCAGCACCTCATCGGCCGTGCCCCACGCATCGAGCAACAGTAATCCGCCCGGCGTCCACAACGCATCGATTCCATCGCCCAGCGGAACAAAATGATTCATTCCGCCTTTCCCCGTTGGCGAAGTCCATTTCATATCAGGCGATAACATGCGCGTTCCAAACGTCGCTGAATGAAGAACCAGTTCCACAGGCTCCAGTTTGATCGCCGGCGCGGAATTCTGTTGAGCCAAAACCGGCGCGATTCTCAACAGCAGCGACAGCACCAGCACCGCGGCCGATAACATTCGCGGTGGCCGGAAGGAATGCAGCATTGATCCTATCGATGAAGAACGCATAAACACTTTTCGGCAAATTAGGGACACGGGTTTGGCCCAAAATAGCGCGATGTTGTCCGCGCCGTAACCAACGCCACATTCTGGACATTGGCGCGTTGCGGGTAACTGCGTCAATTCATACCCGCATTCCCCACAGCGCGGCGCAACGTCCAGCAAAGCGCAGTCGGAGGTTGTGTCGGTGATCCCGTCCGTCATTTCAACAATTCATTTTAAGGGCAGTCGCCGCTTGCGCACCCGATGTCGATCGACCACAATGAAACTATTTGCAATGTCCTTCTCGGGGATGAGTGACAAAACCGTGGCGATTCGATCAATCATTTCCGCTTCGGAATAGCTTCCGCCGCGAAGCAAAATGATTGGAGGACTCATAGCGCCCGCGGTCGCCAATAATCGTGGAAAATCCAGATCGGCGGTGAGCACAATACGCCCATCATCTCGAGCCCGTTGAAGATGGCTGTATCTGGAGCCTGCTCCAGATGAATGGCGGCGGCGTGAACGGCATCATGCCCGCGGTTGGCCAGCCATTTGGCCAACGACGGCGACAATGGCATGTCGATGAGAAATTTCAGCATGAGGCCATTAGTTAAAACCAACCAATTACGATGAAATGCCTCCGCTCCCGGTTTTTATTTCGATACTTCGACAGTTTCGTCTTCCGCAAGATCAGCGGCGTATTGAAGCGCCGCGTCAATGTCTTCGGGCTGGAGATAGGGATAGGCAGCAAGGATGGTTTGCTTGGTTTCCCCCGCAGCCAGCAATCCCAAAACCCGCGATACCGGAAAACGCAGACCACGAATACACGGCTTGCCCGTGCATACGTTCGGATCAACTGTAATTCGACCGTTGCCTGTCATAATCAACCCCTTAATTACCATATCATACAATCATTCCGCCCCAAACAGGATTTCGGCGCTGCGGAGGGTATTTCTCAAAAGCATCGCCACGGTCATTGGTCCGACACCGCCGGGGACGGGGGTGAGATGGGCAGCCTTTTGCTTTACGCCTTCAAAATCGACATCCCCCACCGTTTTCTTCGTGCCATCGGGTTGGGTTACTCGATTGATGCCCACATCGATCACCACCGCCCCATCCTTGACATGCTGCGGCGTGATCAAGCCAGGCTTGCCCACCGCAACCACCAGCACCTCGGCGCGCTTCGTATGCGCCATCAGATCTTTGGTCGCGATATGACACAACGTGATCGTCGCCATTTGTTCAGCCAGTAACAATGCAATCGGTTTGCCCGCGATTTCACTGGCCCCCACCACCACCGCTTCAGCGCCCCGCAATTCGATGCCCGTTGATTTGATCAACTCGATCACCGCCAGCGCCGTGCACGGGGCGATGAGCGTGTGACCGTATACTACGTAGCCGATGTTGGCGGGGTTCACGCCTTCCACATCTTTCACCACGTCGATCTCATACTGCATGCGCGCCGCATCGATATGCCTGGGCAGCGGCAGATGCATCATGATGCCGGTGACGTTTTCATCCTTGTTCAACCGACGTATTTCCTGTTTCAACTGCCGCTGAGTGATTTCACTGGGCAGTTCGAGCAATGAATACTCGATGCCTCCCTCGCGGCAAGCTTCAGCCTGGCGCTGGGCATATAGCTGGCCGGCGGGGGTTGCGCCCACCAGAATCGCGGTGAGATGCACGCGACGCCCCTGCTCGGAAAGCAATCGCGCCCGCCTTTGCACGTCCTTGCGAACCTTCTGAGCCAGCGCCGTGCCATCGATGATGCTGCAATCCATAAGCCCCGATTATAGAATGAGCAGCATCGACCCGCGAATGCGTGTGTCAAATTATGACCCCCTCCAGCGAATATCCGTTGAAAGGACAATCCATGAAACATCTCAATCCCCAAAAAGCCGTTCTCATTTGCCTTCTTGCGGGACTTGTCGCCGGTTTCACCGGATGCTTTGCATCGAAGTACACGCTCGTCCCGCCCGAGCAAGCCAAGGTTGACCGCAAATACGTCGGCGACTGGGACGCGATCAATACCAAAGGCGATCACGTGACGTTCATCATCCGCAATATCGATGACAAGCTCTTTACCATCCAGACCCGCGACCAGGAGAACAAAGGCGATTCCTACGTCGGGTTCCTCGCTGATGTCAAAGGAACAACTTTCGCCGAAGTGCGCGAACTTCCCGAAGATGGAACCATTCATGACGAATGGATGCTCATGAAGATTTCGCTGGTCGATGGCAAGCTGCTGCTCGATCAACTGGATCAGGACAAGATGAAGAACGTTCAAATCGCGTCAAGCCAGCAGCTCCGCGCGTTCCTGGAAGAGCACCTGAACGATCCTGCGATTTATGCCAAGGATGAGTTCATCGCAGCGACCAGGATTGTCGCCAGGCAATGATCGATCAGTCGATCATGGTGACTTGCATCTTGCGGCGGCCCCACTTGAGGGCCTCTTCGTGTGAGGAGAAGAAGACATCGAGCTTGTTGCCCTTGATGGCGCTGCCGCGGTCGATGACTTCGACTGGCTGGGCGGAATAGCCGTTGATCATCAGTTTGGTGCCAAACGGCAGGACCGATGTATCGGCCGCGACGAACTTGCCGTCGTTGTAGCTGATGTGCCGTCCACTGGCGGTGAGTCCTTTGGCATTCTTGCCGCAGCACCGGGGGCAGGCACAATAGGCGGTGACTTCCATTTCAACTACGTGTGTAGTCGAATGACTGATTCCCACTTTTGATTCTGCCACATCGTGAAGCAGTTCCGGGGCCTGGGCGGAAGCGCCCGACGTACGAGTCCAACCGACAATCGGCACGACCGCGCCGAGCACCACGGCAAGCAGAAAGAATCGCTGAAAACCCCGCCCGGCGGTGAACTTCGACAGATCGTTCGGCATGCAACTCCTTTGCGTCCGCCTGGCTGGTCATCCACCGGCCACCGATTCGCGGACGATGCCTCTCATCTGGCAAAGCCCGTGAAAATCGCAGGAGGTTTTCACTCCCGGCATACGATCTCTAACGAATAGATACTTTAATCTAGGTGCGATCCCCCGAAAAAGACAAATCCCAAGGCTTCAATCTATTCGGACGTTTCATCGCGCCGGTGCCAAGGACACCGGCGCGATGTCCGTCTATTCCGGATGTGGTGCGGTCTCAACACCCGGATGTCCTCGATTCAACCGTGTTCAGGCCGCTTCAACTTCGGGAACGGTCGAAGTCGATTCCTCGACAACAGTGCCTTTTTTGGCGGCAGCCTTGCGGATTCGGCGCATTCGGCCGACGGTCTGCTGCTCGGCGGTCGCCTTCTTGCTCGGGTTGGCCTTGGCGACTTGCACGGCGTTGGCGGCGTCGGGGGCATACAGGTCCGCGCCAATCTCTTCGGACAGACCTTCCGCGCGCTTGTAGATCCCGCCGCAGCACATCACCTGCATGTTCGGGCAGCTATTCACCTCGCGGAGATAATCGATGAGCTTGCGGACCGCGGGCACGCCGCTGGGCAGCGTACTGAACATCACCAATACGTCGGGGCGATACTTGCCAATGAGGGAAAGAACCTCATCTTCCGGCACGCCGCCGCCTGCGAATCGCACGGCCCAGCCGTCGGATTCGAACAATTCCGCGCAAATCTGCCCGCCCAATTCCTCGGGTTCGGCGTTGCCACAGAAAATCAGCACCTTCTTGCCGTTTGACTCACTGCGCGGCAATTGCGCTGCGAGCTGGTCGGTGATCAAACGGTTCAATCGGGTCGCCAAGTTCAAGCTGCTGATGTTGATATGGTCTTCGCGGTAAAGGAGCTGAATGCGCTCCATCGCCGGCCAAACCAGGTGGTTGAGGAGATCAACCGCTGTAATACCACCCGCGACGGCCTGGTCGATGACCTTTCGGGCATCGAGGCGCTCGCCCGCCAAGAGGGCAGCCAGGTAAGACTCACGCACGTCTGAAGCAATAATCGAGGACATCTGAAAAACTCCCGGAGAAGCCAGCCATCCCTCAGCCAACTACCCATATTCACTTCCGGAAGCATCCTTGCCACCGATTCTATTACCCGGATGTTAATCTAGGTAAACTTCACAAGCAAAGTATCGGAGAACATTCGACAAATACATTACCTATTTTAACATTTGACCCTTTCATATGCCATAAATCGTTGTTAAATAATGATTTAAGAAAATATGAATTTCGAGTTGGGTTCGTTTTGCACTTTTGTTGAATTGGAACGTTTTGGAACACTTTGGAACATTTTCTCCTCTTTTAGCCCGGTCGTTTGCGACCGGTTCCGGTTCCGGTTCCGGGGTCCCATAACCGGTCGCAAGCGACCGGGCTAAAAAATTTCTCGTCACCTCCTTATTCCCCTGTTTTTTTACTTGATTACCTTGTCATCCGATCACTCTTCCCCATATCTCCCTTCCGAATTGCGCGAAACGCCCTTCTGGCGCGCAATTTTGATATTCTGATGGATTCATGGAAATTGCCTCTCGAAAAGCCGCTTTGAATTCGGTTCGCTCGATCGTTGTCAAGCTGGGCACGCAATTGCTCAGCAAGCCTGACCTCAAGCTCGATGCCGAGTTCATTTCCGGAATTGCGGCCCAGGTGGTTGCGCTTCGGAAGAAGAAGATTGCCGTCACGATTGTCAGTTCCGGCGCGATTGGCGCGGGGATGGGGATTCTGAACCTTGCCAAGCGCCCCACCGACCTGGCCAAGCTCCAGGCGGTCGCGGCCGTGGGTCAGCGACGTCTGATGGACGTCTGGGCCGATGCGTTTGAACCGTTCAAGATGCCGGTCGCCCAACTCCTTATCACTCGGCCGGACATTGATAACCGCGCGCGGTTTCTCAATGTGCGCAACACGATCCATGCCGCTCACGAACTGGGCGCGGTTCCGATCATCAATGAGAACGACACCATCAGCACCGATGAGCTGGTCAAGATCAGCTTCGGCGACAACGACATCCTGGCAGCCAACGTCGCGACCGCGCTGCGCGCGGATTTGCTCGTCCTGCTGACCGTCGTCGATGGAATTCAGGATGCTTCGGGCAAATCGCTGCGGCTGGTTCAAACGATCGATGAAGCCCAGCAACTCGTGCGCGCCGATAAATCCGAACTAGGCAAGGGGGGCATGAATTCCAAGCTGACAGCCGCCAAGATGATCCTGGACTGCGGCGAAGCCATGATCGTCGCGGATGGGCGCATGCCCAACGTTCTGCCGCGATTACTTGAAGGCGAAGACCTGGGCACGATGTTCGCCGCGAGCAGCCGCCGCCGCAGCGGCAAGGATCGCTGGATCGGAGCAGCCAGACCCGTCGGCACGATCATCGTCGATGATGGCGCAGTGACCGCGCTGGTCGAAAAAAACAAAAGCCTCCTGCCGGCCGGGATCACCAAAGTCGAAGGACATTTCTCCTGCGGCGACCTGGTCGCCATCGCCAATTCCAATTCCCACGTGATTGCGCGGGGCCTGACGAACTACAGCTCCGACGAAGTGAATCAGATCAAGGGAAAGAAGACAGCCGAAGTGAAAACGCTCTTGGCCGATCGCGCCTACGACGAGGTGGTGCATCGGGATAATCTTGTGGTGGGGTGAAGCATGGAACCGCATATAGACGCTCGCAAGAAACATGGCACACGTTATTTCTTGCCGATTGCAATACTAATCCTCTTATTGCTCGTCGCTTCATTGTTTCTACCGAACGACGCTCATGGTCGCGGCCGGGAACTTTCCCACCGTGTTGGTTGCGCCTCAAGATTAAAATCCATCGGCCAAATGATGTTTCAATATGCGAACGAATTTGGAAACGAATTCCCTGATTCGTTCGCAACTTTCTTGCTTCGTGAAGATTGCACTAGTGATCTCTTTGTATGTCCCTCGAGCGAAGATATGCACACGCCGGAAGCGGTGATCCGAAGCATGATGCAGGGAGGGCGTCTTTCATATGTCTATTTAGGAGCTGGTTTCAAACAACCTGTCGCTCCCGATGCTGTTTTGGCATATGAACGGCTTTCCAATCATGTCGAAGGAATGAACGTACTGTTCGGTGACGGGCATGTGGACTTCATCCCTCTGGATCAAGCGAACAAGTTAATCACCGAAATCCAATTGTTCGGCCATAACCCGCCGCGGGCGGAGATGATCAAATAGAAGCATTCCGATGCAACCGCCGAGACGCTGAGGACGCAGAGAACAAACGAAGATTAGCCACAGAGATCACAGAGAACACAGAGTTAAGATTTGTTCTTCTCTGTGTCCTCTGTGATCTCTGTGGCTAAATTATTTTTCAATCCCTCTGCGGCCATCTCGGCGTCTCCGCGCCTCGGCGGTTGCATTTATTTCACCCCATAAAAACGCGAAAACCCAGGAACAAATATCCTGGGCTCTGCGTCGTTGAGGGCACTCTTCAGTTTGGACGCACAGGTGCGTCCGATGTTTCATTCAATCAGCCAATTTCGTCGTGACATCGTACATCTTGCCGTCCTTGTAGACTTCGACGCTTTCGATTCGCGTCTTGGTGTTGTCGGTCGGGAAGCTGTTGCCGGATTCGTCGAAGAGCATTCGGAAGTTGATGACCTTCACCCGGTCGGCGCCTTTTTCGACCTTGGGGATGTAGATGACATATTTCTTGTTGACCCAGACTTCGACATCGTCCCAATCGGTATCGGAAAGATTGGCGACTTCGAGTTGGTCGATCATGTAGCCGACCTGGGCGCGGGCCGCGATCTCGCCGCCGCGCGGGGCGTCGGCCTTGTAGGGATGACGCTTGGCGGCATCGGCGGCAAACTGGGCGCTGGAGCGCCGCAGGCTCGCGTCGGAATTGGGAAGTATTTGAGGCCGACCGGCACAGCCGGCGGCAGCGCCGAGCAGCATCGCGCCCAGCGTATATTTGCGAAGGTGATTCGAGGGGTTCATATCGCATTTATCGGACCATGACCAGGAAAAACTTAAACCATTTTCGTCGCACCCCACCACGCCTACAATCCGGCCATGGATGATACGCACATCAGGACTGATCCTCTTTCCGCCATTGGCCGGCAATTGCTAAAGCTTGATGCAGAAAAGGCTTATACAAAACTGCTGGTGGATGGCCCCGGTAATGAACTGGCGAGGACATCGCTGGAATCATTAAGCTCTCGCGACCTGATTGACGGTCCGGTCGAAGATTCTGACGAGGCCGACGCACTTTTGTCAGCCCTTTGGTTACGACACGACTGGCTGGAACAATCGCACAAGATTTCCCAGCGGATTGAAACCCCGGCCGGCGCGATGTGGCACGCGATCATGCATCGCCGCGAGGGGGATTTTTCCAACAGCAAATACTGGTATCGCCAGGCGAACGGTCATGCGGCGTCGCTGCCGCTGTCAGCGCGCGCCAACGAGGTAATCAATCCATTCCCGGCCGATAAAACCATCTTTCGAATCACCGCCGGCGGATGGAATCCATCGGCTCTGGTCGATCTTGTGGAGCAGGTTCACAATCGGCCGGACGATCCACGTCACCGATTGGCGGTCGCGCTTCAGCACATCGAGTGGCAGACGCTGTTTGAGCATTGCACACGATCGGCCAGCGGAAAATGAATCGGGAGTTCCATGGATACGCGTATTTCAGAAGTGATTGTGACGCTCGATGATCCAAGCGATAAAGCGCTGGACGAAACCGTGACTGCGCTAAAAAAAGCCGGCTTGGAAGTCACCAATGTCGATGCGGAACACGAAGTGATCGAGGGAACAATTGAATCCACCCGCGTGAAGGATCTGGAAAAGGTGAAATATGTCTGCTACCTGCGGACAGTATTCACCTACGATGCCGAATTCCCACCGGGCGACCCGCGCGATCGGAATGGAATGTAAACCGGTACTCCCACGTCTAGTGCCGTCCCACAGGGACGGGATCGCGTCGCGCAGACAAGAACCCGTCCCTGCGGGACGGCGCTAAACGCGATACATTTGTATTTTGTGATTCACGTGGTAACTTGAAAATATGATCCTCGCGTCACACGTCATCCTCAGCGCGTATGGATTTTGGTTGCCCAATGAAGAGCGCGGGTCATGGTCTGACTTCGTTCGCAAATGGGAGTTGCACCGGTTCGGAAACGCGACTCATGTGGATACGACGCGTTCGGTTGCTCATCGTCCGTATGATCGACAGCGAAAGCGCGAGATGCGCGCATCATTGAAATATCCTGCGGTAAAGTTTACTGGGCAACAGGCGTTGTGCATTGGAAACGGTTTCGCCGAGATGGTACGGAAATCGAATTTTAAGATCTACGCATGCGCGATTCTTCCAGACCATGTACACCTCGTAATTGAGCGACATTCCTATTCCGTTGAACAGGTCACCAATCTGCTGAAGGGCGCTGCGACGCGGAAATTGACCAGTTCGCGACTTCATCCGATGAATGCTGTCGTGACCGAATCGGAGAAACTGCCTTCACCGTGGGGAGTCGGATTGTGGAAGGTTTTTCTCGATTCACCGGAAGACATCGAACGATCGATCGACTACGTCGAACGAAATCCCCTCAAGGAAGGTAAACCGCGCCAACATTGGTCTTTCGTCAAACCATATAAACACGGTTGATGTTTAGCGCCGTCCCGCAGGGACGGGTTTGAACCGATGATTACATCGGTTCCTTCTTCACCGTTTCATCGTACACGCGCAGGAGTTTTTCCTTGTCGAAGACCATTTCCTGGCGAGTGAGGCCGACGATGTCGTAGAGACTTGTCAGTTCGATGGCATCAACCGGGCAGGCTTCTTCGCACATGCCGCAATAGATGCAGCGAAGCTCGTCGATGTCGAACTTGGCGGGGTATTTTTCGCGATCCTGCCACGGCGCGGTGTCGGCTTCGATGTGGATGCAATGCGCGGGGCAGGCAGTCGAGCACATGAAACAGGCGACACACTTGACGCGGCCTTCCTCATCTTTGTTTAACCGGTGTACGCCTCGATAGGTGAGTTGAAAAATGCCGCCTTTTTCGACGGGCATGTCTTCACGGCGTTCTTCGGGGTATTGGATGACGCGATCGTTGCCGCCCAGCACGGCAAACATGTGCTTCATTGTCGTGCCCAATCCCTTGAGCACCTGCGGAACATAAAACTGATCCAAGGCTGACAGCTTGGGTTCCTGCAAGATGATGACGTCGGAGTCTTTCATAAAATTCAACAGTTAGTGTGACTGCCCCGCCAGCGCGCTCATCGCGACAGTTTTCTTTTTGGTGAATCGGCTTCCCACGACACGAATGCGTCGGTTGGTGGGCGGCGGCGCGGGAATCAGGCGGCTGATGATCATCGTCGCGATCAATATGGCGACGTTCATGAGCAGGAAATAAACCGCCACGCGGCCGCCGACGCGATAGGTGGTCACGCCGCCTGTCCAGTAGACCATGATCGCGGTCATGACGACCAGCGCCAGCGAGATGGGAATCATCGCGCGCCAGGCGAGTTGCATGAGCTGGTCAAACCGGAATCGGGGCAGGCTCCAGCGAACCCACATGAAGACAAAGATGATGCCGATGGCT
>DASZXJ010000153.1:0-5480 GCA_035545895.1 Tepidisphaeraceae bacterium | reverse complement strand
GGAAGCCAAGAATTCCTTCGTCATTCCAGGCATCGGCAAGCTCGTGCTCGCCAAGAGCAAGCCCCGCACGATGGTGATGCAGTTTGGCGAAAAGAAGGGCCAGACCATCAACGTTCCCGCCAAGACGCGCGTCAAGTTCCGCATCGCCAAGGCAGCCAAGGACGCGATCCTGAAGAAGTAATTGCAGTCGTTTCGATTATTGTAAAGAGAAACCCAGCCGCGGAGGGCTGGGTTTTCTTTTATAACCTTAAATTTTACAGCAAGTTAGAAGGAGGCGCTGACATATGGCAGCAAGGCCATATAGCGGGCGCGCTTGACCGCGCGGGCGAGCATCCGCTGCTCCATGGCGGACGCGCCGGTGCGCTTGCGGTTGAGGATCTTGCCGTTGCCGCTCATCATCTTGCGGAGGGATTCGGTGTCCTTGTAGTCAATGTAGACCGTGCCTGAACTGGCGGCAGTACGGGTGACTTTCACCTTGGGGCGGTTGAAGGTCTGGAACTGTTCTTTTTTTTCGCGTCGTTCGCGGGCGGATTCGTTTCGTCGCATGGCCACGGTATATCCTCGATTCATTAAAAACGGGCGGGAATTGTAGCAACCCATTGCCGGGGGTCAACGCCCCGGCGATTTTGGCGAATTTTAGGGGTTTTTCTTAGTTTTTACGTGATTTTGGCGATTAAAAGCGTCCGGTCGTCGGTCGGGGCAGCACCGCCGGTGAATTCTTCAACCGATCCCAAGATCCGCCGAAGCAGGTCATTTGCGCCATCTTCGGCACTGATGACCACCTGATCCAGGCGATCCATGCCATAGAGTTCGCCGGTGGGACTGCGGGCTTCGGTAATGCCATCCGTGTAAAAGACGATCGAGTCGCCGGGCAGAAAGGTCTGGCAGCCATCGATAAAATGCTCGCCATCCTCAATTCCCAGAGGCAAATTCTGGCCGCTGGATAGTGAGCCGACAACGATTCGTCCGGCGCGTTTGTGTCGAGGTGGATTATGTCCGGCATTGCTGTAAGTCAGCGTTCGAGTCGCGGGATCGTAAATTCCATAGAACGCGGTGACAAACGTTCCGCGCCCGCCCGTATATCTTGCCGCCAAATGACGATTGATGAAGTTCAACAACTTGCTCGGCGGATTGGGCTGCTCGTGATGTGTATGCGCAATCGAATGAGTTACCGCCATGATTACCGCTGCCGGCGTACCGTGGCCGGAGACGTCGGCAATCAGAAATCCCCACTTGCCATTTTCAAGTGGAAAAAAGTCGTAATAATCCCCGCCCGCGCGACGCGAGGTCTGATAGTGCACCGCCATATCCAGCGTCGGAATGGTCGGCAAATCGACGGGCAAAAGAGACTGCTGAATATCCGCGACGACCTTCAATTCACGATCGACCGCGTGATAGGCTTCGCGCAACTCATCCGACAAAACCAGGTTGTGAGTCATGCGGCCAAACAAATTGGTCAGCCACAAATGCTCGGGCAACAACTCTCGGGAAAATGCGTTGGGCTGATCGCGAAAGAGCACGACCATGTTCAAAGATCGTCCCTGGTCGAACAACGGAATCGCGACCAGCGAACGGTGTCCCCGCAGAAACTCAATGGCAGGGTCGTCCGGCGACGGATTCAGGTCGTCCAAAACAACTGCTTCCTCGCGATAAATCAGTTCGGACAGGAGACCGCCTTTGTGCAAAGGCAACTGATCGCGCGATTTCCACGGGTTGGGCGCGTTTTTCCATCGGCTTGATCGGGTGATGCGATAGTACGGAAATGCCAGATCGCGGCGGCTGAGCGAAACATTGCCGTCCACCTTGATTAGCTGTCTCATGCGTCCGCTGTACATGCGCACCAGCGATTGCGGATCGGTTTCGCGGCTGACCTGGCGCATCATGTCCTGTACAAACTGCATTCGCCGCGACCAGTCGCCGCCGATCAGAGAGGTTACGTTTTTTGGTGGTTCCGTATCCATGAGTTACCTGTCGCGCCAATCGTAGCACCATTTTCGCATGAAGTAATGTCGCAACAGGCCGCGTGATGATCGAGGTACGATGCGGCACTTGCCACGCTTGTCTTGGCGGATGCAAAACCTGAAACGCCCGCGAAAGGAATGAGTCTCACAAGCAGCAGGGATATTTAAGGTCGATCGTCGCAGGCAATCAGGCAGCCTGGGGCAGGAATTGATGCAGCGTTTGGGGCAATTCCTTGACGCGCCTGCGGACGGCTTTGCCGACCGCGTAGCGCATGGAGAGGTCGAATCGTTTTTTGACGCGTTCATCCGGCTCGATGCCGAGTTCGCGCATCTGGTTCAAGGCCCAGAGCCACACGTGATATTCCTCTTCGCAGCGTTTTTTGTAGGTATTGAATCCGATCACGTGGTGCCCGACTTCGTGAAGGAAGATCGCCAGGCTGATGGGCGTTCGCGGATAGGGCGCTTCGATCCAGTTGATGACCTGCCCGTCGTTATGGTAGACGCGCCAGGCGCAGCCGCTCATATTATTTCGCCATCGGTGGACGCGCAAATCGTATTGCCGTTTCATCTTCTCCACGATGACGGAAAAATCGTACATCGAGAGTTGCTATCGGTCCTTCGCGGACAGATCGTTCAATCGCAGGCAATTAACCTCATGGATATTTCGACCGATAAGTTTCAAGTATGGAGCCGACTCAGAATGATCCGCGCGCCGGTTCGCCGGAAGTTCCGCGGAGCACGCAGGTCAAATCGAGCAAAACCACCAGGCTGTGGCAACTGGCATTTGCGTTTGCCGCCGGCACGGCGATGTGGTGGCTGGTCATGGCGGCGATCCGGTCGCCGTTGCGATGGTTCCCCGCATTTTTCGTGGCGAGCGGGATTCTGTCGATTATCGGACTGCTTGTGTTGCGCAACCAGAAAAAATGGGTGGACCCCGTTCGCCAACTCGGCAAGATTGTCGGCGAGGTCAGGCTGGGCGCGGTTCCGATCGAGGAAATCAGCAAGGTGCAGGGTGGGCCGGCCATTCTCGTTCCGGCGCTGATGGATTTGTTGCGCGAACTCCGCGAATACAAAAACAAGGTTATCGAACTCGAAGCCGAGATGCGCGAGCGTGTCGCGACGCGCACGCATGCGTTGGAGCGGCAAATCGGTTCGTTGCGCCAGCAGGCCACGCGCGATGTACTGACCGGGCTTTGCAATCGGCGAATGTTCGATACGCTTCTTCCGCAAATGGTCGAGCATTGCTCGGTACAGAAAGCGGATCTGTCGGTACTGATGATCGACGTGGACAATTTCAAACGGCTCAACGACACGCTGGGACACGCTGCGGGAGATGAACTGCTGCGGAATATCGGGCAGATCATCCGTTCCGGCATCCGTGAGGACGATGCGGCCTTTCGGCTGGGCGGCGATGAGTTTGTAATCGTGCTGCCCAATTCCGGTCCGAACCGCGCGGAACAGGTCGCTGCTCGAATGACGGAAATGGTCGATGCGCTGGCCAAGCCGTTGCGGCTGGCCGTGCCCGTGCGTTTATCGATTGGGTTTGCGTCAATCTCGCAGCTTGCTCAACCCGAATTGAAAGAGCTGGTGAAGCTGGCAGACAAGCGGCTTTATGACGTGAAGGCGATTCGTCACCAGGAGAACAAGCCGCGCCCGTCGCCCGTAAAAAAAGCCGGTTAACACGCGAGAATCAGCCCGATCCGTGTGTCGCAATCTTCAATTCAGGCGCATCAAACGCGGGACAATCGGAGTCCTGGCATGGCTCGACGTGAGCGGTCGCATTTCCTTCGCCCAGTGCCAGCTCGATCTCATATTCGATGGCGCTGGCGACGTTGTGGCTCTGCTGAATGTTCCAATGGGCGGGCACCATGATATGGAAATCGATCCAGTGATATCGCCCGCTGTGACGATGACGGAGCTTGTGATAGGAGCAAATCTGCGGCGATTTGCCCGCCGGCGCCAGGTGCGAATCCAGAATCCGGCGAATTCTGGAATCATCATCCCGATCCTGCTCATCCATCAAGCCGGCTGCGCTGTGCCTCAACAGACCTTTCGCGGTCCAGAAAAGGTAAACGGCGATCAAAATCGCCGCGACCGGGTCGATCCAGTTTAAGCCGCTGAGCCAGATGAGTCCAAGGGATGCCAGCACGACCATGGTCGTTACAAAATCAGTCAGGAGATGTTTGCCGTCGGCCTCCAGCGTAATTGATCCGCTGCGCCTGCCCATGCGGATGAGATAAAAGCCGGTGATGCCGTTGACCATTCCGGTGGCAGCGATCAGCAACAACCCCAGGCCGAGTTTGTTGACGCCATGGCGCTGCATCAACTTTTGAACGGCTTCCCAGAGAATGATCAACGCCGCAAAAACAATCATTCCGCCTTCGAAACCCGCGGCGAGGAACTCGATCTTGCCATGACCATAAGGATGGTCACGGTCGGCGGGCGTGTGAGCGAGAATGATGGCGTAGAGCGCAAAGCCGCTGGCCAGCACGTTGACGATGCTCTCCAGCGCATCGGAAAAGACCACCGCCGAACCGGTCATGATGTATGCACCGAACTTGATAATTGACAACAACACGCCAACCATCAGGGAAAGGCTGGCGGCTCGTCGTTCGCGGTTGGCAAGATTGTCCTGCATCTGCATGGGTTTAAGCATTTTACCGGGCCCGAGTAACTTGTGGGAATTTGATTGAAATGTTAATAAATAGCGCCGGTTACTCGTCCGAAAAAGAATGGAGTCCAGAGGACCTGCATGGCAACGGATAGCCGAGTCAATACATTTCCGATTCACGAACGAAGGGCGATGCGCTGGGCGCAGCGCCGGCTGGGCGGCATTGGCCATGAACGCCGGGTCAATTCGATTGCGACCATTCTCTTTGATCTCCTGCAGGATTTGCACGGTTTGGGCGGCTCGCATCGCCGCCTGTTGAGATTGGCGGCCATCGTTCACGACGTGGGGCGCAGCGTGGATGACAAACGACATCCCACCATCGGTGCCGCCATGCTGATGGAAGATGCTTCGCTGCCGGTCAACAATCCCGACCGTCGTCGCCTGGCGTATCTCACTCGCTATCATCGCGGCGCGGTTCCTGAAGCCGGATATGACGATATCCTGCGATCCGGAGATGGTCGCAAATCCATGCGACGCGTCCTGTCGCTGCTTCGGGCTGCCGACACGTTGGACAACCGCAACATCGCCCCGCCGCGAATCGTCGTCGCCTTGCGCGGCCGAAGGCTGCAAGTCACCTGTTTCACCGAAACCGATTGTCCCAAAGCCAGACGCGCATTCGGTCGTAGAAAGAAGTTCCGCCTGCTCGAAGAACTGCTTGATTGCAAAGTGGATGTCGAGATCAAGCACGCCGAAGCGGTCGAAGCGGTTTAACCCGGATATTTCATCCGTCCGCAGCGGGGAAGGGGTAGGAGATGGCGGCAGGAACGGCGCAGGGGCGTGAGCGCAGGATCAGCCTGCCTCCCTGTCATCGTGATGATGGTCGTTTCATGGTTGCTCCCGCGTCAGGC
>DASZXJ010000152.1:0-11115 GCA_035545895.1 Tepidisphaeraceae bacterium | reverse complement strand
GTACTTCGCTCGTCGATCCAAACATTGTTCCGCAGCGGCGCGAGAGATTGTTCACGCGTCGTTTTGGGGAAATGTTATTCCTCGCGCCACCCCAGCGTGGCCCATGGGGATCGTCACGGAGAGACTCATATGAGCCGGATCAATACGAACGTCAGCTCGCTCATTGCACAGCGGGTTTTGGGAAAGAACAACAATGCGTTGAATCAGAGCCTGCAAAGGCTCAGCACAGGTCTGAAGATCAACAGCGGCGCGGATGATCCGGCCGGTCTGATCGCCAGCGAGAACCTTCGCTCGGAACAAGTTGGCATCACGACCGCCATTGATAATGCCAATCGCGCCAACAACATCATCGGAACCGCTGAAGGTGGTTTGAGCGAAGTCAGCTCTTTGCTGACCCAGCTTCAGAGCCTCGTCAGCCAGGCTTCCAACTCCGGCGGCTTGAGCCCCGAAGAACTTCAAGCCAACCAGCTTCAAGTGGACTCGATCCTGAGCACCGTCAACCGCATCGCGCAATCGACGGCATTCCAGGGCAAGAAGCTCCTGAACGGAAATTACGACTACACCACCAGCGGCATCGCCAGCACCAAGTTCGACAACGTCAAGATCAACTCCGCCCGAGTTCCGGATGGCGGTTCGGTTAACGTCGTTGTCCAGGTCACTACCAGTGCCCAGACCGGCAAGATCACCTACACGGGTGGCAACCTTGTTGGCAACGTGACGCTTGAAGTGGCTGGCAACACCGGCACCGAGCAGCTTTCGTTCAGCTCGGCGACGACCGTCAGCTCAATCGCCGCGGCTATCAATGCCGTGACGACCGCGACCGGCGTCAGCGCCGCGGTCAGCGGCACTGCGTTGCGTTTGGACAGCACTCAATACGGAGCGGATCAGTTCGTGAGCCTGAAGACGATCGCTGGCACCTTCTCGCCGAGCACGACCAAGGACACCGGCCGCGATGCGGCGATCACCATCAACGGTGCACAAGGTCAGGCCAATGGTTTGGCAGTCACGTATCGTTCAAGCAATCTCGACCTCAGCTTTGATCTCGACACGACGTTCAACAAAGCGGGAACTGGCACTTTCACCGTCACCGGCGGCGGCGCGACGTTTGCCCTGGGTTCCAAGGTCAGCGAAAGTGACAAGGCTTCGATCGGCATCGCTTCAGTATCGACCGGCAGCCTGGGCGACAGCACCAACGGCTTCCTCACTGCACTGGCCAGCGGCGGTTCAGCTTCTTTGAGCAGCAACAACCTCGTAACGGCACAGAAGATCGTTGACAAGGCGATCAAGCAGGTCAGCCAGTTGCGTGGTCGTCTGGGTGCATTCCAGAAGTTCACAATCGGATCGACGGTGAATGCTCTGGGCGTGGCGTTTGAGAACGTCAGCGCCAGCGAAAGCGCGATCCGCGATACGGACTTCGCCCAGGAAACGGCGAATCTGACGCGAAGCCAGATCCTGGCTCAGGCAGCCACCACAGTGCTTGCCCAGGCGAATGCCAGCCCGCAAGCTGCACTGTCGCTGCTTCGGTGAGAACGTTCGTAAATAAAAGATTTTTTGGGCCGGCTCGAAATTCGGGCCGGCCCTTTTTTTATGCCCAAGTCTGATAAAAGTCGAGCATGCGCGCTTGATGACTTGCAAACTATTCGGACGCGCATAAGTCTCTGAACAATATGGCTCCGCTGCATTTTTCTTCTCGAATACGGCCCTCAAGACTTTGAGAGACTGCTGACGATAGCAATTCTGCTTTAAGCCGGTGCGTATGCGCGTGCATGGCGCACTTGGCCGCTTGTGAGAAAGGAGTTCATTGCATGAACCAACACGGCAGGCGATGTTCGCTTGCCGATCCGAGCGGGGGAGCCCCTGACCGTTCGGCATCAGCAGATTCCAGGGATTGGACATCGCGGCGGAATGCAGACCATCGCGAGTCACGTAGTCATGGAGAGACATCATGAGCAGAATTAACACCAACGTCAGCTCGTTGATCGCTCAACGAGTTTTGGCGAAGAACAACAGTGACCTGAACCAGAGCCTGCAGCGGCTCAGCACAGGTCTGAAGATCAACAGTGGTGCCGATAATCCGGCAGGGCTTATTGCCAGCGAAAACCTGCGATCTGAGCAGGCAGGCATTACGCAGGCGATCGACAATGCCAATCGCGCCAACAACATTATCGGAACCGCTGAAGGTGGTTTGAGCGAAGTCAGCTCTTTGCTGACCCAGCTTCAGAGTTTGGTCAATCAATCGGCTAACAGTGGTGGATTGAGCAATGAAGAGCAGCAAGCCAACCAGCTTCAGGTTGACTCGATCCTGAGCACCGTCAACCGCATCGCGCAGTCGACGGCGTTCCAGGGCAAGAAGCTCCTGAACGGCAACTATTCATACACCACCAGTGGCATCGCCAGCACGAGTTTTGATAATGTGCAGATTAATGCAGCTCGAATCGCTGACGGCGCATCGGTTAACGTCGTTGTCCAGGTGACCACCAGCGCCCAGACCGGCGAGATCACCTACACGGGTGGCAACCTTGTTGGCAACGTTACGCTGGAAGTGGCTGGCAACACCGGCACCGAGCAGCTTTCGTTCAGCTCGGCGACGACCGTCAGCTCAATCGCTGCGGCCATCAATGCCGTGACGACCGCGACCGGCGTCAGCGCCATCGTCAGTGGTACGGCTCTTCGCGTGGATAGCACTGCTTACGGTTCAGATCAGTTCGTGAGCCTTAAGACGATCGCCGGCACCTTCATAGCAAGCACGACCAAGGACACCGGCCGCGATGCGGCAGTTACGATCAATGGAGCTGCGGCACAAGCCAAAGGTCTGTCGATAAGCTATCGTTCGAGCAATCTGGACGTCAGCTTTGATCTGGACTCGACGTTCAATAAAGCGGGAACCGACTCGTTCGCTGTCACCGGCGGCGGCGCGACGTTTGCCTTGGGTTCCAAGGTAACGGAAAGCGACAAAGCCTCGATCGGTATCGGTTCGGTATCGACCGGCAGCCTTGGCGACAGCACCAACGGCTTCCTGAATGCCTTGGCCAGCGGTGGGGCTGCGTCGTTGAGCAGCAACAACCTGGTCACTGCACAAAAGATCGTTGATACGGCGATCAAGCAGGTCAGTCAGTTGCGTGGTCGTCTGGGTGCGTTCCAGAAGTTCACGATCGGATCGACGGTGAATGCTCTGGGCGTGGCGTTTGAGAACGTCAGCGCCAGCGAAAGCGCGATCCGCGATACGGACTTCGCCCAGGAAACGGCGAATCTGACGCGAAGCCAGATCCTGGCTCAGGCAGCCACGACGGTGTTGGCACAGGCCAACGCAAGCCCTCAGGCCGCCCTCAGCCTACTGCGCGGCTAGTAGGGCCGACCTCCTATATGAGGCTGGTTCAGGACTGATTACTTTCTCACAAGCAACTCCGCCCCCGGCGACCAAGGCCGGGGGCGGTTTTATTTTGACCGCTCGTTATGAACCTGTGAACTGAACGATCAATCGATCCACAAGATTACGCCCATGCGTATACTGCCTCACTCGATGCGAAAGCTGGCGCGCAATTCGATGTTTCTGCTCCTGCTCATCAATCTGATGAATTATGTTGATCGGCAGATTCTTGCGGCTGTTGAAAGACCGATCGGTGGCGAGTTCGCGGTCGGCGCCGATATCACGGGTTGGCTGCCATCTGCGTTTTTGGCATCGTACATGTTTTTTTCGCCGATTTTCGGGGTTGTCGGCGATCGTGTGCGCCGTTGGACGATTATTGGAATTGGCGTCATCGGTTGGTCGCTCGCCAGCGGTGGGTCGGGCGCTGCCAGCTCGCTGACGATGCTTTTTCTCATGCGAATTCTGATTGGCACCGGCGAAGCAGCCTATGGACCAATTGCGCCCACGGTGATCGCGGATCTGTTTCCCATCGAGGCGCGCGGGAAAGCGTTGTCATGGTTTTATGCGGCAATTCCCGTTGGTTCCGCACTGGGATATGTCATCGGAGGCTTGCTGCACGAACACTGGCGGTGGGCATTCTATCTGACGCTGCCGCCGGGCATACTTCTTGGTTTCATTTGTTTCATAATGCCCGAGCCGCCAAGAGGGGATGAAACCCGAGGTCGTCGCGCGTTATGGTCTGACTATTGGCATCTGTTGCGAATTAAATCATATGTACTGGATTCAGCCGGTATGACCGCCATGACATTCGCGCTGGGGGGAATTGCGTTTTTCATGCCTCGCTATCTTGAAAGCGCAGGCCTGGATCCAAGAGAGTCAATTCCGGTCTTTGGTGGAATCGCTTGTGTTGCGGGAATTCTGGGGACGATGGCTGGCGGCATTTTCGGGGACAAGTTGAAACCGAAAATGCCCTCAAGCTATTTTGTTGTCTCGGGTACGGGAATGGTTATTGGGTTTCCGCTGATACTGCTTATGTTGATTACTCCTTTTCCGGCCTGCTGGATCGTTATTTTTCTGGCGGTGTTTTGTCTTTTCGTCAATACGGGGCCGAGCAATGCAATCATTGCCAACGTCACCCATGCAAATGTGCGTGCGACGGCATTTGCCGTCAATATTCTGGCCATTCATTTGTTTGGCGACTCCATCAGCGGCCCGGTTGTGGGTGGTATCGCAAAAACCTTCGGGTTGCGATCAGCCTTTGCGGTTGTATCGGTTTTGACATTGCTGGGCGGGATATTCTGGCTTTGGGGAGCCAAATACCTCCGTGCTGATGTTGAGCGAGCTTCTGCAAGCATGGCCCTGCAGGTTTGACCGCCGGATCAGATATTCAATTGCGACAAATCCCAGTGAGGATCTTTCAACTTCTCTTCCAGGCCATTCACATTCAGCCGTTTTTCCACCATGAAACGCAGGAGATTTCGCTGTTCCGCGCAACCACTTGCGAGCACCTGAGCGACTCGTCCGTCGGCGGCAACCCCGATTTCGAAAAATTCGATTGAATCCAAGCTGGGAGTGCCCCGCATGAGGCGATGATTGACTTGACGTCGCTCGCCCCAGACGGTCATGGTCAAATCGAATATCGGGCTTGTGAACGAATTGACATCATTGTAATGCATTTCCACGCCCGCCATGTTGGCGCCGGCGATTGCACCGGTGAGGCGCGCGCTGTCCCAATGTTCGAGCATTCGGTGTTTCCCGAACAACGGGTCAAAAACCGCCGCGCAGTCGCCAGCGGCATAGATCCCGGAGATATTGGTTTGGCAACGACTGTCCGCCAGAATTGCTTTTTCCGCGACAATGGGAGTAGCTCGGACGAGTTCTCGATTGGGTACGATGCCGATTGCGACAACCACAAAATCGCAATCGACCGCCGGCCCGTCGGAAAGCATGACTCTTTGCGCGCGACCGTCGCCTTCGATGCGCTCAACCACCGCATCCACTCGAACGGCAAGGTCTTTGCTTTCAAGATATCGAGTGAAGAATCGGCCCGTATTTTCGCCGGCGTATTTTCCCCACGGGTATGGTTGTTCGACCAACAGGTCGACATGCAAGCCGCTGAGTTTCAAAGCGGCCGCCACCTCTATCGCCAAGGGACCCCCGCCTACGACGGCGGCTTTGCCTCTGGCGGCCTTCGTGCCGGAATCCGTCTGAGGCTGTGCGCGGCCATCCAGTTTCGCCTTGTCCATTGCATGGAGCAGGCGGTCGCAATCTTCGATGGTCCTTAAATAAAACACGTTGGGCAGGTCGGCGCCGGGTACTTTAAGAGGTTTGGAAGAAGCGCCGGTTGCGATCAACAATCGATCGAATGCGACTTCCTCGCCATCGTCGATGCAAATGGTCTGGCGGGCAGTGTCCAGTTGGCTTACCCGTCGTCCCGTGCGCAATTCAACATGCTGCTGGATAAACCAGCCAACCGGTTCGGATACGATTTCGATTCGGGATTGTTGTTTGAGCAAATATTCTTTGCTTAGCGCAGGGCGCATATAAGGCCGGTTATGTTCTTGTCCGACAAGCAGGATTGATCCAACCGGATCAGTTTGACGAATCGAGTGCGCTGCGGCACTGGCTGCTGCGCCTCCGCCAACCAACACATACTGAAAGTGAGAACTGCTCATAGGGCTTCCATATCTAATATGACACGTAGCCGACGAAGTTCGCGGCAAGATTTGCGCCCGCATGACAAAAAATTGCGCAATTCATTGCAGGGAATTTAGTTATGAAACACAGTCAAGCAAAATTCAGACCATTCTGTATGAGCTTTTCAGGCATATACTGAGCCTTTCTTGACTTGAGGGGAAATTAATGAAGAATATATCCGTATATCCGGATAATAGGATGATTAAGAATTCGGAAAATCCTGAAGCGCTTTTCAATTGGATGGAATCGCTTTCCGATTCAACGCGGCTGCGCCTGCTTCGTCTATTGGAACGCCGCGAGCTTGGGGTGGTCGAGTTGTGTGACATCCTTCAACTGCCGCAATCAACCGTTAGCCGGCATTTGAAGGTTTTGTCCGAACAGGGATGGCTTCGTAACCGCAGCGAGGGGGCAGCGCATTTGTATCGAACCATTCTCGACGAACTCGAACCTGTGGCGCGCAAATTGTGGGTGCTTGCTCGCGAACAGGCTGACAATTGGGCAACTGTGCGGCAGGATCAGTTACGTTTGGCTGAACGGTTAAAGCATCGGCAGGCGAATAGTCAGGCATTCTTTGCCGGCGCTGCGGGACGATGGGATAAATTGCGACAAGAGTTGTACGGCAATTCTTTCACGAACGTTGCAACCCTTTCTCTCCTGCCGCAGGACTGGATTGTGGCTGACCTGGGATGTGGTACAGGCCATAATACGGCTCAACTTGCCAATTACGTGCAGCGCGTGATTGGTATTGATAGTTCGCCTGCAATGCTGAAGGCTGCTCGCAAACGCCTGGGCAATTGCAAGTCTTGTGAGTTGCTTCGTGGCGATCTTACTGCGCTGCCGTTGGATTCCAATGTGTGCGATGCAGCCATGCTGGTGTTGGTTTTGACTTATATTGCCGATATTTCCGCTGTACTCTCAGAAGCGAGACGAGTGACCAAGCCTGGCGGAAAAATCGTGATCATCGATCTCTTGCCGCATGACCGAGATGACTTTCGCCGCCAGATGGATCAGCAGCATTTGGGATTTGAGACAGAAACGATGAACCGAATGCTTCGTGATAGCGGCTTTGACAATATCCGAATTAATCCTCTATCGCCCGAGGCCAATGCAAGGGGCCCGACTTTATTTGTAGCGACGGGAAAACGTAACTAACAGGATCGAAAACAAGGAGTTCACATGACCGCGACTTTGACCGGACCGGCCAAGCCTTCGACAAAGAAGGCGCCATTGGAATTCAAGGTGAAAGACCTTTCGCTCGCCGATTGGGGCCGCAAGGAGATCATGCTCGCCGAGCAGGAAATGCCCGGGCTGATGGCGGTTCGCGAGGAATACGCCAGGCAGCAACCTTTGAAGGGGCTGAAGATCGTTGGCTCGTTACATATGACGATCCAGACTGCGGTGTTGATTGAAACACTCACCGTCTTGGGCGCACAGGTTCGCTGGTGTTCGTGCAATATTTTCAGCACGCAGGACCACGCCGCCGCCGCCGTTGCGGTTGGTCCAAAGGGAACGGTTGAGAATCCCAAAGGCGTTCCCGTATTTGCCTGGAAAGGCGAAACGCTCGAAGAATATTGGTGGTGCACCGAGCGTGCGCTCGATTTCGGAAACGGCACTGGACCCGACCAGATCGTCGATGATGGCGGCGATGTCACGTTGCTGATTCACAAGGGCACTGAGTTTGAAGCGGCCGGCAAAGTCCCCGAATTCAAGTCCAGCGATCCCGAAGAGTGGGGCGTCATCCTCAACCTGCTGAAAAAGACTCTGAAAGAAACTCCCAAGCGCTGGACCGAAGTCGGCAAAAACGTGCAAGGCGTCTCTGAAGAAACCACGACCGGCGTGCATCGTTTGTACGAAATGCAAAAAGCCGGCAAGCTGCTTTTCCCGGCGATCAACGTCAACGACAGCGTCACCAAGAGCAAGTTCGACAACCTGTATGGCTGCCGGCATTCACTGGTCGATGGCTTGTTCCGCGCGACCGACGTGATGCTCAGCGGCAAAGTCGCCGTGGTTTGCGGCTACGGCGATGTCGGCAAAGGCTGCTGCCAGTCACTTAAGGGGCAAGGCGCTCGCGTGATTGTCACCGAGATCGATCCGATCTGTGCACTCCAGGCGTGTATGGAAGGCTACCAGGTTCTTACGCTCGAAGATGTAATTGACTATGCCGACATCTTCATTACGACGACCGGAAACCTGAACATCATCACCTCCGAGCACATGAAGAAGATGAAGGACAAAGCCATCATCGGAAACATCGGCCACTTCGACAATGAAGTGGACATGGCCGGTTTGAAGAAGGTGAAAGGCATTAAGAAGACTAACATCAAGCCGCAATACGACATGTGGACCTTCCCGGACGGCCACTCGGTGCTGATCCTGGCGGAAGGTCGATTGCTCAACCTCGGCTGCGCAACCGGCCATCCGAGTTTTGTGATGAGCAACAGTTTTACCAACCAGACGATCGCCCAGATCGAACTGGCGACAAACAATAAGAAGTACGAGAAAAAGGTCTATGTGCTGCCCAAGCACCTGGATGAAAAGGTCGCCCGGCTGCACCTTGATAAGCTGGGCGCAAAATTGACCAAGCTGAGCAAGGAACAGGCCGATTACATCGGCGTGCCGGTGAACGGGCCCTACAAGAGCGAGCATTACAGATATTGATTGCTTGCTCCAGCATTTTAAGAGTAAATAGAGTCGCCGGCTTCCATGTGAAGCCGGCGATTTTATTTTTTGACGGAATTGTGGGAACAAAACCGGGGTGATTTGCATACTAATCATAAGACGATCTGGGACATTACCAGGGGTGCCGGGTGGCTCAACGTTCGCTCTTATCGCGTTTGGTTGTTACCGCAATTGCATTTCTTCTCGCGGCCATGATTTGGCTGCCGACAGTTCATTTATTCTTCCGCCAAAATGTCACGGAATTTCGCTTGGACGGCGTGATTGCGCAATCAACGCGCGAATTGGCTTCGCGGCAACTGAATGTCTGGGACGACCCTGTTCGTCGATCCATCGAGATCAATCGCATGCGAGGCTCCAATGCCGAATGGGATTTCATGGGGCGTACTTTCTTCGTTCTATCTTTGGCCAACATGTCGCTGATTGAGCCTGCGCAACAGCGGCGATATTTGAAAATCGTGGACGCGATCATTGATGAGACACTTCGATTGGAAGATGAAAAGGGGATGTATTTCTTCCTGATGAATTATGCTCGCCGCCGGAGTTACATCGCAAGGCCCGCGCGAAGCACGTTTTTGGACAGTGAGATCGCACTCATGCTAGCGGCGCGGCAAATGGTCGCGCGCGAGCCGCGCTACGGCCCGCCACTGGCGCAGCGTATCGATCTTCTGGTCGAATACATGTCCAAATCGCCATCGTTTTGTGGAGAGAGCTATCCCGATGAATGCTGGATGTTTGACAATGCTGTGGCCGCTGCCGCGATTACCTTAAGTGATAGTCTGGATGGAAGGGATCATGCGCAGTTCATTCACACGTGGCTTAGATCAGTGAAAAGCAAGTTGATTGATCCCCAAAGTGGAATGCTCATTTCGAGCTTTACTTACAACGGCGAAACCATGGACGGCCCCGAAGGTTCGAGCATTTGGATGATTTCGCACATGCTCCAAATTGTGGATCCGGATTTCGCCAATGACCAGTATCGCCGGGCGCGTCAGCAGATCGGACAAAGCATATTGGGATTCGGATATGCGAAGGAATGGCCGGCATCGTGGCAGGGGCATGAAGATATTGATTCGGGCCCGATCATGCCCATCGTCGGAGCCAGCGCCGGCTCAAGTGGGCTGGCGGTCCTTGGCGCAGCAGCATTTGGAGATGATGAGTTCCTTCAACAATTGCTGACGACTCTTGAGTTTGCAGCCTTCCCAGAAAGAAAATCCGGCGAGCTTCGATATGCGGCCAGCAATCAGGTTGGCGATGCGGTCCTGCTTTACGCGATGGTGAACGGGCCGTTTTGGAAGTGGGCCGCCGCCAAACCAACAACGGAGCAGCCATGACGCTGCGTAAAACTATCCGTGCGATGTTGTGGACAAGCCTGCCATCCCCAAGAGGGTGGTTTGTTCGAGCGGTGATTATTATCCTCGCCTTTGCCGTGTTTCATCTACTGGGCTGGCGCGATGACACTCGATTCATCAGTGGAACATCAACGGTTCCTCAAATGAATGGCGATTGGACTGCCATTCGCGGGCTCATCTATGCGTTTTGCTATTTTGCAGCCGTCATCGTCGCGCCCATCATGCTCATCGCAGCGGGGCTGATGGCGATCATGCATCGCCTGATGTTTATTCCCGACCGAAAAGCATAGATTTTCCGCTTATTATTGGTCGCCAGATCGATCTTCCCCAAGCGGCACCGTTTTCACGTCGATGTATTTACCGTTCGCCTTACGGAGCGGGAAACAATGCAGCATTTCGAATCATTGGAAGACTACGGCATTGCGCCGGCCAATCGAAGCCCGGCAGCGAGATATCTGGCTTTGCTGATCGTCGCATGCATCGCGATCGCGGGCTGGCGATATCTGGGCCCCCAGAGTGCGATGGCGGGCGCGGGTTGGTCCAGCGATTGGGATGCCGCGGTTCAACGCAGCAAGTCCAGCGGCAAGCCCGCACTTGTGCTTTTCACAGCCGACTGGTGCCCGGCCTGTCGTCAATTTGAATCTGAAACCCTGGCGAACACCAAGGTTCAGCAATATCTTCGCGAGAATTACACGCTGGTTGCCGTTGATTTAAGCGATCGCACGGGTCCTAATGTTGACCGTGCTCGCGAATTTAACGTCAGTGCCATCCCAACCCTGATCGTCTACGATCGATCGTCCCAGGAAAAAGCCAGAACCTATGGCATGCCTCCAAATGAATTCATGCAGTGGCTTGGCAGGAACGGATCACGCTGAAAGTTCGTTAACCCGGATATTTCATCCGTCCGCAGCGGGGAAGGGGTAGGAGATGGCGGCAGGAACGGCGCAGGGGCGTGAGCGCAGGATCAGCCTGCCTCCCTGTCATCGTGATGATGGTCGTTTCATGGTTGCTCCCGCGTCAGGC
>DASZXJ010000151.1:0-5422 GCA_035545895.1 Tepidisphaeraceae bacterium | reverse complement strand
GCTGCATCGTCGGGCGGGGAAGTGGTTCCTTTTGCAACGCCCAATGCACGATCAAGCGTATGCCGAGGCGCTGACTCGCGAGTTTTCTTCCGCATATCCCGCAAAATTAAATAAGCAAGTGCAACTCGGTCCTCTTCAGGCCAAGGCTTCACTTGCCCAATGATCTCCTCGATTTCTCGCTCGTGTGGCATGTTAATTATAATAACATAAATCTCATCAATCTCCGCTCTCCAAAATCGCCATGAATGCTTCCTGCGGGATATCCACGCTGCCGACGCGTTTCATGCGCTTTTTGCCTTCCTTTTGTTTTTCGAGCAGCTTGCGCTTTCGCGTGACGTCGCCGCCGTAGCATTTGGCCGTGACGTTTTTGCCGACGGATTTGATCGTCTCTCGGGCAATGATCTTTCCACCGATTGCAGCCTGAAGTGGAATTTCAAACAAATGCCGGTCAATCTCTTCTTTCAATCGCAGGAGAAGCTTTCGCCCGCGCGCTTCGGCAATCGTGCGATGCACGATCACACTTAGCGCATCAACCTTATCGCCATTCACGAGGATATCCATCTTGACCAGATCGCCATGGCGAAATCCGATGAAGTCGAAATCCATCGTGCCATAGCCCTTGGTCGCGCTCTTCAAACGATCGTAAAAATCGTAAATCACCTCAGCCAGCGGCAATTCATATTGCAGCATCACGCGCGTGGCGCCGATGTACTCGGTCTTCTTGTAAATTCCCCGCCGATCCTCGCAAAGCTTCATCAGGTTGCCGACCGAATCGCCCGGCAAAATCAGGTTCATCATGATGAACGGTTCGCGAATTTCCTCGATGCTTGTCGGATTTGGAAGTTCACTGGGGCTGTCGATCCTAAATATCTTGCCGTCGGTTTGTTTCACTTCGTATGTAACGGTCGGTGCCGTCTGAATCATCTGGATATGAAATTCGCGCTCCAGACGCTCCTGAATGATCTCCATGTGCAATAACCCGAGAAAGCCGCAGCGGAAACCAAAGCCCAGCGCATCATTACTCTCAGGTTCAAAACTGAAACTGCTGTCGTTGAGGCTCAGCCGGTCCATCGCGTCGCGCAGTTCGTCATACTGCGTTTCGCCCGAAGGATAGAAATCGCAATAGACCATCTGCTGGCTCGGCTTGTAGCCGGGCAGCGCTTCGGTGGCCGGCGCGTCCGCGTCGGTCACGGTGTCGCCGATGCGCACATCGTGCAAATCCTTGATGGCTGCGACGATGAAACCGACCTCGCCGGTGCCGATCTTTTCCACCTGCTTGGGTCGCGGCATGAGCTTGGCCAGGTCAGTCACCTGGTACAGTTTGCCTGTGCCCATGAACCGAATTTTCTGGCCCTTCTTGAGTTCGCCGTCGATCACGCGGACATAGGTGATCACGCCGCGATAATCATCGTAAATGCTGTCGAAAATCAGCGCCCGCGTCGGCAGATCGGGCAATCCGCGCGGCGGAGGAAGCTGGTCGCAAAGCTTGGTAATCAGTTCATCAATTCCCTGGCCGGTCTTGGCGCTGACGAGAATCGCCTCCTCGGCGCGAAAGCCCAGCACCTGTTCAATTTCTTCCGCCACTTCCACCGGCCGGGCCGAGGGCAGGTCGATCTTGTTGATGACGGGAATGATCTCAAGCCCCGCTTCGATGGCGGCATAGGCGTTGGCGACTGTTTGCGCCTGCACGCCTTGCGTGGCATCGACAACCAGGATCGCCCCTTCGCAGGCTTGGAGCGCTTTTTGAACCTCGTAATGGAAATCGACGTGTCCGGGCGTGTCGATGAAGTTCAACATGAACTTCTCGCCCTTGTGTTCATGAAACACCGTCACTGCCGATGCCTTGATGGTAATGCCGCGCTCGCGCTCCAGATCCATGTCGTCCAGAATCTGCTCCTTGAACTCGCGTTCGGTGATGGCGCCGGCGCGCATCAGCAAGCGGTCCGAGAGCGTGCTCTTGCCGTGGTCAATGTGGGCGATGATCGAAAAATTGCGAATTTGCATTCGTTTTGTCAGTTCCCGACTTTAATTTTAGGACAATGGCCACGAAAGCCAAGACGGGGTAGGCTAAGGGCGTGTTCACTACTGGAACGGTCGCCATTATAACCGCTGCAACGGGCCACCGGTATCTGCCGCGATGCGTGGAATCCGTCCAAAAGCAGACATTTTCCAAAATTGAGCATCTCGTTGTTGTCGATGGACCGGAATTTGATGAAAAAGTGCGGTCGCTTCTTCCCGGTTCGTCCACCACGATTCTGACGCTGCCGCACGGCACCGGCCGGGATAACTGGTGCGGGCATCGCATCTATGCGGCCTGCTCTTTTTTGGTCAATACCGAATACGTCGCGTTTCTCGACGAAGACAACTGGATCGATCCGGATCACGTTGAAAGTCTTGTCAAAGCCGTATCGGAGACAAAATCTCCATGGGGGTTTTCACTGCGGAAGATTGTTGACCAAAATGGCCAATTCGTCGCGTTGGATAATTGCGAGTCACTTGGCAATCTTCACGAGAATTGGAATAACCCCGGATTTTCCCACGTGGATACCAACTGCTATCTGCTATCTCGGTTGATTGCCGTCGAATTTGCGCCGGCTTGGTACGGGCAGACGCCTGGTCCGCCCGGAAAGATCGGACGCGACGCCTTTCTGTGCCGGCTATTGTTGAAGTTTTCTCCCAAGACGGTCTGCAGCATGAAGTATTCGGTAAATTACTCGCTCGGTGAACGGCCGCGCAGTGTAAAGGCAGCGTTCTTCCTGAAAGGCAATAAAATCATCGCCGACAAATATCCGAATGGCTTGCCGTGGTTAAAAAAATAGCCGGCCCATCGCCGGGGCCGGCTTTTTTACATTTTCTGAGATATGGCTTACCACGCGAAATGAGCAAACGCCTTGTTCGCGTCCGCCATGCGGTGCGTATTTTCACGAGTGGTGATCGCCTTGCCCTCTTTCTTGTAGGCGGCAATGAATTCATCCGCGAGGCGCTGCGCCATCGGCCGGCCACCGGATTCTCGGCAGGCTTCGATGATCCAACGAAATGCCAGGCTCTGCTGGCGACGCTTGTTTACCTGCATCGGCACCTGGTAGTTCGCACCGCCAACGCGCTTGGATCGAACTTCAACGAATGGCTTGACGTTGTTGACAGCCGTTTCAAACAGTTCCAGCGGCGGAACATCCTTCATCTTCTTGTTGGCGATTTCCATCGCCTCGTAAAACACCTTCTGGGCCACGGTCTTTTTGCCGGACCACATGATGGAGTTGATGAACTTGCTGACCAGCTTGCTGTTGAAGCGCGGGTCAGGCTTGAGCATGTCTTCGCTGGAAGTGAATTTCTTGAACGCCATTGTCGTTTACTCGTTATCCGCTCCCGCCGTGTGATCATGGCGGGCTAAATGAAAACCGAAACCCTGTGCTGTCTCGCTCGAAAACTCTCGTTACTTGAATTTAGCCCGGCGTGAACACACGGCGGGTAATGTCTACTTCCCTCGTTTCGCGCCATACTTGCTGCGTCCGCGCTTTCGACCGTCAACGCCCAATGCGTCAAGGGTTCCCCGGACGATGTGATATCGCACGCCCGGCAGATCGCGCACGCGGCCGCCGCGAACCAGCACAATCGAGTGTTCCTGTAAGTTGTGTTCTTCACCCGGGATATAAGCCGTCACTTCGCGGCCATTGCTTAATCGCACACGGGCGATCTTTCGCAATGCCGAGTTGGGCTTCTTGGGGGTCATGGTCTTGACCTGAAGGCACACGCCCCGCTTTTGCGGGCATGCTTCCAGGTCTTTGACCTTGTTGATTCGTGGCAGACTTCGCCGCGGCTTCTTAATAAGCTGATTAATTGTGGGCATATTCGGACCAAACCCTTGAGCAAAGGGGGAGGAGTATACGGAAAGCCCCACTACTCGGCAAGTGGCGAAATATCCTGTAAAACCTTGTTCCCCAGCGTTGCCCGTGGGGCGCCAGCGCGGCGCAAGCACCGCCGCTAAATGGGTGAAAAACGTTATTCGCCCCGCCAAAGGGCCATCAACTTGGGGGTTGTCCATTGATCGAGCCAGTGCCTGTCGATGTTCATATTCACGCCGTTGACGGTCACATTGCCGGCGGGAGCGGAATTGAACCTGGATTCTGATCCAAACAGGGCCTCCAATAATGAGGTGGTTGCCTCGTAATGTATGACCTCAGCATTGGTTATGCCCGCCGTCGAAGCCGCCAGCGCATAGGCATCACGGGCATAGCCGATCTGGTCGATCAACCCCATTTTCAGGGAATCCGCAGCCGTATAAACCTTGCCATTGGCTACCGTTTCCATCGGAGCCGTTAAACGGGTCCCACGACCGGCTTTGATGACATCCTTAAAAATCGCGTATGCGTCGTTCACCAGCCCGGCAAGATACGCTTGTTCTTCAGGAGTCATTGGACGCAAGGGTGAGCCGGCGGTTTTGAAATCCGATCCGGCTGCTCGAATCGTCGTGTCTTCAATCCCCCATTTGTCCGCCAGCCTGCTGAAATTCAAATTCTCCAGGTAAACACCGACGTTGCCGGTCCAGGTGGTCGTTTCCGCCACGATCTTGTCGGCCGCGCACGAAACATAGTACCCGCCGCTGGTTGCATAACCGCCCATCGATACGATGATCGGAATCTTCCGATTCTCCTTGAAGCGGATCATCCGATTGTAAATCTCGTCGGCAGCCGGAACTGTTCCGCCCGGCGTATCGACGCGAACCACCAGCGCCTTGATCGTTGAATCCTTCTCCAAACCCGAAAGCAGCTTGTCAAAACGCTCGGGCATCTTCCCCATGATGACGCCCGTTACATCAACCACGGCCACTTTTTGCGAAGAATCACCTTCGACCAATACGGTTTGCTGTGGCCCGGTGCCGCTGATGATCCCGCTCACCAGCAGCAGGTAAACATTCAATGCGATCGACAATCCAAAAATCGACGTGGCCAGCGTCATAAAGATGCCGCGGGCAAATGACCCCCTCGGAGGAGGCGGTGGCGGATAGAAAAACGGCGGCGGCATCAGGCCCACAGGCGGAGGCGCGGAAAATGCGCCGCGAGGATCAACCGGACCCTGACCAGCAGGCGGAGGTGGCATTGTCATATTCGGATTCTCCAGAAAACATCATAGCCCCGATACTGCAAATCCCAAAAACCCCGCTGCGCTGCCAGCCATCATGCAGGCGAATGAGGCGAGTTTACCCGTAGGAAGGTACGGTGGGAGACCGCATCGTTCGCCCAGCGAAGGCGGGCGGGGGTTGGCGTTGAAACGGGGATTAAATGGTCAATGGCCAAGTCCCAATGACCAACAAAGTCCCAATGACGAATGACCATAACCTGAATGACGAATGACCAAAATCAGAATGACGAATCAATGACGAAATCTGAACGACGAAGATCCAGTGACCCGCGGCTCCTTTGTT
>DASZXJ010000150.1:0-8174 GCA_035545895.1 Tepidisphaeraceae bacterium | reverse complement strand
CTCCATGCCACACCTCCAACAGCAGGTGATCGGCTCAGCCTACCGCAGGATAGGTGTACAGTCATCTGAAAACCGCTCTAGCCCCGTCGCTTGCGACGGGTTCTGGCGCTCGAACTCCCGCCGCAAGCGGCGGGGCTAAATAATTAAAACTGACCTACCAATCTCCCTCAAAATGGATTCACACTTGCGGCGGCAGGCGCGTTGCGCGCATCAAACGGTCCCGCACGGCCAGCCATTGCGATTCATCGGGCGGCATTTCCAGCCACATCGCCACCGGATTTTGACGATCGGAATGACGCAACGTCGCATATAAGTGCCTTGCATATTCAACCGGCTTGGGAGGCATGATCACCTGCCGCTGATTCATTGACAGTGACAGTGGAATCGGATCATCCGCCGGCGCTGAACCGAGTCGTATGATGATCGCCGCCTTGGCGGGATTCTTGTTGCACCAGCCCGCCACGCGGTCGGCGTGCTTGCGCTCAAACCGATATGTCGGCGTCGCCGGCGCGTAATGCGCTCCCTGCATGCCCGGCGCCGGCGCTGATTGGCCCGCCGGTATCGTGCCGCCAAATACTTCGACCGGCCCGATCACCTGCTCGATCTGCCATTTCGTGATCGCGCCATGGCGCAAAATCATGGGTGGAGTCACGCTCAAGTCCAGCACCGTCGATTCAATTCCGACTTTGCACGCTCCGCCATCCAGAACGAGGTCGATCTTGGAACCCAATTCTTCGCGCACATCATCAGCGGTGGTCGGGCTCACGCGACTCGACCGATTCGCACTGGGCCCGATGACCGGGCCATCAAATTGCCGCAGCAGTTCAAGCGTGAGCGGATGATCCGGCGATCGCAGGCCGACGGTCTTTCGACCCGCGGTTGCGGCCGTCACGATAACGTCCGACTTTGGAAGAATGATCGTTAATGGGCCAGGCCAGAATTTCTCGGTCAGTTGCGTCGCGCTAAGCGGCCAAGCCGCGGTGTACCGTTTCGCGGCGGAAGCATCAGCCACGTGAACGATCACCGGATTTGTCGCCGGACGACCCTTCACGGTAAACACACGGCGCACGGCCTTGAGATTGGTCGCATCGGCACCCAGGCCGTAAACCGTTTCGGTAGGAAACGCGACCACTCCGCCGTTGCGGAGCAGAGTCACTCCTTGGTCAATCGTGTCGCTCATCTTCACACGTCAAGAGAACAATCTCTCAAATAACGCTCTGCGGTCAATGCCGTGATGGCCGGCAATATCTTTAAGAATACCATTGAGAGTCCCCGGCTTCAGTGGATCATGAAGCGGAATCGTAATGTGGTGTTCTCCGTTTCGCTGAGTGGTCAGGGTCAGATGGCTTCCTTTTTGACGTGCCACCTGATATCCGAGAATGCCAACGGGGCGCGATCTGCGTCACCAAAATGACAAGCCACTGCCTCTCGAATGTTGTCCAACAATTCATCTCTTGTTTGACCTTCGGTGAAAATGCTTTCGCCCAGGGCACGAGCCGTAAAGCCGCCGGAAGGTTCATCTTCGACAAGAAAAATGATCTCATTCATTTGCTGTATTCTACCCATTTTTTGCAGCCGCACCACGCCGGATTTGTCGGTCGGACACTCACCTTTGCGGACAGCCTCAAACTCCCTGCCTATTACCTTCAATTTCGCTCAACTGGCTGTGATTCCCGTTTCTTTAAGCCAATCAGTCGTTTGCTCTGCATCGGAACAGATTAAAAACACTTCCTGCACCGTTCCGGTTCCGGTGTACAGACATTTCAAACCGGCCGGCGTGGGATACTGCACCTTAAAGCTGGGCGGGGTTTTGCCGCGGCGGACCTTGATCCGCCCGGGTACGATCCGGCTTACGTGCGGACACTGCTTGATGATCCTGTTCAAAATCTCGTCGAGCCCACCCACCCGGCCGTGCTGCCGCTTGATCCGGCCAAACTTCATTTCGCCATCATACTACAATCATCCAATCGTTGGCACTGGTTCGTCTGGTTTTACCGATTCGGTGTGGCCGGCGAGCAAGCGAGCGTCCAGAAATAGCGACGTTGAAGCACGTCGGACAGCGGGAGCTAACCACCCAACACAAAACTACTTGGATTGTGAGGACGATGGATTTGCGGGGTTATTCCAATCGACGCGTTTGGCGTCTCCCCAGAGGTTTTCCAGGTCGTAATACTGCCGTCCCTCTTCGCTGAAGAGATGGATGACGACATCCACGCAATCGACGAGGATCCAGGAACTGCTGTCCTGGTGCACGGGGTTGATGGGAGCGAAGTCGCGGGATTTGCCAAGTTCTGCGAGTTCATCCGCGACGCTGCGCAACTGGCGCGGGCTGGTGCCGGTGGCGATCACAAAGAAATCGCACACCGGCAACAGCCCGCTGAAATCCAGAACCACAACATCACGGCAGCGCGTATTCGCAGCCAACTGCGCTGCCTCGATCGCAAACCGCCTGGCAGGGGCAAATCGATCCGACTGTTTTGATTCGCCACTGGCCTGACTGATGCGACACCTCCGGTTAAGCGTTCATCGAACCCGTCTCACGCTTGCTCTGCCAAATGGCCCAGCCAATCAGCGCGAGCGTGACAAGGATTGCGGCGATACGGACTGCCATATTACCGCCATCTTCAGGCAGTTTCTTCACCGCATCGGGAAATTCTGTTGCGGCTGCATTGACTACCTTCACAACCTGCGAATCGTAGGCGAGCATGAGCGGCACGCCAAGGACAGCCACCATGTTCATGACCTTGAGCAGCGGATTGACGGCCGGTCCGGCGGTGTCCTTGAGCGGGTCGCCGACGGTATCGCCGGTGACCGACGCCTTGTGCTTTTCCGAACCCTTGCCGCTGGTTTCGGTGCGCGGTTCGTCTTCGACCATCTTCTTGGCGTTGTCCCAGGCGCCGCCGGCGTTGCACATGAAGCTCGCCAGAAGCTGTCCCGCGACGATCGAACCCGCCAGGAATCCCGCCAATCCGATCGGGCCAAGGAAGTATCCGACCAGCACCGGCGTGAAGACGCCGAGCACGGCCGGGCCGATCAATTCCTTCTGAGCCGAGCCGGTGCAGATGTCCACGACGCGGGCATAGTCGGGCTTCTTCGTGCCCGCCCAGATTTCCTTGTCGCGGAACTGGATGCGACATTCGTTGACGATGAGATAAGCGGCTCGACCGACCGCCCGGATCAGCATCGAGCTGAACAGGAACGGCACCGATCCACCGATAATCATGCCAATCAAAAGTTTGGGCGAGCTGACGGAGAGCAGACCCGCCACGCGGCTAAAGATGGACAGAGGCAGCGCCTTTTCCTCGCCGCCGCCACCGGAACCGATGACGGTGATGAATGACGCGTACAGCGATACAGCCGCAATGACGGCCGAGCCGATAGCCACGCCCTTGGTGACAGCCTTGGTGGTATTTCCGACCGCGTCCAGGTCCGCAAGGATCTGGCGCGATTCCTTCAGGTGGGATTCGTCCTTGATGAGCTTGCCATCCACTTCGAATCCCATTTCAGCAATACCGTTGGCGTTGTCGGCAATCGGGCCGAACACGTCCATCGACACGGTGTTGCCGGTGAGCGTGAGCATTCCGATGCCGCACATCGCCACGCCGTAGGCGATGAAGATCGGGTTGACTTCGTCCATTGTTGACGTGTAGATCATCACCGAGGCGAAAATCGCGACGCAGAGGATGATCGCGGTCCAGACGGCCGATTCATAACCGACGGCAAAGCCTTCGATAATCGTCGTGCCGTGCCCGGTCTCGGTATTACGCTTGATTCCTTTCACCGGATTATATTCCGTGCCGGTGAAATACTCAGTCGTGCGATTCAAGGCAATGCACAGAATGATGCCGATCATGCACGTCCATGCGGGACGCATGTCCAGGCCAATCTGTCCGAAATTACACCAGGCGGGGAGGTTATTGATGTTGTCCAGAACGCCGGGGTGGCCCACAGTATTCTCTACGGTAAACCGCAGGTAGAACAGGCCGAGCACGACGAACCCGATGACCGAGATGGCCGAGCCGATGATGAAGCCCTTGTTGATCTGCTTCATCGCTTCGGCGACGTTGCCCTTGTCGCCGGCGCGGACGGTGTAAGTCGAGATGATCGATCCGATCACGCCGATGGCGCGAACCAGGATCGGGAACATCACGCCCTTGTGACCAAAGCTCGCCCAGCCCAGGATCATGGCTGCTACGATGGTCACTTCATAGCTTTCAAAAATATCGGCAGCCATGCCAGCGCAGTCGCCGACGTTGTCACCGACGTTGTCGGCAATGGTCGCGGCGTTGCGGGGGTCGTCTTCGGGGATGTCCTTTTCAATCTTGCCGACCAGGTCGGCGCCGACGTCAGCGGCCTTGGTGTAAATGCCGCCGCCCACTCGCATGAACAGCGCCAGCAGCGTGCCGCCAAAGCCAAAGCCCAGCAGGGCTTCGTAGGCGTGTTCGCCATACATCAGGAAGATGATGGTTCCACCGAGCAGGCCGAGGCCGTCGGTGAGCATTCCGGTGATGGTCCCGGAACGGTAGCCGTACATCAGCGCCTTGCCGAAACCAACGGGGGCAGCCGCCGCGACGCGCAGGTTGCCAATCGTCGCCATGCGCATCCCGACGAAACCAACCGTCGCGGAGAAGATCGCGCCCATGAGGAACGCCCAGGCGCGACCGATGGCATAGTCCATCACGTTCTGTCCGCCTGCGGAATACTTGCTGTAGAAGAGGACGAATACCAGGACGACGATCAGCGTCCCGACCACCTTCAACTGTCGGGCGAGATAGGCGTTGGCGCCTTCGCGGACCGCGTTGGCGATCGCCTTCATCTTTTCCGTGCCCTGGTTGGCGCCGGTCACTTGTCCCACGAGCATGCCGGCATAACCGAGCGCCGCCAGCGCCACGACGAGCGAACCGAGCAATGCAATTTTTTCACCCTGCGAAAACCGGTCGCCGATGAGTGGGGAGAAATATTGGAAACTGCTTTCGGTGGATACCGCGGCGGGCGCCGTGGTGATCGCGGTCTCTCCCTGGCCATAGCTGGCTTTCATGGCGTATGCGCCGCCGAAAAAGCAGGCGAGCAGCACCAGATAGGCTGTTCCAATTTTCCCCTTGGTCCACTTCGCACCTGAACACTGAAGCATATAAGCTCCTCTTTATGCCGCTGCGCAAACGTGAAGAGTGCTGCGGCAACTGATTTGGATAGGTCCACTCGTTCCTGCACCACCGCCTGCCCTGCCACGTATACGGATGTGACACAAGCATGAGCGAGCGCAACGCTATTATCAAATAAGTCGGCAAATCATCAGTAGGTGAAATGACCGATTTCCAACTCAGGGAGTGAGCTTCGCCAGCCGGGCTTCGGCGCGTGCTATATAAGGCAGATATTCGACCAGATCGTCAATATTTGCGTATTCCCGCGAATGGGACAAACCCCAGTCTCGGACGGAAGCAAATGTCTGATCAAGCACGTTTTGCGGCAAATTGGCTTCGGCGACATTTGCTCGGGTAATCCCGATTGGATAGTACGAAGGGACAATTTCATCGGGCACGTAATACTTCAAAACCAGGGTTTTATATCGCCGGATCGAGTCCCGGTAAGATGCAGCGGCAGATGTCCTGTTCACCGCCGCACCGTCGGAATTGGTCATTGCCTGAAGATAATTTCGGTCCCCAGTGACCAGCCGGCGATTGGCTTCGATTTCTTCCATGTGCTGGGTGTAAAGCCCGAAATTGGTCTTGTCCCGCTCCAGATGACTTTGATATTCCGCGAGCGAAGCCTGGGCGATTTGATCGGATCGACCATAGCTATAAATGGCCTCGTCAATTAGCTGACGGCTTTCGATGGGAGTATCAAACGGCAACACCGCCGTGCTCTGTTCCATCGCCGGACGATCCAAAGGCACTTTCTTGCCAAAGCCCTCGATCTCGGTGCGACGCCCGTGATCCCATTCTTCGTTGGCCCACTCCCGCAACGTCAGCGCCGGCCTGCTGTCCACAACCAGCGGGGTCGTCTGAGCATGTTTCTGCTTGTTGACGTTTTGGAGAACCTGCGCGCGTTTGAGATAATTGTATCCAATGGCCTGCGGTGACACACCGTACAAGAACGGCTGAAAAGGTTTGAGATATTGCAGATCGCTGCCGTCGTTCCAGTCGGAATCGGCGGGCAAGTCAGCAGGCCTTTGAAACTTGGGCGTAATATACTGCGGCAGCAGATATCCCTTGTCATCAAGAATCGGATCAAGCTCGCGCCTGTGCCACTGCGGGTCATCCCGATTTTGCTGGATCGCGACGACGTCCGCGTATTTCACATCCGGGCCGGTAAATTTCGGTTGAATGATGCTCGCCAGCGCCTTGGGAATGGTGATCGATAAATTATCCACGCCGGTCGGAACAAAACGCATTCTTGAAGAGGGAAGCCCATTGACCTTGCCCAGAGACACCAATTCATCGCGCCGGCTTGCGGGAAACGTAATCCGCATCATCGGCTTGCGCGCCTGCGTTTCGTCGCGGACGCGCTGGCGATAATACGTCCTTTCCACCGGCTCGCCCGGCGTGTTGCCAAGCTTGTCCGCATACACATGGCCGATCGAATCGACGATGTTGATGTCGTTCGGACGCTCCTGGTCCACATCCCTTCCATAATCGATCGCGCTCAGGATGGCGGCATACTTATTCCCGATGTTCGTCATCTGCACGGGAATGTTGTATGCCTTGTTCCAGATCTGAAAGATGTGCACGCTGTCGAATTCCGCCTGGAGCAGGCGAATCCATTCGATTTTCGTATCGAAATCTTCGAGGTTTTTTTCGTTTTTCTGCTGCTCAGCGCTGGGCCAGAGAAACATCACCAGGGGTCCGCGAAGCCCGCCCAAAAGCAACGCCAGCGCGAAACTGTTCATCCGGCTGAGGTTGCCGGCGTTACCATTGCCCACCGCCAGCGGATGATTCGCCGAGGTTTTCTCGAATTGCGCCCAGCGGCGCGCGGCTCCCGCTGTCAGCAGTGAGATAATCAAGAGCACCACGATCGGCAGACGGCCTCGTCTCATCCGTCTCTATTTTAGAGTACCGTTTTCTCATTCGCCAGCCGTCGCTATGATGTTCGCATGAGCGATGCCCCGCCTATTCTGGTTCTCTGTCGAGATTTACTTTTTTCCTCGAAAATCACGGCTACCGCGCAGTCGCTCGGCGTGCCGGTGAAAGTCCTGAGGGACCCGATCAAACTTGAGGAAAAAATGACTTCACGCCGCCTGCTGGTCGATTTGAATCAGGATGGTTTTCTCGACGCAGCCGCCCATTGGAGAACCAAGACCGGCGGACACGTCACCGGATTCGTCGGCCACACCGACGCCTCCACCATCGCCAAAGCTCAAACCCTTGAAATCGATTCGATTCTCACGCGTGGCGGTTTCGTCGCAAATCTAAACGATATCTTGACTTGATAAGTGGTCGGTGGTCAGTGGCCGGTGGTCAGTAAAGAATTTACTATTATCTGACCACTGACCACTATTGCTCACCGCCCCGATACTCGCAGGCTGACGTGCACGTCTCGTATACCACGATCTTCCCCAGCAACGGCAGCAGCGGCTTGAGCTGATCCCACAACCATTTGGCAATGTTCTCGCTCGTCGGGTTCGACAAACCCTCGATTTCATTGAGATAATAATGATCCAGCCGTTTGACGATCGGCTCGGTTACTTCCTTGATCTGGCCGTAATCCAGGAGATAACCCTTGGCCGGATCGACATTTCCCTCAACCACCACATCAAATCGGAACGAGTGCCCATGCAGCCGCCGACACTTATGCCCCTGCGGAAACGTCGGCAGGTCGTGAGCCGCCTCAAAATGAAACGTCTTGGTCAAACGAACGAACATTCGGGCAATTGTAAGCCAGACCGCCCATTCCGCCACACCCCCGCTGCGCTGCGGGCGTCAACGGAGGCGAATGCTGCGATCCTCCCCGTAGGAGGGTACGTTGGGATACCGCATCGTTCGCCCAGCGAAGGCGGGCGGGGGTTGGCGGGGAAATTGGGATCTAATGACCAATGGCCAAGTCCCAATGACCAACAAAATCCCAATGACCATAACCTGAATGACGAATGACCAAATCCGAATGACGAATCAATGACGAAATCCGAATGACGAAGATCCAGTGACCCGCGGCTCCTTTGTTGCGCCATGCCGACTCAT
>DASZXJ010000149.1:0-71204 GCA_035545895.1 Tepidisphaeraceae bacterium | reverse complement strand
CTCCATGCCACACCTCCAACAGCAGGTGATCGGCTCAGCCTACCGCAGGATAGGTGTACAGTCATCTGAAAACCGCTCTAGCCCCGTCGCTTGCGACGGGTTCTGGCGCTCGAACTCCCGCCGCAAGCGGCGGGGCTAAATGGATCCATCTCAAACTGACCCATTCAGCAAGCGCAGCAGCAGATCGGCATACCGTTCATCATCATATAGATGGAGCAGCCGGGCATCATCATGCCCATCATACAGTCGCAGCAAGCCTGAATCATCTTGCATGCCATCGCATCGCCGCTGGTGCAGGTCATCATGCAACCCATGTCCATCATCTCGACTTTGCAGGTGCCCATCGGCATCATGCACGTACAACACATCATCCCGTTCATCATGCAGCTCATGCCCATCATGCTGTTGGCGTTCATCATGCAAAGTTGCTGCATCATGGCGGCGGCGGTCTTGTCCTGACAGGTCATGGTGCATTGCATGCCGTTGTTCATTTTTTCCATCTTCATGGTGCAGCGCGGAATCATCATGCCATTCATATTCATCATAGAAGGCATCATCATTCCTGCGGACATCGGCATGGCCATGGGCATGTTCATCATTCCCATCCGGTCTGAGGTCATCATCGTGGTCATTGGAATCTCCTTTGTGTTTTGCGGCCCGACCATCGTGGTCAGGCACGACGACGGAACGAACATAGAACCCCGCCGTAACGGAGGCAATGAAAACCTGTCGGATGTTAATTGGATTTGGCGCGCACTTTTTTGACGTAAGTCTTTGCACCAGCCCAAATAATAAATCCTACTAATCGAGTATTATTATGGGCCTTTTAATCTTTTTTGCAGTTATCCATGAGTGAGAAACTATCGAAATATCTTGAAAAAACAGCAATCAATGATATAATCTGAAAATGCCGATATCTCCTATCGGATACATATAGAAAGGAAGCCCCATGTTGCTGGACACACGACCGATGCCTCTAGGACACGAGACTGCAAACGCTCAGGCGTTTGCAATGTGTCCAGCGGCGTTGTGGGTACAGCAGCATCAACCCGCAGCGCTACATCCCCTGTATGCCTACGCGCTGGAGCAAGCTCAGCGCGCAACCGGTCTGGACCGGTTTCGTCGCCTTCAAATGTGGTCGATGAATTGAAAGTCATGGCCGAAACAAATCGCCAGCCTCCGGCGATTGTTTCTGGGTTGGCTCAGGAGCTTGGAATCAGCATCCGGCGATTCAAGCTTCATCTGGCTCAGAACGTCGCCTTCGCACGCCGTCGTGCAGGCCTAACACAGCTTCAGTTGGCGCAAGCCGCCGAACTGTCGCGCGCCACCGTGCACCTGATCGAAGCCGGACTGTGTGATCCACGTCTTTCAACCATCACGCGCCTCGCCGATGCCTTGCACCTGGACACCATGGACCTGCTGACCAAGCAATCAACCGCGTAACAATTGCAATTGCGTGACCTGGGACCGTTAAGCTCTTCCTTCCCAGTCGGTCAATCTGAGCAAGAATTTTCTTTACTGCGCCACTCATGTTTAGAACATTATATCATGCTACAAATGAGTCGCCAACCGAATCCAAAGGGCGTTATCGCGTCTTGACCACATGCAGCACCCCATCCGGGTCGGAGATGTCGAAACCGGGGAGTTCAAGTTGCAATTCCTTGTATTCGTCAATCGGCGTGACGACAAAAAATCGGCTGAGCTTTGAAAGCTCGTCCGTTTTCATCATTTTCAGATCAGAATAAATCTCCTGCCCCTTACGGCCCATGTCGCGTTCGTATTGGGACATGCGGCTGACGTTGGGCAAGACCGCATCGTCGAAATCGAGCTGCGCTGAGCGCGAAGCAAGATCCGGCCGAATCTGAAGGATTGGATACATTTCGCGACGACGCTTGAAGATGATCAGACCATCCGGTGGCACGCGGCGATCGATCTCGGCAATCGCGGTGGCAAATTCGGTGTCCAAACCTCGGGTGGCGTGAGATTTGTTGATAATCGTGATCGCGCCCAGCGCAATCAGGCTGAGAATTGCCATGTTGATCGCCAGTCGCCCGCTGCGCTGGATCAGGCTGGCGAACATCGGCGCCATGGGCACAATCGCCAAGATCAGATATCGCAACACCAGTGCCGGCTGAATCACTTTTGAAAAAACGATCAGCGCCAGTGGAAGCAGGATCAGCGAAGACATGGGGAGGAGCTCGCGAAGATCACCACGAGGCTGATGATCGGATGTTTCGCGGCCTCGCAACAGGCTGGCGGACCACATCAGCAACAGCACCAGTATGAACGAAGGTGCGCCAAAGATAGCGACGATGTCATCACGGATATCCGACGCGGTGGACGGCTCGATCCAGGTTGGAATGGATAGATTGGCGCGCTGGCCGCGCATCAGCGGCAGGCAGGCGATGATCGCCAGCATCCCCAGCAGCGATGGGATGATGCGCTTGATCTTTCGATGAATAAGAAAATCCGCGGCTGCGATCATGAACATCGCAATCGCGCCGAAATAGTGGATCGCCGTCGCCAGTATGCCCAGCACATATCGCGCGATGAGTCTCGGCTTGGGTTCGTCATCAGTCGCAAGCATCTGCAAATAACAGAACCAAACCGTCAGCGCCAACCACGGCGCATAGAAACGCGCTTCAAAACCCTGATCGATGATCAGCGGATGCGCCCAGACCGCCAGTACCGCGACGATGCAAGGCCCGCGTGTGAAGAATCGCCGGCAGATCGCGTAAAGGCCGGTCATGCCAAACAACATCCAGAGCATCGCGAAAAGACGCAGGTGTGAGTTATCGATCACGTCGAGCATCCGCGCGATCGGCCAGAGCATGAGATAAAGCGTCGGCGGATTGGTGTCGAACCCGTGGGCCAGAGCGCGAAACAGATGCGCAAAGCTTGGATCGTTGGCCATTCGCGAAGTAAAGACTTCGTCCAGCCAGAGCGGATGGTAGAACAGGTCAAAGCAGCGGGTGACGGTGAGTTGCAGCAGCGCGACGGCAGCCAGGGCAACGAAGATGCTGATCAATTCGAATGCGGAGACGGATTGCCGGCGGCTGAGAGAATGCATGGCAGATGGCCCATGGTAGCTGCCCCTTAAAATCAGGCAACGGCGAGCGTCTACTTCAAACGATCTACGCAGAGCAGCCGCCATCCAAGCCGGGATTTGAGTTCGGCAACGACGAATGCGAGACTGATATTTCGCACACGTGAGCTGCGCCAGGGATTTGCGATTTGCAATTTGCGATTTTTGATTGGAATTCAGACGCAATCGCAAATCGGCAATCAAAAATAAAAACGGGACGTCCCGCCGCAAAAACACAGATGGCGGAACATCCCGTTGTTGGCCTGCCCCCCATTTCAAACCGGGGTGGCCGTTGAAATCGGCTGGCACGTCGAACTTCGCCCCCGAAAAACACCAGCCACCCCTGCTCACCCGACCCGGCCCCTGAGCCGCGGTCCAGACCCCAAAATGGAACAGGCCACTTCCCGATACCTGTTTTGAACGCCAATATGGTTGCCAGACCCTTTGGATTTCTTCCCGGGAATTTCGTATCACTTGCAGAAGATGATTAATTTCGTGGAAAACCGACCGTGAATATCGCCCAGGCCCTTCAAATCGCCCAGGAGCATCTGCTTGGCCGTCGCCCCGCCCAAGCCGCTGAAATCGCGCGCCAGATCCTCGCCATTGATTCAAAGAACATTTTTGCGCTCCAGACCATGGGTTTGGCCGCTTCGGTCCAGGCCAATCACGAACTGGCCCTGGAGATGTTCCAAAAATCGATTGAGCTCACCCTTGTCCCCACCGGCGATCAGCTCTTTTTTGCCGGCGAGACGTATCGGCAATTGATGCGCTTCGATGAATCCATCGCCACCCTGGAACGCGCCATTTCGGTTCTGCCCAGCCATGCCGATGCGCATTTGTCGTTGGCGCTGTCGCTGCTGATCCTGGGTCGATACGAGCGCGGGCTGGACGAGTTTGAATGGCGATGGAAATCCACCCGGCTCAACACCCAGCGGATCAATTTCGCCCAGCCAACCTGGGATGGCTCGGACCCAGCGGGCAAAACCATCCTGCTCTGGGCCGAGCAGGGGCTCGGCGATGTCATGCAATGCATGCGTTACGCTCCGCTGCTCGCCAAGCGCGGTGCCAAGGTTGCCATCGGCTGCCAGGTTTCACTGGAACGACTGCTCAAGACCTTGCCGGATATTTCGGTGGTCACGTCGCGCATGGATGGCACGCCGCCGTTTCAACTTCAGATGTCGTCGTTTGGGTTGATGAAGGCATTTAACACGACGGTGCAGACGATCCCGCAAAACGTGCCTTATCTGTTTGCCGATCCGGTGCTCTCGGTGAAATGGAAGGAAAAGCTGGCGGGTGATCGCGCGAGACTGAAAGTCGGCCTGGTCTGGGCGGGTCGCGCGGATAATCCAACCGATGCCGATCGTTCGATCCCGCTTGCTGCGTTGACGCCTCTGCTCGCATTGAAGGATGTTTGTTTTTACGGGCTGCAAATTGACGACCGCAATCCACAGGCAACCGTCGCAATCGGAATCAAACCGCTTGGCGATCAGTTGACCGACCTGGCTGAGACAGCGGCTGTTCTGGACAATCTCGATCTGCTGATCTCGGTGGATACCGCGCCAGTCCACTTGGCCGGCGCGATGGGCAAGCCGGTGTGGAACCTGATTGCATGGTTCAACGATTGGCGATGGATGCTGAATCGCGGCGATTCGCCGTGGTATCCGTCGATGCGGATATTCCGACAAAAGACGCGCGGGGACTGGAAATCGGTGATCGCCGAGGTGATCGAAGCGCTGTCTGTACTCATGCTCAACCCTTCAGGGTTGAGTGGTCCGCCCCGGCCCTGAAGGGCCGGGCTTTGTGGTTTCCAAAACATAGGTATCAATCGCTCGGCTCTCGATCGCCAATTCTCCGCCGATTTGTTGTTGGATGTTATCCAGGACTTTTCTCAATTTCTTTTCATAATCGGCATCCGTGTGATGAAGTTTCGCGTCGGCCGCGATGCAAAACAGGCTGCTGGGTAAATCCACTTCCTTCTCACCGCTGACAGTAAGAAATGGCGCATCCAGCAATTCGGATGTGCGTTCAAAGTCGAATGCATGGGTTGAATCCGCCGGCCTCGGCCCTTTCACCCAGCCGGCCAGCTTTTGATCATCCAGTTGTTCCTGTGTCACAACCAGCATGTCAAATCCATCCTTGCTACGAACGCCTTGGCCGGTCGGATAATTTTTCAAAATGATGCACGGCCGCTCAAATGGCTTCTTAACGAAATGCACTTCACTGCCGGTTTCAGTCGAAATAAGTCGCGCCAGTCCGTTCGTTTTGTCGTCGTCCGAAGCATCGACGCGCACAACAAAATCCGCATGCGAGGCCGGCCAATTCACCCGATCCAATCCCTGGAACTGAAACCATTTCATGCGCATTCCGATGGTGGCGATGTCGTCGAGCGACTGATCGACGTAGGACATGAATTGATCTTGCATTTGTCCATTGATAGGCGGCCAACGGAACCCGAGGCTGCGCACTCTGTCCGATCCCCGCGCATAGGGAATCTTTGTATCCACCCACACGGCCCGCGCCTGCGAAAATGGCGGCTTGATCATCCGAATGACCTCGTCGTTGGTCAGCGCATATGTCAGCTTCATCTCGGCGTTCGCTTCTTCGAAGGTCATTTGCTGCGGCGCAGTCGCATCCGAGTGGGCGGACTGCATCTGCACCACGGCTATTGCAACGCCTGCAAAAGCGAGAATTCCGGTCATGGCGATAGCCACCTTGATCTTCCACCAGACCATCGCTTTGCAAACCATCGCGGCAAGGCTGGAAATGGAAGCCGATGCGCCTGCATTCACAGTGGCGGCGACCGATGCCTGCACCACCGCCACCGATGCCCTCTGACTCGCCGCCGCCATCAGAATCCCCGCCACGCCTGAGTTGGAAAGCAGGGCGCCCCGCTTCGAGAAAAACCGCCTCATGCGTTCAATCGCCCGACTGACTCGCTTGCGAACCGATGGTTCACTGATCCCGATTTCCATCGCGATGACGGCGAAATCCTGCTGTTGAATGTACCGCCTCAGAATCAGATCGCGATCCCGTGTGCCGAGCGATGCAATGGCCAGATCGATCAGATTGAGATTGGGATCGATCGTTTCATTGGTTACGTCCATGGTCTGCTCCGATCGTGCAGCTTGTTTTTCATGAAAGCGCCGGCGTGTCGCCTGCCGGCGAGATTCGCGGACAACCAGTTGCGTGGTTTTGAAAAACCATCCCGGCAGCGCCTGCGCATGTCGGATGGATCGCAGCCGCCGGATGAAAATGACAAAGACCGCCTGCGTGACGTCAGCGGCCTGGTGCGGATCGCGGGTTTGGCGGAGCGCGCTGCCGTACACAAGATGGACGAATCGCCGGACCAGTTCATCCACCGCCGACCGATTGTCCCGCCGCGCGCGGTTCAATAATTCCTCGTTCCTTAAGACGATTGGTTCCATCAACCCATAGCATGGCCGATGACGGGAATTTGTGACAGGCTTTGCTGAAAGATTCCTCTTGGTCTCACAGATGCGGAGATGGACCCTATTGAGACGTGTCTTGCGGGAGCGGCTCGGGCGGCGACGTGGTCAAAGGCGTTTCATCGCGCAAACGTAAGGCAATATCCGCACGGATTCGCTCATCGAGCACAGCCGCCAGGTGCGGAGATGGTTCAAATACGTCGTCCAGCCACCACGGCGACACGCCAAGCGGCGCGGCAAACTGCTCCCCAACCACTTCATCGTGCAAATGCTTGTATGGGATCAACGTATATCCCGCACGGCCGTCTTCACGAGCCAGCATCTTGAGAAATTCCGAGCCGGGCTGCATGTCGCGATGAAATTCTGTGAAACCCACGTGCCGCGCCAGGGTCGCGCCGGCATGTGGGCTGCTGATCGTAAACAGTCGCGCGATCTTCAAGCGACGACGATCATTGATATCGCGCGACGGTGCAGCGGCATATCTTGACGCCAATCCTCCCAGCGAAACGCCAACGACATCGACCTGCGAAGTCCACACGGGATCGGCTGAAGGACAAGCCTGGTCAGCCGCGGCAATAATGGTCCGACGGCACTCCTCGAAACTGGTGCACATGCCCAGTGAAACAGTGATGATCTTCGAACTGGACGAGATGCGAGAAAAGAAATCCGCCAAATCCGGCGGCGAGAGGTTCATGTCCAAAAACCCGCCGACGATAAGCAGCGGTTCGTGCAATTGCTTGGGCTCGCGGCGCATCTCATCAATCACCTGCCGGGCCTGCCGCGGGGTGGCCGAAAATGAAGAGTTCACCCTCGGCACAATACAGCCAGCAGATAAGACAAAACACGCCATGTAACTGAACGGCCTGAAATGCATTGTTAGTATACATTAACATTATCTCGCAGATGGTGCAAGGAAAAAAATATGAACAGGAAGTTGGATACTGATGCAGTTTGAACGTGGCATGGGCTTTCAGCCCATGAAAGCCGTGTCACATTTGGAAATGAACCCGTACCGGAAGCCAAAATATTGCAGATACGAAAAGCGCGGAGACAGCACGAAAAATTCAAGAATAATATCTTCTTCGTGAGACCTTCGTGCTCTTCGTGATTTCGTGGCTCTTCTCCTGATGCCTCCGTGACTTCACCTGGAAAGAACCAATCCATCCTTGATGTCAACCGGTTTGGATTCGATCGTGAGGCTTGCCGGTGTGAGGCCGTCTCGTTTGGCGGTCACGGTGATCGGTCCGGGCTGCATGGTCGAACGGATCGCGACGCGATTGATGCCGCATTCCGTGTCAAGGTAGAGGTTGTTGGTGGTGTTGAGCTTGGCGGCATTGAACCCGCCGCGCCATACCACCGGGCCCGTGACGGCGAAATCGACGCGAGCCTCATCCGTCGGGCAACGGCGGCCCTGGGCGTCCACCACTTCAAAGTCGATCAGCGCCACGTCGCTGCCATCCGCCTGCAAGCCGCCCGGTTGGGTGTGAGCTATCAACTTGATGGCGACGGGATCGCCGGCGGTCTGGATTTCATGTTCGGCCGCCACCTTGCCATCCCTGGTCGCAACTGCCTTGAGCGTGCCGGGAATAAAGGCGACGTTTTCAAACGCATAGATATAACCCGTGTCCTCCGCACGAGGCGCGGGCCGGTCGTCGTTATATGGCGATCCCGGTTGCGTGACTGGTCGATACTGGTCGGCGAACGCAAACGGCTTGGTTTGCACGCCCAGCGATTTGCCGTTGACGAACAATTCGACCTGATCGCAGTGACTGGCAACCACATACGTCGTCTTTTTCGTATCGGCTGGATAATTCCAGTGCCCAATGATGTGGATGTCCGGCTTTTCGCTCTGCATGACGCGCGACACGTAATAGATCGACTTGGGAAGCCGCACGCCGTCCACCTTGCCGCTGACGCGAAGCACATAGCTTCCCTGCTGGCGGCCGTCGGCATCGGAGTCGGCGAAGTAAATCGATGCGTAGGCCGACCACTTCGAATGGGCGGGATCCTTATTATCGATGCGGTTGGTGACGTAGCTGTTGTAGCGCACCGCCTGGGCAATTGCGAACGTCTCGGAATTCCAATGCCACGAATCGATCGGCCGACCGTCCCCGCCTTGCCCAACCTTGGGTTTGAACCCGAAATGCGGCGGCGAGTAATCATCCCATACATTTCGCCCGGCTTCGTCTCGGAAATCCTCGGTTTCGATCAGCGGCGCCTTGTCGCGGCGCGAGATGCTGTAGCCGCGGAAAATGTCGTCGCCGCCGATTCGGTCGGTCTGCGGTACCTGTCCGATCATCACGCCGTAAAACTCCGACATTGGCGTCAGCGCCTTGTTGGCGTCGGACAGATCGTTATCGCGAGTTCCCATCACGCGTCCGCCGTGCGGATCGAGTTTCTTTCGCATTTCGACGAATTGCACCATTTGTTCAGGGGTGACGATGGTGTTTCCCGCCTCCCAGAAGAATATGCTGGGGCTGTTGCGGAAGTAGATCATGGTGTCGCGCATCACTTCTGCGCGCTGTTCCCATTGGCGCCCGGTGACCAGGCGTTCCTTATCGCCGGCCGGGCAAACCTGCACGATGCCAAGCCTGTCACACGCATCAGAATCGACGCGCTGCGGCGCGACATGCATCCAGCGCATGTAATTGCCATTGGCCTGGCGAAGCAGGGACAATGTATATTCGTGCATCCACGCGGGATACGCCCCGCCCAGGCCCGCCCAGTCGTTGGCGGAACGCTGCGCGTAGCCGGTCAACCAGACAAATCGGCCGTTCAGCCAGACGCCGCCCGTTCCCACGCCGCCTTTGAATTCGGTCTTGCGAAATCCGGTGACGGTATCGCAAACATCCACTGGCTTGCCGGCAACGCTCAACACGGAATAAACGTGATACAGGTACGGATCTTTGATATCCCACCAGCGAGCGCCTTTGAGCGAACCGGTCACCTTGAATACTTCGGATTGATTGGCAACCAGGTCGGAGGGCTCGCCTTCGAGCGTCGCGCGGACGTTGCCTTCTGCATCGACGACGTAAGCAGTCAGGGTAATCTGTGCGAAGTCGTCGGTCTGGTTCATCACCTGCGCTTCAAGGGTGATGGCGGCCGACTTTTTCTCCAGATCAAAGTTTTCCGCGTAGACGTAAATGCCTGTAGTTTTCAAATTCTCGTACAGCGGCAGGGTCTGGTAAATCCGGCCGGCTACGATGAGCTTGGAATCGCGATTCAGCCCGCCGAAGTTGGGATTGAAATCCTTTGAGTTCCATTGAAAGGCGGTGTCTGTCCCCTCTTCCTTGTAGCTGGGGCTGTTGTCCACCTTGACGGCAAGCACGTTTTCCTGATCGCCGAACTTGGCGAACCTGGAAACATCCAGACCAACCGCGGTGATGCCGTTTTCATATTTGCCAATTGGCTGGCCATTCAGGAAAAAACGCGCCGCCTGGCGCAAGCCGTCGAATTGGATGAAGACCTTTTGCCCCTCCGCGCCGGCGGGCAGTTTGAAATGTTTGCGATACCAGCCAATGCCGAACTTTTCGGTTTGATCGCCGCCGCTATGACTGATAAAGGCTCGGTAGGAATCGGTCTCGTTCCACGTATGCGGCAGGCTGACATCGGCCCATTTCGAATCGTCAAACGCGGGTTGATCGGCACCAGCGGCATCTTCAAAAGAGAACTTCCAGCCCGGATTGAAATTGTAGGTTGCGCGCGGCGTGACGGGCGGTGTGTATCGCTGGGCGAATGACGGAATCGCGGTCATCAGCACAACGACAACGAACACATAAGAGCATCGCATCTTGGAATCCCTGATAGAAGGTTTATGAACCGGTTCGTAAATCTCCGCTTAACTTCAATATAGTCAGACTGCTTTACGAGGTTGTATCGCGCGGCTTGCGACAGTCGAGTGCCATTTACTTGGCATATTGAACGAATCCCGATCAAAACCCGAATCCGCGAGCGAAGTCCGCACGGTTTTTTCCCACGACCGGCTTGAAAGATCAAAGTGACATCGCCCAGCCCCCGACGAGTTTCCCCGCAAAAACGGACTTGCCATTATCGCCTCGCGCGTATCGGTTGAAGCATCGGACGATCCAGGCGCAGGGAGGAGGTAGAGGGAATTGCGCTGCTTTGATAAAAAAGCAGCAGACCGCACGAGATGTGCGGTCTGCCGAGGGTTATCATGGATATGGGCGGATGAATTAGAACCGGCCACGGCCGCCGCGACCACCGCCGCCGCCACCGCCGTAACCACCCCCACCGCCGCCGCCACCATAGCCACCGCCGCCGCCGCGACGGCCACCGCCGCCACCGCCGTAGCCGCCGCCACCACCGCCACGGGGGCGATCTTCGCGGGGTTTGGCTTCGTTGACCTTGAGCGTGCGACCGCCATGTTCCTGGCCATCGAGCGCCTTGATTGCGTTTTGAGCTTCTTCATCCGAACCCATTTGGACGAATCCGAAGCCCTTGCTGCGGCCGGTATCGCGATCCGCGATTACCTCGGCACTTTGCACCGCGCCGTGAGCCGAAAACAACTGTTCCAAATCTGAACTCGTCGTTTCATAGTTCAGATTGCCGACATACAACTTGCTGCCCATGGAAAACCTCCATCAAATTGGGCATGCTGACCTGTGAGCTTTTACTTTCCCGGCCAGTGCTGAAAAGAGGCCAAAATCCGGCCCAAGAAGGAAAAGAGCGATCGAAGGAAGCGGAGCGGTGCCAAAAGCTCAGAAGCCCCAAACTCAATCGTCGGACTTACCTTAGCCCATATGCTACCTCCCTGCCCTTTTCAAGTCCAGACTTGCCCTTTTTGGTGCTGGATCAATTCATTTAGCCCCGCCGCTTGCGGCGGGTGTTGGCACTCGAAAACCCCCGCTGCAAGCGGTAGGGCTAAATGAATCAATCTCAAACTGACCCATTACCCCTTTTTTACGAGTTTCTTCGCCAGCGGGGTCAATAACTCGCAGCACGCCATGCCCTTGCTGTGGAACTCTTATACGGATGCGGTAAAGTGCCCTCCCGTCCAAAGACTGGACGGCAACCTGGAGAGGTGTCCGAGTGGCCGAAGGAGCAGCACTGGAAATGCTGTATGGGGCTTAAACCCCATCGCGGGTTCGAATCCCGCCCTCTCCGCTTGATGAGAAACATCGCCGGATTTACCGACTAACATCGCGCCGCACATGTGCGGCGCGATGTGTTGTTGGGCAAGACGGCCATGTTTTTCAAGGGTTTTCCACGCTCCTCGGAATTGGAAGTTGATTTTTCTGTCCTGGATTTTCAGGTTCGAGCCAGTTTTTTTGAGAAGTTGAACCTTCTCGGGCAAATTATTGCCTGAAGCCGTTAAAGTGGCTTCAGACAAGGACTTTACGAAACGTTCTGTCGGTTCGAGCCAGTAACAGGGGCTTTTTGTCAGTTCATTCATTCGCTCTTTGATCGCGGTCTTTTCGTCCAATATGCCTTCCTGATCTGAAACAGTTCTTCAAGGACAGTCCGATCTGGGAATAGATGTCTTTTTGGTTGGTTTTAGGTATCCGCACAGGTATCCTCACGTGTGGATACCCATCGTTTCCGTTTAAGGCTTGTAGCGTAAGGGTTTCTGCATCACCCGTTCCTCACTGCACCCCCCCGATAGCCCGCCGCTTTTCCTCACGGACTGGCGGGTTTCGTCACCTCAACCAAAGCGTCGGGCTTCGCCTCGCTGTCGCTCGTCGGGCTCGCCCAGGCGAGCACCGGTTGCGTGCGTCAGGCACGCGTACGGGTTCTGCATCACCAGTTTGGAGGGGACGGGGAAATAGTTTTTGTGTTCACAGAACACCTTTAGTTGCTAGTAGTGATAATAGCATGAATGTTTCTCTTTGCCTTGAGTATGCCTGTGGATAATGGATTGTTACTATTTTGTCTAAAGCAGAATTGCTCCGTTCTTCAAACCTGCTGCGTAAGCTTTCAACCAAGATTGAAGTGCATTGAAATCCTTCAGATGAAGATTGAATACGGCAGGATCGCGTGCAAATTTCGCTGCATCCGGTGTAAAAAAGGATGTCGTGGCCAAAAGCGCGTGATGGGCACGCTGTTGTTGCTGGACAGCATAAAGCGATCGAACTAATTCAACTCGGACTGGATTCTCCGGTGCGTACCGTTTGCATTCAACAATATACTTCGTCTTGATCGAGAGTTTATCCGTGCTAAATGCGACAATATCGTGGCCACCATCGCGAGTCTGTTGGGTAAGTTCCACGTCGAATCCAAAACCACGAAGCACTTCCGCGATGATTTCTTCGAACTGGCGAGAACCAACTTTATGCAACTCGTGTGGATGGCGACTGACAAACTTCATGATCTCAGAATCGCACAGGCGCATAGCCTCGATAACCGTATTTTGCGGCCGGGAAAACGGATAGATTGCAATGAAAGGCTTGAGCTTTTGGAAATGAACCTGATGAGCGAACTTTTGTAATATTTTGGCCTCAATGTCAATTATTTGTTTTTCGGACAGTTTGAATATACTGCCACACTCAGCATGCGTATAAGTGTAGCCATCGCCCCATCCATATAGCAGCTTCAGAATCTCGCGTTCTCTGTAGGTAAGAGCCTTATATAAATGGTCGATGGTTTCATCTAGTCTTACACGTTGAGCATCATTAAGACTGCGTTTGATGTGCTCAACTAAATGCATCATGCAGAACTCGTTTACCCACTTGTCTCTTTGGCAACCCTCAACGACGCATTTAGTTTTTATTCCCTGATTCATATGAGCTCGCATATTGAGCTAAGGTTGCTCTTTAAGCAACGCGGATTTCTGCAAGACCATCCACAAAGCAGATCCATAACTTCGGCTCTGCCTGTGGATAACGCATCGTGATATATACTGTTATGCGGAAGCTGAACAGGCGACCAAGGTTGTCTGTGGCTGTTCGGGTTTCCATTGCGAACCGCATATCCGCCACTACGGCGATAATCCATATAACAATGGGCTTTGTTAGCCAGAATTTCGCGGACCTCATGCGATCGATCGACTTCAAGGAAAAAAGCGCTTTCCTGGATTCCGCCATCCTGTTCATGTTCACGAATGCGAACGAAGCCGTCTGGCTGTACTCGTATTCGCTTGCCACCCCTATCGAAAGAATCGAACTGGTATAAGGTCGGCCATGTTGAGAATTCCATCAACTCATACTTCGCATCTTGTTTAACAGCTTTTACGAAGGCGGCCTTAATATCCATGACCTGAAGTTCGTGTTGTATTGTTCGGTCACTTACTTGCGCCCGCTTATCCAGGTCATTGATGCTGATTCGGGGATAGGCAGTGAAGTCTCCGTGATCTTGCAGCAATCGAAACGCCTTTTTCGTCAGGAAAAGAATTGAGGGATACGTTGGCAGCATCTTCGGTCGTTCGCGAAGGAGGCCGGCCGCTTTAAGCCTCTGCAATCGCTTGGTGGCCATTGGCTTCTTACCGTCGAAATATAATGCGGCAATATGCGCGAGCGTCATGACCCGCGACTCAAACAAGCCGCGCAGTAATTCCCAGTCACGAGGCTGAAGTTCGATGCCAAGAGATTCCCCACTCATAATCAAGATTGTATCACGATCACTTTATTCTTCGCTTAGCAGTGGTTGGTTCATTAGCAAATGGAAGATCCACGACCTCAGTAAGCAGCTTTTGCTCGCGGGCGTTGAGGCGCTTCATCGCCTCGGGCATCGGCATGGCAAACGGTAATTTGCTGAGAAGCCTCTGTCGCAATGCTTCGATTGTTTCCCGACGTGTTGTCGCCGGCACGACAGTCGGCGTCTTTACAAACAGCGGCGCCTTCGGTCCGCCATGAAAGCGGATGGCGAAGTGCCGGTCTTCCTGATCGAACAGGGTTTGCATGGCCCGAAACATCTGCTCGTCTACACTGCGGTACTGAACGCTCGATGTTTCTTGGCCCATAACGGGTATGAGCACCGTCGATTGGGTCACACTTTCACTCTGCGTCTCGGCTTCCGATTCGCTTTCCTGCCAGCTCTCGCTCTCGCCGGATGAGTCGGTAACGCTGCTATTCCACGCTTCGACGCTGGACAATGCACTGCTTAATGACCCATCTGAATGAAAAGATTCCGATCCCCCGGTTCCCTCACCAACCGATTGCCTCGCATAGAAGACGCCTATACAGATGAAGGTCCGCTAGATGACGGTATCAGCGAGTATGGCCGGCTCAACGGAAGCATTGGTTATGCTCAACAAGTTACGAAACAATGGTTTGATTCCGGAGGCGCACGAGGTGAAGTTGCAACCAGGGCCTTCCGATTTGGAGCATTTAGAAGTTATACCGATGCTTCAGGAAGCTATTCCGTCAATACGACGTATGATTCTTCATCCGGCAATCTGCTGCAGATGGTTCGCACCGATGGCTCCGGGGAGTATGAACGGCTTCATTTTTTTTACAAAACGATCAACTTTACGGACAGTGGTCACAGCATTAACGACGCTGCATGAATATACTTGGTATCTCGACGGCTCCTCGAATCCGACAAATCGTGTTAAGTCAGAAACGATCACGCTTCCCACCGTCTCAACAGGCCACAATGGATCCAACACGACTCAGCAAACCAAAACCTTCTTTGACGAACTAAGCCGGCCTGTTTGGAGCAAAAATGCCGACGGTTTTATTACGTACACCGAGTACGACACCACCACCGGCGCAGTTGTAAAACGAATCACAGATGTGGACACGTCACAAACAGGAGACTTTCAGAATCCTCCATCTGGATGGCAGACCCCTGCTGGCGGCGGCCTCCATCTTACGACCGAAATGGAAGCTGACTCTCAGGGCCGAACAACAAAAACCACGGACCCCAACGGGAATATCACGTATATTGTATATAACGACGCCGATCATGAGGTGCGGACTTATCCCGGCTGGACAGGCTCAACTACGACTGGCCCGATTACCGTCAGGCACGATCGACTCGTTGCTTCTGATGGAACAATCTACAGCGAAACGTTAACCAGTTCCGCGAATCCATCCGTTGATCTTAGTGGTAAGCCGGACGGTCAGGAGACGATTGATTCATCAAATATCGTTTCCCTTTCCCGCTGGAGGACCAACGACGCTGGCCAGGTTGTTGAGTCGGATAAGTATTTCAACCTCGCTGGCGTTAGTTATTCTACTTCTACGTATCATCTCGGCAGTTCAAGCAACGATAGCAGTTCGGGCAACTATCATGCGACCCTCACGGACTACGATGGACACGGGCGATTGAAAAAGACCGTTTCACCGGCTGGCACCATTACAAGGACGATCTATGACGCACGAGGAAATGTATTGAGCACTTGGGTCGGTACAGACGATACGCCAACAAGTGGCTATCAGGGTGGTCGGATCGACACGGTCACGGGCAGAGTCTACTTCCGCAATCGCGAGGAGGATGTGGACCTCATGCGATGGATTCAGGCTGACCCATCGCGGTATATCAACGGCATGAATTATTATGCATATGAGGGAGACAATCCCGCATCGGAGAGCGATCCGCTGGGATTGGAGGAAATTGCTTCTGGATCCAGCGCGGGAATCTCAATACCTGGCTCGAGCGGGGGTGGAGGCAATGGTGACGGAAGCATGACCATAGCGACGCCCGGGCTGCATCCGCAGCCAGGATTGCGATGCTCCGGCGAAACAACTCTGCCGACGTAAGTTCGCGATGGCTGGGTCGCCTGCGATATGTGCTCAGGATGACGCGCCTGGTTCACAAAGATTGCGTTAATTGGGCAAAATCGGTCGAAGTTCGACTTTGCGAAATTCCATCGAGGCGCCGGTTTCGAACTGGAAGCCAATCTTGCCGCTCAGGTCGGGCATGCTTGTGGCGACGTTTTGGATTTGGCCGTTGACTTTGACGCTGACATTGCCGTGATCGACGGTCAGTTCAACAACATCCCATTCGCCCATAGGTTTTTCAGAAGCCGGGCCGATTTTGGTCACGCGAGAATCGGTGGCGCTGGATTTGAAGCGGGATTGATCGACATTCCACTTGAATTCGCCCTGGTTGACCAGGTCACCGATGCTGCCGTTGGTTCCCTGGACCTGCATGGTTTTGGGCCAGATTTTGTCAGGACCGGTGATGCCGAACAGGATTCCGCCGCCTCCGTTTTTGAGATGGCGTTCTTCGACGATGAGCACGTAGTTGGGGCCAAACTCCTTATCCGTGCGGATATACGAATTGACGGCCTTGTCGCGCTGCGAGTGAATCGCGCCGTCCTTTACCGACCAGGTTTCTTCGAGTTTGCTGCCATCCAGCGCCGTCGCGCTCCAGCCGGAGAGATCCTTGCCATTGAAAAGCTGCACCGGCTCGCCCAGCTTGCCGGAAAGCGGCGGCATCACAGGTGCGGTGGTCGGTGCCTGGGCTCGCACTGTTGAAACGATGAAAAGGACTGTCAATACGCCAAACCAATTTTTCACGATGCCTCCGCGATAGGTCGGATATTATCCACGAATTTTCACGAATGCACACGAATACCGGATCACGATGATCGATTCGTGTCGATTCGTGGATTATTGCATTGTTTTCGAAATCTTACGGTGTAACTGGTGAACCTTCGGTTCAACCGCTACGCCGAGTTTCTGATTTTTAGTCTCCGGTCAAATGTCTCTGGAAATTCCCGCTGACAAAATCTCGCACGGTGCGCTGTACTTCCGTCGTTGTCGGAATTCGACCAGTCAAGCGCATCTCATCGAATTTGTCCGTCAGCACCTTGGCGATGATCTTGCGGCTGTGGTCCCACTTGTAAATCAGTTGATCGAGCACACGGGCGTCGGAGTGTTGCGGGATAAAGCTCGTGCCAAGCAACTCCATGCGCATGCGGGTCATCTCTTCGATCAAACTCGGGTTATTGAGGAACCACCAGCAGCCGAAAATCATGAGGTTGCCGAATTTTCTGCCAGTGACACACAGCTCATGCTGATTTTCGCGGGCGAGCATGGTGACAAAGAAACGGTTCTTGGGGAATTGCCGCAAAATCGTGACAAGCGACTCGGCGTCGGATTTGCCGACCGTGTCGCCGCCATCTTTCAGGTCGGGGTTCACTTGAACGGCCGAGCCGATCATCATGGCGAACGGCAGGTTGCGCTCGGCACAGACCGGCATGATGATTTTTTCGAACGCGATCGAACCGGCCGCTCCAAGCTTGTCGCTCGCCGACGCGGGATAACGGAAGCTGGGCGGCAAGCTCACCGCCAGATAAATCGCTTTTTGCCGGTCGATCCAGTCGCGAAGAAGCTTCTTGGCGGATTCGATGCTTTTGTCGTCGATCGTTTCGCTGGCTGGGTATCCCCATTCGGTCATCTTCCTCGCCGCCAACGGCCAGTTGCGCAGGATCGGATCAATGCGCAGTACCGCTTTGAAACGCGGATCGTTGCCGACGTTCGGATTTTTCAGCCAGCGTTCGCGTTCGTTGTCGTCAAACACAGGATTGGTCATCGTGATCGACTTGACGTTGGAAATTTCCATCACGCGGTCGATGTGCCTGGAAGGGTCCTGCTCGGCGAAAAACTTTCGCCATTGCGCCGGCGATTCATTGGGATCCAGGCCAAGCAATTTGATGGTCGTCAAAACGCCCCGACACGCCTCGGATATCGGCGCGCGATCGATGAACAGATGCTGCCAGATATGATCGGCCTGCTGCTGCTTGCTCATCTTCCAGAAATCATCGTAGCGGAGCTTGGTGGCCGGCACGATGCGAAAAACTTCCGCGACCAGATAGTGATACGTCAGCAATTCATCGATGCCCCAAAGCAGCAACCCGGTCGGATCAACCTTCCCCGTCTTATTGGCCACCGGCGTCCCAAACGTCGGCGGATAGGTATGCGTGTGCATATCCACGATCGGTTCGGATTTCACAGCACGTTCAACTTCGGTTTGGATGGATGCGCGGTCGGATAATTTTTGATTGTTCATTGGTGCTTCCTCTCTATAGAAATACCAATGTACGGCCAGAAAGGTTGTAAGTCGATATCGGCGACTTAACGCTTATTTTCGAGAAATATCCGTGCTAAAGGGGAAGAAGATCACCCGTCTTCCCTCCGTTGTGGCCAGCAATCCGCCGGGCACGAAGCAGACGCCTTCGGCTTGGGGATCGAAAAAGGTTGCATGCCATGAATCGACCTTGGCGGCGCGAAGCGGGTCGCCATTGATTTTGTACACAAACGGACCCGCCAGCGTCATGATGGCTAACCATTTCCCGTCCAACGAAACATCAGCCGCCGTGCAGGGGATGCGAAGAGACAGCGTCGCAACTTTATGCAATTCGATCACCGGATCGTTGCTCGACAAACTAAACCGGTACAGCTCCGCGGCGGAGAGATTGAACATTTTTGAAATGATGTATCCATTGTCGCCAAGCACGAAAAAACTCTCGGCATCAAATGGCTGATCGGGGTAACTCAGTTTCCATTCCCGGTCAGGGACGAGCGCATGGACGGGTGCGCGCGGGTCCGGCTCGGCCACGCGATAAATCTGGATCTGCCAGCGATTGTGAAAGTTATTGCCGATGTCCGCCAGATAAAGTCGGCCGTGCTCGTCCAGTGCGATGTCTTCCCAATCCACATTGCTCGCGCGGATGGGAAACTCGGCAATGAGTTTGCCGCTTTGTTCGATGGCGAAAACAGCCGGCGGATTGCCGCTGTCGTTCTGGGTCCAATAAACACCAGGGTATTTGCGGCTCATCACGATCCCCGAACTCTCGGGAATGCGCGGTGAATCGATATGGCCGACAATCTCAAAGCCGGGCTGTGTGCTCGGTGCCGTAGCCGGTTGTGATTTAGCCACAGAGCACACAGAGAACACAGAGTAAAACAGAAGAATTATTCTCTGTGTCTTCTGTGATCTCTGTGGCTTAAGCATGGGTTACAGTTCGACGGTCTTCAGCGAAGCAGGATCGAATTTGAACCCGGCTTCCTGAGCCATTTGTGAAAACGCGTCGATTTCGGCTTTAGTGAAGACCAGTCCGCCATGTTTTTGACTGAGGGCCGCACCTTGGGCTTCGATCTGGCCGGGGAGCATGCACTTGTCATTGCCGTGGCCTAGGATGTCGGCCAGGACTTTCTTTACGTTTTCATTTTGCGAGCGACCTTGCGCAAAATGGTCGCCGCTGATGGCTTCGGGACGGATGCACTGAAAGTAAAAGCAACACGTTCCCTTTTCGCCGTTCTTCACCTGATCCCAACGATTGCGGATCGTCGGCAACGATCCGCCAATGTATGCGCCATACAGTTCATCGATGAGCGAAAGCCCGTATCCCTTGTGCTGGCCGAACGGAAGGAGCGCTTTGACCTTGTTTGGATCAGTCGTCTCGTTGCCGTTTTCGTCCACACCGCTGCCGAGCGGAAGTTGCTTGCCCTCGCGAATGAACTGCTGCACGCGCCCCATCGCGACCGTGCTGGTCGCCCAGTCGATGCAGATGGGGTAGCCGATCACATCCTGCGTGGGGAAGCCCCATGAATGGGGATTCGTGCCGAGCGTCGGAAACTTTCCGCCGAATGGAACGACTTCCGCCAGCGCAGCCGTGCAGCAGGTATAAGCGAGATAACCTTTTTTGGCGGCATCGATCACATACCCGCCGCCCCAGAGATAGTGAAACGCGTTATCAACTGAGACGACGCCGACGCCGAACTCATCCGCGAGTTTCATGGCGGTTGTCATCGCTTCAAACCCGACCGCCTGGCCGAGCTTGCGATTGGCGTTCCATTTCTGAACCGCTTTGAACTTGGAAGGCAGGTTTTCGATCTTCGCGCCCGGCACGCAACCGCCGGCCTTGGAACCGAAATGTTCATCCAGATGAAGCGCTTTGATCGCGTTATGGGTTTTAATGCCGTGCCACGCGGTCAATTCGCTGAATCGCGCGCCCGCATCGGCTTCGTCCTGGGCGAATCCACGTTTTTTATAAGCCGCAGCAACGAGCTGATTATGCAGCGCGGGCGGCATGATGTAGTTGGTTGACATGGTTTCCATTTGTCGGGCACGGATGGGGCTGCGTCAAGTCAATAGATCATTAGCTCAGGCACAACCTTCGAAATTCGATCAAAGTCGGTGTCATTATGGAGAAGAACGGCGTTATTATCGATGGCGATTTGCGCAATCAGACAATCCGTCGAGCTGCGCGGGGTGATGCCCGCGCGACGACAACGAAAATAAATCTCAGCCGCTGAGGCGTAAGAAGCAATGGGCTCTAGAGGATAAATTAACCTTTGAGAAAGGAGATTCTCGCTTAAGGCGTGAAATTCCGTTGCAGACCGCGCACCTTGAAGGATTTCCTGCAATATGACGGGAGTAATGGCGAACGGAACATTCGACTCAACCAATGCATCAAATCGCGCCACCGCGGGTCCGGGGCGACGGCGAAGATATTCAATCCATATGGAGGAATCCACCAAGACCAAGATCACCGTCCCCGTCGAGCGGCTTTATAGTCATAGGTCGGATCAAGCATTCCTTTGCCGCGAAGCTCGCGGATATCCGCCCGTTTATTCTGACGAACCAATTCACGGAGTGCCTGGTCAACCAACTCTTTCTTTGTTTTGGCACCTGTGCACTTGAATGCTTTCTTGACCAGTTCGTCGTCCAGAACAATATTCGTACGCATATTTATACACCTTGAATGTGTATGAAAGTATACGTAATAGAATCGAGCTTGGCAATCATCAAACCACCCTATTTCACACTTTGTCCGGCACAACAAACGGTTTGCGGTATTCTCGCGTGAGCATTCGGTTGGCCTGATCGTCGCCGCGGAACGTTTCGGTTTCTGCGTTGAAATTCAGTCGCTTGCCCATCATGAAAAAGGTGCTTTCGACCGGCACCTTGTTATCAGCCAGGTGCTTGACCATGCGCGACATGGCTTCATTTCCCTCGGCATCGCTGCCGAAATAGTCGGACCTTGATGTCGAAAACGCCATGGATTGCCCGAACCGGTTGGAGATGTTCGCCATGTGTAGGGGCACGCACGACAGGTGTCCTTCGATGGCCGGTGCGTGCAGATCCGCCATTTTGCGGCTGCGGACGACTTCCAGGAAATTGCCGAAGTGATTGGCATCGCCGCCGCCGTTAAATTGCTTGAGAACGTGCCCGTCTGGGTCGTAGGCGACCGCGCTGGTATAAGTCGGGCTGACCCAGATTCCCTTTTCGCAGTGGACGACATTTTCCACGCCACGGGAATGGAACGGCTTGGTCTCCAGGCCGCGCACTTCGATAACAAGCTTGGGTTGACCGGTGCCGTAATCGAATGAGGCTACTTGCGTGTTGTAGGTTTGACCGTCATCGACATAGCCGAACCGTCCGCCAACGCACAGGCAGGACTTGGGCGCCGCGTCGGTGCCCAGCGCCCAGCGTGCGATATCGATCTCGTGAATTCCCTGGTTGCCGATATCGCCATTGCCCTGATCCCACACCCAGTGCCAGTCATAGTGAAGCTTGGAGCGCATGAGCGGCGCCATCGGCGAGGGGCCGCACCAGAGATTGTAATCGCAGGTGGACGGAGGCTGTTGCGGGCCACTTACCTTGCCGATGCTGGGGCGCGATTTATAGCAAAGCGCGCGCGAAACGAGCACCTTGCCCAGCGCGCCGCTGCGCAGGTATGCCATCGATTCGATAAGGGCCGCGTTGGATCGCATTTGCGTGCCACATTGCACGACCGCACCGGTGCGCTGCGCTGCCTGTACAACCCGGCGACCTTCACTGAGGTTGTGGCTCAGCGGCTTTTCGACGTAGACATCCTTCCCCGCCTGCATCGCCCAGATCGCCGCCAATGAATGCCAATGGTTGCACGTGGCGATGCTGACCGCATCGACGGATTTATCGTCAAAAATTCGCCGCATATCCTGCACGAACTGGGGTTCGGTTCCGCCATTGGAGTTGCGGGATTTATCAATCGACTTTTGCGCAAATGCCGAATCTGGATCACATACGTAGACGATCTGCGAGTTGCTTTGCTTGCCGTACGCCGAGATATGCGACCCAAACCCGCGCCCGCCCAGCCCGATGACGGCCACGTTGACCTTCTCATTGGCTCCCCGCGGCGGTCGCGATGGGACATACACCATCTGCGGACTGCTGGCGCAGTTGAAATTGGTCATGTCCATTGCAGCCAATGCAAGCAGGCCCGAAGTCGATTTGAGGAACGCGCGACGATTAATTTGACCCATGGCGATCAGCCTCCATGGGGTTATGTATCGACGTGAGTTGGATTTGTTGACTACCGCTTGCGGCGAACAATCAGATTCTTTCGCACAATTATTTTCTCGTCTACAAAGCTGACGAATTGTACTGTGATAAGACATGTCCACTCAAATGCCTTTTTCACGAAGTTATGATCAATCGAGTTGTAACCAATTCTCTAGTTAATCCTACAACTCATTTACGGCGTCGCTTCGCTACTCTCTGTTTTAGTCGCTGTTTGGGTCTAAGACGTCTTTTAAACACCCCCAATTTCAGAAAGTATGCTAATGATTCAATTCCATTGATGTGTTCTAATTTGCGATCGTACTTAGTTCGATGTTTCAGCTTCTTTTGTACTCGTTCGTATGCGCGAATGAGCAATTCATCTATTTGATCGCGGTATTCTGGGCCACCTTGACGTCTGTATATCTTCCGCACTCTTTCCCAAATTAATTCCGCTCTCTTATCATCTCTATCTAACATCCGCTGATTTACGAGATGAAAAACCAATTCTCTGACGACGGGAAAGTGGCGAGACAGTAAATCTTCATGAGATAGTGGTGGCGTATCACTAATATTAAAAGTGCCCTTATAATGGTGACGTTTCGAAACACGAATATGGTGCGGGCTAATCTGGTGTAGCACATCTCTTCCGCCAGTGTATCGGCCTTTCATAAGACCCGAGGCGGATTTGACTGGCCGCTGTGACTTTCGCTCAATATCCGCAATTCGATGACACGATTTACAAAGCACTTCAACATCATTTAGTGATTCGTGCCCGAGTGTGTCATAATGTAGATGATGGACTTCGAGGTCTTCTGCATTGCCACAACGTTGGCATTGACGACTCGCGGCCTCAATAGCCTCTAATCGAAACTCGGCCCATTGGGGCGAGTTCATATACTCTTGATAATATCTATCAGGCATTAGCGCCACCTGACGATAATTTGCGGACGAGTGTCAATGTCCGCCGCCGGAGCCGGGGACGATGGCGATCTGCGGACGACCGGGTTCGGGCCAATCGGTGTGGAAAAACTTCCCACGTGGCGCATCAACACGCTCATAGGTGTGCGCACCGAAGTAATCACGCTGGGCCTGCAGCAGATTGGCCGGAAGACGCGGGCTGCGGTAGCCATCGTAGTAAGCCAGCGCACTCATAAATGCCGGCGCTGCGATGCCGTTGGTGGCAGCCAATGAAACGACCTTGCGCCAATTGCCTTGTCCTTTTTTGATCTGATCGTTGAAGTACGGATCGAGCAGCAGATTCACCAGGTTGCCGTTGCGCGTGTAAGCATCTGTGATCTTCTGCAGGAATCGCGCGCGGATGATGCAGCCGCCTCGGAAGATGCTGGCGATGGTTGCGAAATCCAGCTTCCATTTATATTCGTTCTGGGCCTCGCGCATGAGCTGGAAACCCTGGGCATATGCGCAAATCTTCGAACAATAGAGCGCATCGCGAATGGCGGCGATGAGTTCCTGCCTGCTGCCTGCTGCCTGCTGCCCGCCCGGACCGCTGAGAACCTTGCTGGCTTCGACGCGTTCATCTTTTAACGCGCTGAGGCATCGCGCGAAAACGGCTTCGGCGATCGAATTGGCGGGGATGCCCATGTCCAGCGCATTGGTGCTGGTCCATTTGCCCGTGCCCTTCTGGCCGGCGGTGTCGAGAATGTGATCGACAAGGAATCCGCTTTTTTCGACCGCATCATGCTGTTGCAAGATGTCGGCGGTGATCTGGATCAGGTACGAATCGAGATCGCCTTCGTTCCATTGACCGAAGACCTTGCTCATTTCGTCGGCCTTCATGCCGAGCAGGTTTTGCATGAGCGTGTAGGCTTCGCAGATGAGTTGCATGTCGATGTATTCGATGCCGTTGTGCACCATCTTGACGTAATGGCCCGCGCCGTTGGGGCCGAGATAGGCCGTGCAAGGCACGCCGCCGACCACCGGTTTGCCCGGCGCGTAATTTTCCATCGGCTTGCCGGTCTTGGCATCGACCTTGGCGGCGACGGCTTCCCAGATTGGCTTGAGATGTTTCCATGAATCCGGATCGCCACCAGGCATCATGCTCGGGCCAAAGCGCGCGCCCAGTTCGCCGCCCGATACGCCCGAGCCGAAGAACTTGCATTGGCTGGCATATTCACGTTCGCGGCGGATCGTGTCGGTCCACAGACTGTTGCCGCAGTCAACGACAATGTCTTCCTTGTCGATTCCGGCTGCGATCAGTTCCTTGGTCACCGCATCCACCGCGCCGCCGGCCTTGACAAGAATGATGAACTTTCGCGGCTTTTTGATGGCTGCGACAAGTTCCTTCACGGTTTTGCAACCCACCAGCCCGCCAGGCGGGTTTTCGCGGGCGATGAACTTCTGCATCACCTCGGTCGTGCGATTGTAAACGGCCACTTTAAACCCATGATCGGCAATGTTCAGGGCGAGATTTTCGCCCATGACTGCCAAACCGATCAGGCCAATGTCTGCTGTCGCTGCCATAAAAACTCCAAATACCAATTGTCAGATCTCAAAACTTGTTTGACTGAATATAGTCACTATTTCCATTTAGGAAATTAACGATATTCAGCGTCGCGCGCATTGCCTGTCGTTCGACGGATTCGAACGTGCGGCTGCCGACGTGCGGTGTGATGATGATATTGTCAATTTCCACGAACGGATGACCCGGCTTTTGCGGCTCGTGTTCCAGAACATCGGCTCCATAGCCGCCGAGCTGGCCGCTTTTGCAGGCGTCGGCGACGTCCTGCTCATGCACCAGCCCGCCACGGGCAGTGTTGATGATGATCGCGCCTTTTTTCATCTTCGCAATCCGGGCCTTGTTGATGAAATGGCGATTCTCATCATTCAAATTCATATGCAGCGAAATGATGTCGGCATCCTGCAGCGCTTCGTCGGCGGACTCACAGCGAGTGACATCGCAGAGCCTGGCAAATTCGTGGTCCCAGTAGAGGTCATATCCATAAGCGACCATGTCAAACGCCCGCGCTCGCTTGATGACTTCCTTTCCGATGCGGCCCACACCCAGTACGGCAATTTTCTTGCCGTACAACTCCGTACCGGTGATGCGCTTCCATTCGCCTTTCTTGGTCGATCGCAGGTGAGGCCAAAAGTGCTTGGCCAGCGCGATCATCAATCCAAACGCATGTTCTGCAACCGTCGTGTGATTCACGCCCGGCGTGAAGAGAACCGGAAGCTTCTTCGATGTCGCATATTTCACATCGATCGAATCCAGCCCGATTCCGTACTTGGCGATGACTTTAAGCTTGGTTGGCGTGGCAAGGGCGGCATCGATCACTTTGGAGGTGATGATGTCGTCGCCATTGAGCAGGCCGTCAAACCCGTTGTTGGACTTGATCAGATCAAGTATGTCCTGTTCGGAGAGCGGCCCGCGTGCGCGGACGACTTCAAATTTGGATTTGGCCAGAAAGTCATGGTGCTGGCCGGGTGTGTCCTGGTAACTGGTGGTCGTTAATAAGATTTTCATAGTGACTATCGGTTAAACAAGATATTGTTCCAAAGAAACTGCAATGCCCGACGCGTTGGCAATGATTCGGATGTCGGCCGTAACACATTGCACGCTGATATTTAAGGCCAATGCAACATACTGAGCGTCGTAAGCCGAAAGATTAAAGCGGATCGCGGCATTGATCACTTCTTCCTGATCGACGGCAAGCTCACGCTCAACGGTCAATTGATGAGCTTCGGCAAGTGCGGCGATTGCCTTTTCCATATCAAGCGCTTTCGCGCGGACCAGCGTGGCCAGCGCGCTGGTGCATTCATATCGCCAAAGCGGCGGAACGACCCATTCTGCGTCGTGTGCCGCTATACGTTTCGCCAAAACGGTTTTTGGCGATTCGACTATCGCATAAATGATCACATTCGCATCGACGACGATCATTCACGTCCCTTGTGAATTGCATCAAGAATCATCTCAGCCGTAATCGGCTTTAGCGGCTTGATCGGTTTCGGCAATCGCACTGGAGGAACTGTGAGCGTTGCTTTTTCCAACAGCATCAAAATCTGCTGATTCATGGAACGCCGATTTTTCACGGCATCCTTCTTGATGCGATTTTTGAGCTTTTCGGGCACATTTTTGATCAGAATGGCTGCCATATAATTCCTCAATATACCATTATACTATCTAAACGGTATATACGCCACTTTGATATTTACCGCTTGATTCTCGCGCTCCCGCCGCCGGCGATGTGGGTGAGTTCTTCCAGCGTGATCTGGCTGGAATCGCCCATGGTGCTCATCAGCAGCGCGCCATGGGCCACGCCGAGGTTGACACATTCCTGCGGGGTTTTGCCGCTGAGGAATCCGTAGGTGAACCCGCTGGCAAAGCCGTCGCCGCCGCCGACGCGGTCTTCAATCTCCAGATTGTCGAATTGAGGGCCATCATAGAACTGGCCGTCCGCCCACATGATGGCGGACCAGTCGTTGATCGTCGCGGTCTTCACGCCTCGCAGCGTCGTGCCGACGATTTTGATATTCTTGAAATCCTTGACGACGCGTTCGACCATCTTTTTGAATGGCCCGACATCCAGCGCCCCGGCCTTGTGAACGTCCACGCCTTCGGCTTGATAACCCAGCACCTGTTCGAAATCCTCTTCGTTGCCGATCAGGCAATCAATATAAGGCACCAGTGGCTTGGTGGTAGCGATGGCTTCCTTGCTGCTCCAGAGCTTGGAGCGGAAGTTCAGGTCATAAGAAACGATCGTGCCGGTTTCGTGCGCGGCTTTGACGGCTTCGGCGACGACCTGTCGCGTTCCTTCCGAGAGCGCCGAGAAAATCCCGCCGGTGTGCAGCCAGCGCACGCCGTCTTCCTGAAACAATTTTTTCCAATTGACTTCGCCTGGCTTCATGCCGGCGGTGGCGGTGTGTCCGCGATCGTAAAGCGTCACCGAACCCCGCTTGGCGACGCCGACTTCCGTGAAATTCAGGCCAATGCGGTCCTTCTTGCCCACACCATCGTATTTTCGTTCGACGACGTAGCTCACATCCATGCCCACCGCGCGGGCGTGATTGCGGATGATCGCGCCCATCGGTGAACTGTTGAGCCCGCCGACCCAGCCGGTCCGCAGGCCCAGGCGCGACAGCGCATACGACACGTTGTATTCACCGCCGCCTACCCATACTTCGAGCAACGGCGCGAATTCAATTCGCCCATGCTGCGGCGGCGACAGGCGGATCATGCACTCGCCCAGCGAGACCAGATCAAACTTGCAATCTTTCGCATCACGAATCTTCATCAAATAACTCCTGTTGGTTTACGGTCGGGGCACAATTTTGGGACTGGATGATCGGAATGCAAGAACCGACGATTTTTGCGAATCAACAACGGTCGATTGGACGCGGTTATCGCAGTCCGCAACGTTGAAAACGGCAATTTCTACGGGTTTTTCCGCCAACCGCGGCAATGATTATTTGATTCAATGATTGAGATTGGGTCTCCGGGAGTACGGGGAACTCCGATGCGCTGAGGTTCGTCTCGGCTAAGGGCCGATGACGGACCGGCTAAAAAAACATGTCGATGTTGCATCGATTGCATTTGTAGTGCGCATATCAAATTTCACGATTTCGCCGCGCGATTCAAACGACAATTTCATTTCGCGCCAACAGTCGCCTTCTAGCATTCCCGCCGACCGATCGCTTCACGCGGGATGTGTCGTTCCGCCAACGGTCATCACATTTTTCAGGAGGCCACGCCATGTTCTCAACATCATCACTCTCCGTGCGCGCCGATGGAGCCTCGCGACGGACGCTCGTGCTCTGCGCCGCCTGCGCAGCCGGACTCTGTTCCTCCGTTCGTGCAGCCGAACTCGGCAACATCTTTTATATCGAGCTGGAAAATCACAATTGGACACAGCCCGATCCGCTGGCCAGCGGTTCCACCTCCGCCGGGTTCGCCCAACTGAAGGACAACCCCGGCACGGGCTACGTTTCGCCCGCGAAGTATCTGAACAGCCTGATCAGCACCAACCAGGCCGTCAATCCGGTTTGGGGGCAGGTTTCCTACGCCAGCGCCTATCACAGTGTGCTCGCTTCACCCAGCGGCAGTCCGCCCAGCGTCCACCCCTCTGAACCCAATTACATCTGGCAGGAAGCTGGCAGCAACCTGGGCGTCACCAATGACAACGATCCCTACGGCAGCGGCAACAGCGTGGCCAACATTCAGAATTATCTGTCCACCCACCCTTCGGTCAGCGGCCAAAATCTCAGCACGCTGCTGCAAAACAAGGGCATCACGTGGAAGTCGTATCAGGAGGACACAGACCTGTCCACCGCCGGTGTGACCGAAGTCAATGGCAATCAGGCTGCCTATAACGGCCACCTGCCCAACAACGGCAACAATCTCACCGGCACGCCCGTCTCGTCCACCCAATACACCGTGCCCCTGGCAAGTTTCGCCGGCACTTCCTCCAATTACACCAATCCCTACAATCAAAGCCATCAATACGATTACGCCGCCAAGCATAATCCACAGGTCTTTTTCACCCCGACCAACGGCGGCAACAACGCCACCACCAGCAATACGATGTCCGGCAACTATGCTCCTCTTCAGCAGCTTCAGACGGATCTGAACAACAACACCGTCGCCCGCTACAACATCATCACCCCCAATCAGTTCAACGACATGCACACGGCCCTGGCCACCGATTTTACCTACAACGGCGTAACCTATACGGCCGGCTCGGACGCCAATCGCATCGCCGTCGGCGACAATTTCCTTTCTCAGGTCGTTCCGATGATCATGGCTTCGCAGGCGTATCAGAACAACGGCGCCATCGTCATCTGGACCGATGAAACGGAAGGCAACAATCGCGATCTGTTCGATCACACGCTCGCGGAAATCGTGATTTCACCGCTCGCCAAGGGAACGATCGACCTCAGCGGCGTCTACAACAGCACGCTGAACTACACCCACTCCTCCGACCTCGCCTCACTACAGGAAATTTTTCAAGTTCCAGCCAACACGCTGAGCGGCTACCTCAATGACGCCGCCAATCCCACCATCGGCGGGACGATGGATCTGTCTGACCTGTTTCTCGCCGGCGTGATTCCCAGTTCCGTGCCCGAGCCATCGTCGGTGGGCTTGCTGGCCGCGGGCTTGTGCGTTTTGGCGCGGCGGACGCGACGCAAGTCCGCCTAGTCCCAGCAACTTTCACCTCCAAATTTCACTCAGGAGAATCGCCATGCGACATCTCATTTCCATTGCTTTCATCGTCGTTTCGACCGGAGCGGCCGCCCTGGCCGCTCCGTTTACCGGGGTTTACGTGCAGGACTTCAACTCGATGGGAACCGGCACATCCGTGGGCATGCCTTCAGGATGGACCGAATTCAGCCTCTCCGGCGGCCACGATGATTTTCGGCATGCCGGCTCGACTGCGCAAATCACCACCACCGTTACGCCGGCGGTTAGTTCCACGGCATTGAATACGGGACCAACCGGCTCTGCTTCCACGTCACAGCATACGGCGCTTGCCTTTGCTACCAATGATCCCAGCGGCACCAGCTTTCGCAGCACATCAGCATCCAACTTCGCCAGTTCATCCAATCCCAATGACCGAGCATTGGGCACCAGCCCCACCGGTGACGCCGCCAACGAATTGCAGCTCACCCTCACCAACAACACTGCCGCTGGGATCAACAGCATTGCCGTTGGCTATGACATTCGAAGGTTTTCGACCACTGTCGATGCCAACAATTACACAAGCAGCCCGGACGTCAACGTCGAGGAATTTCCAGGATTTTGGCTTTTCTACAGCCTGGATGGCGGCGCGAACTGGACCAACGCCGCTACGCTCAATCCCACGCTCGGCGGACCCGGGGGAATCGTCGTGCCCAACTCCATCGGCGTCACCAGCGTGCCGCTGACGACGATCGATCTGTCGGGCACGTGGAACGTCGGCGCGAATTTGCTGCTTCGCTGGTTTGACGACAACGCACAATCCCCGTCGCCGGACCAATACCTGGGGCTGGACAACGTTTCAGTGGTGCCCGAACCAGCAACAGCCAGCCTTGCCCTGCTGGTCGTCACGCTTGGTGCGATACGCCGCGGTTGCCGGATCAAACCTTTTTCCGTTCGCAGGAGCCGATGATGAAACATATATATCCATATCGGATCATAGCGGCACTGGTTCTGCTGCTTGATTTAAGCGTTCGTGCCGACGGAGACAACGTCTATGTTCAGACCAATCTCGTCGCCAGCAACGATTCGTACGGCGCCCAGATCGTTGATCACACGATCATCGACGCCTGGGGGATCGCGTTGCGTCCACCGGGCGCGGGGGGACATATTTGGTTTTCCAACGCCATGGCCGGCACGAGCACGGAGTACATCGGCGATGTGAATGGCATCCCGCTCCACCAGGACGGACTGAAAACGGTCACGATCAACACCGGACAGTTTGCCGATCGAGGCGTGGCGTTTGTCACCGGGCAGGCGTACAACGCCGCCAGCGACTTCTCGAACCAAGCCGATGAATTTATCGTCTCCGGCGCGGCCCATGATCTTTCAACCAGTCCGCCCGTTCCCATCGGCAACACCTCCGGCCCGGCGAAATTCGTCTTTGTCACCGAAGACGGCACGATCAATGCCTGGCGATCCAATACCGCAGCCGCCATGGATATCGCGCCCGTCATGATTGATTACAGCAAGACCGCCACGTTTCCCTATGCCGCCAATTCCGTTTTCAGCGGCGTGGCGTTGACCAGTCACGCCGTGCCCCTGGCGCAGCAGAACAATCCCCAGGCAGGCAATCATCTGTTCGCCACGGATTTTCGGAACAATGCCATCGAAGTCATCGATAATCAGTGGCACGACGTGACGGCGACGTACTCGTTCCAGACGCCGGCCTCGGTTGGCGATCTGCATCCGTTCAACATCATGGATCTGGGCGGACATCTCTTCGTCACATACGCCAAGTGGAACCCCGACGGAGACGAGGGTTTTGAAGACCTCCCCGGCTATGGGCATCTGGTGGAATACAACGAAGACGGCTCGCTGCTGAAGGATTTCAACGACGGCGGCCAGCTCAATTCACCCTGGGGCATGGCGATTGCGCCGGATACCTTTGGAGCGTTCGCCAACGATGTGCTCGTCGCCAATTTCGGCGACGGGACCATCGCCGCGTTTGACCCGGCCAGCGGCAATTTTCTCGATCAGCTTCGCGATACAGACGGTCAGCCAATCTCCATTGACGGATTGTGGGGATTGACATTCGGCAACGGAGTCAGCCTTGGCGATGCCAACGCCCTTTATTTCACCGCTGGCCCCAACTTTGAACAGGAGGGACTGTTCGGCCGGATTAACGGGGTCCCCGAGCCTTCGTCGCTGGCGGTGATGGGGCTGGTCATTACATTGTTTACGAAACGCGGCTATTCACCCAGCAGGGCACGATAGGCATCCAACGCCTTTCGATCGAAGCAGGCAAAGATGACGTGCTGAATCGTCGCATCAACGGCGGTGAAATGATTCACCTCGTGCACGGCGATTTCAGCCGCTTTGTCCAGCGGATAGCCGTAGACGCCGGTGCTGATCGCGGGAAATGCGATGGACCTCACTTCATTTTCCGAAGCAACGGCCAGGCTGTTGCGATAGCAATGAGCCAGCAATTGCGCTTCGCCGCGCGAGCCGCCCTGCCATACCGGGCCTGCGGTGTGAATGACGAACTGAGCAGGCAGTTCGAAACCGGGCGTGATTTTCGCCTCGCCGGTCGGGCATCGCACGCCCGGCCGGATTTCGGGAAATGCGCGGCAGGCGTCGAATAATTTCGGCCCTGCCGCTCGATGGATCGCCCCATCCACGCCCCCGCCACCAAGCATTCGCTCGTTCGCGGCGTTGACGATCGCATCGACTCGCAACGTCGTGATGTCAGCCTGCAAAGCTTCAATGCGAATGACCATGGAAAGATATTTTAGCAACGTTCCGCATCAGGCGGCACGTCCGGGACTCACAACCGCCTGAGGGGTTGAACGGACAATTGCCGGCGGTTGCGGCTCGTGGCCGGCGATGCCGATCGAAATCGACGCAAGGTGTTCTGACATGTAATTCAACAAGGTCACAATGAATATTGCGATGCCCGTCATTTCCATGCACTCTTCAACGTTGGAAATCAGTTCCCAGGCCAGATTCCCCGAGCCAAAAGCATCCTCATACCATCCGCTGATCATCTCCACGCCGATGGCCCCGCCCACGTAAATCGCGCCCGAGATAATGATCCATGTGCGGATCGGATTGCGGAAATGGAAGACGAAACGCAGAAACATGAATCCCACAACCAGCACGATCAGCATCGCTGGAACGACCCATGAATACGTCAACAAGCCGCTGAATTTGATTCCCGTCTTTTCCATTAACACGGCGAGCTGCTCGTGCAGGCTGCACATTTCATCGACGGACAGGAAATAAAAGATGCACGCCAGCATGGACCACGCAACTCGCTGGCTGTCGCGCTGGAGGACTTTGTGCCGTGCAATTACCGTCAAAAGCATCGCGGAGATGAAGATCGTGATGCCCTGGTAATAGCTGGGAAGGTTTTGTTCGCGGTTCAGATCGAGCAGCGCGATGTACCAGGTCACTCGTCCGTTGAGCAATTGATAGCGAATAATTTGACCCATCGCACTGGCGCATGCGATCAATATGACCATGCCGGCCAACCACCTGCGGACCGCGCGCGGAGAGATCGTCAGGTTCATCGCAGCTTAATAATCGGCAGGACAAGAGTAATTAATCAGCCAGAATGGGTTGGAAGCGGTGCAATTCAGGTAAAGGGCCGGTCAGACCGCATGCAAATGCCGGATAATTCGGCCGGAATTCACGTAAATGACGTCTTCCGCGATGTTGGTGCAGTGGTCCGCCATGCGTTCCAGGTTTTTGGCAATCATGATATTGGAGAGGTCCTGGTTTGCCTTATGGGACTGATTTTCCATCAGCGTGAGCATGTCCTGCACAATCTGGTGGTAGAGGGCATCGACAACATCGTCGCCGCGCAACACACGGCGGGCGAGGTTTTCATCCGTCAGGTTAAATGCCTGAATCGTATCCCGAAGCGTTGCAATCACGCTGTTGGCCATCACGCGAAGATCATTCGGCGGTTCGTAATGGTCCTGGTTGCGAAGATATTGAACGCGCTGGGCGACGTTTACCGCACAATCGGCGATGCGTTCAAAATCGCCATTGACCTTGATGATCGTGGTGATCAGTCGCAAGTCGCTGGCTGCGGGCTGATACAATGCAAGCAGGTTGATCGCGCTTTTTTCGACCTGCACTTCCTCTTCATCGATGCGGGTATCGCCATCGATGACTTGCTGCATGATGCGCGGATCAAGCGTAAAGACGGCTTCAACCGCCTGCTCGACGGCAAGCTGAACCATCGCGGTCATTCGCGCCAGGCGCGTCCGCAGTTCGTCCAGAACATCGATGAAATGGTGGCTCATCTTATGATTTTTGATTTGCGATTCTTGATTTGCGATTTTTGTTCAATCACAAATTGCGAATCGCAATTCACAAATTCCTTCTATCCAAATCTTCCCGTGATGTAATCTTCCGTTCTTTTTTGTTTCGGCGCCGTGAACATTGTGCTGGTCCGGTCAAATTCGACCAGCGAGCCCATGTAGAAGAACGCCGTATAATCGCTGACGCGCGCCGCCTGTTGCATGTTGTGGGTCACGATGACCACCGTCACAATTCGCTTGAGATCATTGATCAGATCTTCGACCTTGGCGGTGGCGATGGGGTCGAGCGCACTGGCTGGCTCGTCCATCAGCAGCACCGCGGGTTTGGTCGCCAATGCTCGGGCGATGCATAACCGCTGCTGCTGCCCGCCGGACAATCCGAGCGCGCTTCGCTCAAGCCTGTCGCTTACTTCGTCCCACAGCGCTGCTTTACGTAAGGAATCTTCGACAATTTCGTCGATCTGCGACCGCTTGCGCACGCCCTGCAATCGCGGGCCGAATGCGATGTTGTCGTAAATGCTTTTTGGAAACGGATTGGGCTTTTGGAACACCAGGCCCACCTGTCTGCGAAGCGCCACCAGGTCGATGCGCGGGTCATACACATCCTGCCCGCCCACCTGAATCGTGCCTCGAACCGTGCAACCGGGAATCAGATCGTTCAAACGGTTGATCGACCGCAGAAACGTGCTCTTGCCGCAGCCGCTGGGACCGATGTACGCGACCACCGTGTTGGCGGCAATCGACATGGATACGGACTTGATGGCCTGGTGCGCGCCGTAAAAAACGCTGACTTCACGGGCGTCGATGACGAGTGGCCCCGTCACCTCCGGCACCGCAGGTTCTTGAACTGGAGAGGCTGCAACGGGCTTGACCGATGGTGGACTGATGGTACTCACTGCAAGCAGCTTAGATCACAAATACCGCCGATCAAGAACATAACCTAACATTAACAGTTGCGGATTGTGCTGGCAGCTTGTAAGCCGCAATGGCTCAAGGAGGGGCGATAAAATGGGCCTAAAACGGCATTATCTCAGGTGGACCAGGGCTGCTGCCAGGACCAACGCTGCCGCGAAGAAGACTCCCATCTCCACAACAGCTGAGCATACCGTGACGATTCTCGACCGCATGTATACCTCCGCGGCGAATGAGTACAAATACTTCCATCGTCCCGCCCCTGCTCGATCTTTCAGTTACCCTACGAAACAAGTTCATAAACTGCAAAAGAATTTGCCTAAAATGACAGTTTCCATGGCATAATCTATACGATCCTCACCCCTTGAAAGTTCCCGGTTTTATCGGGCCTTTTTTGGATTAACCTCAAGGACTGGTGTACACTGTGTATGCGGTCGGAGACATGCTGAGGTTGGGCCGATTTCGTTCTGATCTGGCCTGATTGAATTGCGGAGGTTGCGAGAAATGAGCAGGCGAGGTCGCTCCCTTTATCGCCGAAGGGCTATTCTGGCAGCATGTGCCGCTGGCGTAATTGTCTTTCGATCTTCTCTGTCCCTCCAGGCCGGCGAACGTCGCGATGATGTCCCCGATAGTTCCTACATCAGTCTTGGGCTGGACCCCAGATTCTCCTCCGTGGGCATCGTCGATGAATCCACCGGATTTGGCGGCGGTGTATTGATCTCCCCCAAATGGGTTCTCTCCGCCGGCCATGTCGTGGCCGCAACTCCCAACAATTTCACCTACGGCACGGGCACGCACGGCGTGGGCGGAACGAACGTCGGCATCAATCAGTTCTTCACCGCGCCCGGCCAAATCACCGGCCAGGAAATCAACGGCAATGACATGGGCCTGATCCAGATTACCGCCAATGCAACCGGCGTGACCTTCGCTTCGCGATACTTCGGCACCAGCGATCTTGGCTCGCTCGCTACCTACGTCGGTTACGGCCAGGCCGGCACCGGATCAGGAGGAACTATATCTTCCAGTGAAGGTGTCAAACGCGCATTCACCAACAATCTGGATATCAACGGCGGCAGTTTCTCGGGCGGCAGCACCAATCTCGTCATCTCTGATTTTGACGACCCAGGCAACGCGGATGGCCTGAATCTCTCCGGCGGCGGCACCCTGCCCACTGCCATGGAAGGAATGCTCGCCTTCTTTGACAGCGGCGGCGGAGTGTTCGTCGATAAAACCGTCGGCACGCAGACCCGCAACTACTTGGAAAGCATCAATTCGTTCGTCGCTGCTGTTGGTCCGCCTAACGGAGATGGCGCACTCAATGGCACCTATTCCGACCTGAGCTTCTCGACCCGAGTGAACGCCTGGAATAGCTGGATTGACGACACCATCGCCAACAACTGGAAAACCGCCTCCAACGGAAATTTCTCCACCGCCGGCAATTGGAGCATCGGCACAATGACCAGCGGGACGCCCACTACCGGCGACATCGCGGGTTTCAATGTGGCTGGCACATACACCGTCACCTTCACCGGACCGGTAGACAATTACCAGATGCTTGCCCGGCAAGGCACGATCACTCTGAACCTCGGAGGCTTTACCTACAATCTCAGTTCCGTCGCTTACGATGGCAGTGTTGTCGTCGGACGATACAGCGGCAATGCGGCTTCGGTCATCGTTACCAATGGCACCGTCACTTCCCACGATGCGATCATTGGCCACCTCAGCGGCAGCAGCGGAACAATCAGCCTCGGCTCAGCCGCAACGTGGAATCTCAATGGCGACATGTACGTCGGCGGATCATTCGACGGCGCGGGCGGCAGCGGAACATTCTCCCTGCAAAATTCCAACTCCGTCGCCAATATATCCGGCACGATGCGCGTGTACGGCAACGGAACAGTGAGCTACAACGCAGGTTCGCTTTCCGTCGGCACCCTGTATGTCGAAGGCGGACGCGTCAATCTGAGCACCGGCGCGAACAAGGTGCTCCGCGTCGGCGTCGGCACCGTCACCAGCGGCGGAAAAATCGATCTGGCCGACAATGACATGATCGCAACCCTCACGACGCTTTCACAAATTCAGTCATTGATTACCTCCGGCTACAACGGCGGCAACTGGACAGGCGACGGAATCGCCAGTTCAAAAGCAGCTTCCAGCCCCAGCGGCGGCGAGGCCGGCAAAACCGGTCTTGGCTTCGGCACGGCAGGCTCGCTTGGTTTAACCACATTCGACGGCATTTCAGTTTCTTCTTCGGATGTGCTCGTCAAATACACCTACCTCGGCGACGCCAATCTCGACGGCAAGGTCGATTTAAGCGACATGATCCTGTTCGCACCTCACTGGCTCACCAGCGGCAACGTCTGGACCGGCGGCGACTTCAACTACGACGGCACCGTCAATGCCAAAGACCTCACCTTGCTTGCGCGCAACTGGCAGACCGGCGTCTCTTCGGCCGCCTTGGACGAGCCGTTCGACCTGAGCCTGCTATCCACCTTCGGCATACCCATCTCGTCTGTTCCCGAACCAACAAGCCTCTGCTGGCTGGGAATCGCCTCGTTGTCCCTCCAGCGGCGACGAAAACGCCGATAGTCAGGCGAAATTGCGCAGAGAATTGAATTTCGACCCACCATTCATGCGGTTACGATGTCCCCCATGAGGGCTGGTCGTCTTGCGTTGGCAGCATGGGTTGGGCTTTACGGCGCTTCCATCGCGCGCGCCGTCGATCTTGAATCAAGCACCCTCAAGCTCAGCATCACCACGGGCCCCAGTCAGTTCTCTTTTCAACTTTTCGACAAGTCCAACAATGCCATCGTGCTGTCACAGTCCTCGACACTCTTTGGATCAAGCAGCATCACCGGAGTCAGTTCTTCATCAACCGGAAACGATGGCCAGCACGATTTCATCAATCTCAATTTTTCCCTTCAGGGCGGTGGCGCCGCGACGGGCAAATTCACGCTGATCAGCCCGCAGGTTGTGCGTGTCGATTTAACCGGGCCAGCCAACACCGCCACCATCAAGCAGCTCTTCACCGATTCCGGCGAACGCTATTACGGCACCTTTCAACAAACCTACGGCAAGACGCTCGACAACCGCGGGCTTACCCAGGAATATCACGGCGCGTTCGCCACCAGCGATTCCGTTGTCTCCGAAGGTGCCCGCGCGCCGTTTTACTTTACGAGCAAAAACGCGGGCATTTACACGGAATCGACCAACGTTGGGACGTATCAGCTCGGCATATCGAGCACGGCCGGTTTCACCTTCAACACCACCGCCAATTCGCTGCGATACGACATGGTTGTCGGCTCGACGCCCAAGGGAGTTCTTCAGCAGTTCAACACGCTCGCCGGGCCATCCTTCATGCCGCCGGTCTGGGCGCTGGATTCGATCTGGTGGCGCGATGACGATCACCAGATTCCTGTTCAGTCCGGCGCTGCCAATGCGCAGGCGCTGGCGATCGCCGATGCTGACATGTTGCGGCAATTGCATATTCCCGCCGGTGCGATCTGGATCGATCGGCCCTACGGATCATCCACGGGCAACACCGGCGGATCGGTGGACAACTGGGGAAACATGGACTTCGATTCATCGTTTCCCAATCCAGCCCAGATGGTCAGCGACCTGCACGCACGCGGAATGAACACGCTGCTATGGGTCGCCAATCGCGCCAATCAAAATCTGCTCAGCGAAGGCAACTCCAAGGGATATGTGCTGACCGGCAATACCATCAACCCGGCCATCGACGTCTCCAATCCCGCCGCTTACGCGTGGCTCAAACAAAAACTCGACACGTTCGTCAACCTGGGCATCAAGGGTTACAAGATCGATCGCGGCGGCGATGGAGAGATGCCCGATTCGATGACCAACCTGCTGCCCTACCTGTTCGACAAGCTGGCGGGTGAAGGTTTGTCGGCCGCTTACGGCACTGACTATTTTAATTTCGCACGCGACCCGGTCGATCAGTCCCGCCAATACTCCGCCGTCTGGAACGGCGACAGCAGCACCACGTTCACTGGCTTGGCGACATCCGTTAAAAACGGAATCCGTGCAGGACTGATTAACTTTCCCATTTACGGCTCTGATACCGGCGGGTATCAGGGCGCCACTCCCACCAAGGAACTTTACGCCCGCTGGTTCGAGTTCAGCGCCTATTGCCCGCTGATGGAAGTGCTCAATGGACCCAGCCGAAACGTCTGGTACGACTACGACCAGCAGTTGATCGACATCGCGGTCAAACAGACCCAAGCACATCACGATCTGATTCCGTATGTCCGCTCGCAGCTTTACCAGGCCACCCTGACCGGCACGCCGGTCATTCGCGCATTGTTTCTGGATTTCCCGACCGATCCGCAGGTGGCCGATAAAGGCGATGAATATCTATACGGCCCCAATCTGCTGGTGGCGCCGGTGCTGACCGCGGGCGCGACGTCGCGATCTGTTTATCTTCCAGCCGGTCGATGGGTGGATTACAACGGCAAATCGACCGTTTTCACCGGCGGCCAGACCATCACCGCGGCAGCGGCACTGGATACGATTCCACTGTTTGCCCGCGAAAGCGCGATTATTCCCCGAGGCGACATCGTGCAGGACAACCAATCGGCCTGGAAACCCAACTGGTCCCCTTCGCTGCACGTTGAGTTCTTCCCGTCCGCGACGGTTGCCTCGTCGTTCGACTACTACACCGGCTCAGCGGTGCAGACGATTCATTCCAACATGACGGGCAACGATGTTCACATTGATTTTGGCGACCTGACTGCGCCGGGCGCGATGGAACTCTATCTGGGCCGGTTCTACACCTTGACCAGCGTGCAGAAGGTTTTCCTGAACGGCACGCTGTTGCCGGCGGGCGCCTATGCATTCGATTCAAACCAACACCTGTTGACCGTTCCGTTTTCCGGCGCCACCACACTGGATGTGATCGGCCTCACGCAATGGAATGCCGCCGGCAATGGTAATTGGTCAACGCCCGGTAATTGGAACACCGGCGCATCGCCGGCCGGTCGAAGCGCAGTTGTTGGGTTTGGCCCGCTTGTCACATCCGCGCGAACGATCACGGTCGATTCACCGCAGGTTTTGGGAACAATGAATTTCACTTCAGGCGGAACATATACCCTCAGCGGCGCGGGCGGCATCACCCTCGATACCATCGCCGGCCAGGCGGAGATCAACGTGAGCAGCGGCAATCACACGATCTCCACCAACCTCCTGATGAACGTGGACACGAGCATTTCAGTCGCCGCCAATCAAACGCTAACCCTCGGCGGCAACCTCACCGGCGTCAACGTCACACTATTCAAGTCCAGCCCCGGCACGCTGGCGATCAAAACTCTCAACGCCGCCGGCCTGAACGTATCCGCGGGCAAAGTGCTCGTCAGCCCGCTGGGCAGCGCTACGGTCAACATCAAATCCCTGACCATCGCGCCCGGCGCGCAGCTTGATCTGACCAACAACGATTTAATCATTGCCAATGCGTCGCTGACCGCGATCCAGAATTTGATTACCGCCGGCTACAACAACGGCCACTGGACCGGCAATGGCCTGACCAGTTCGCATGCCGCTTCCACCCCCGCTCAAACCGCGCTTGGCTACGCCACGGCAGGCACACTGAATCTCTCAACTTTTGATGACCTGTCGGTTTCACCATCCGATGTGCTGGTCAAATACACTTATCTCGGCGACGCCAATCTCGATGGTCAAGTCGATCTATATGATGTCGTTCTGTTGGCCAACAACTGGCTCGATACCACCGGCCAAGTCTGGACCAGTGGCGACTTCAACTACGATGGCAAGGTCAACGCCAGCGACCTCACCCTGCTCGCCCACAACTGGCAGGCGGGGGTCAATGCACCTCTGGGGCCGGCGCTTGATCGGACGCTGCTCGATCTCGGTTTGCCGTTGAGCGCCATTCCTGAACCGGCAGCGCTGGCGCTGGGCACACTCGTTGGATTTTCATTCTTGCGTCGTGCGCGGCGAATGGATCCTGCTCGAAGATCAGAGTGAACCTTCGATTCAACCGCTACGCCAATTATTTCGATAATGCTGCCAGCATCGTTGGGTTGTCGATGAACGGCCGGAACGAGGCGAGCTGACCGTCCCGTATTTTCCAGACATGCGCGATCGGCACGTCAAAGGCTCGGCCATCTTTCACGGTCGTACCTCGCGTCCAGCCGATGACGACCACATGATCCCCGGCGTCGAGAAACCGTTCAAAGACGAGCGATGAATTGACGTTGGCCAGCAGTGCGGTGAAAAACATCGTCAGGCCTTGCAGCCCCTGATACCTGCCGCCCCACGGAAGTTCGGTTGATTGTTCGATCACGATTTCCGGCGACATCAGGCGCGCAATTTCCTCCATATCACGGTGGCCAAATGCGGCATAAACGGACTTCACCCGTTCAATATTCGATTGAGACATGGCCGCATTTTATCCTCACAAAATTTCCCGGGGAAATTTCGTCGCCAAAGCGAAGATTAACGCGGAGCGGGCGGACCGCGGGTCCCCTTGATGCATTTCTTCAAGAATCGGCTGGCGCGCCTATGAAAAGCCGGACCCGCGCGTACGCGAGGCAGACGACCTGGCAGGTGTTCCACTCGCCCACGTGTTTTTTTGCAGAGATGCGCGAAGAATCGTGGTCAATGACCATCAAATCGGCTTGTCCGTATGCGCACCTGTTCGACGTTTTTTTGCAGTTTTTGGCAGGGCGGGTTGGGGGTTGTGACGCGAGAATTTGGATCGCGCGCTGGGAGCGCGCGGTGCGAGCACCGCCACTAAATGAAGTATGCGAGCGGGGATGAAGACATATCGAGGGCCGACGATATTTTGGCCAGGTGGTCTCCCGTCGATGCAGGCGGGTTTTGGGGTGCAAGACGGGTCTGGGATCGTCCGATCCCGCCTCGTCGTGCGGGCAAAGGCCTGGGAGGATTGGCGGGGATTCTCAAAAAACGGGTTACGAAGACTGCAGACTTATGGTCGCTGCGGGGGGTACAGGCGTGAACGACTGCTGCACCATCGGGATCGCGATCGTGAAAGTCGAACCTTTGGCGGACCCCTCGCTGGTGGCCGACACGGCGCCACCCTGCAATTCGACAAGTTGTTTGACGAGCGACAAACCGATCCCAAGCCCGCCATGCGACCGAGTTATCGATGAATCCGCCTGCCGGAACCGATCAAAAACATGAGGCAGGAAGTCCGCGTCAATTCCCTGGCCGGTGTCGGTCACGGAAATTTCCGCGCGCGAATCGACCGGCTTGAGCCCAACACTGATCCTGCCGCTGCTTGGCGTGAACTTGATCGCGTTGGTCAGGAGATTCCAAAGCATCTGATGCACTCGCGCGGGGTCTGCCCGCACGGACAAGTTTGCGGAATCGATGTCCTGACTGATTTGAATGTTCTTCGCATCGGCCAGTGACTGCACCGCCCGGACCGATGTTCGAATGATTGGCGCCAGATCAAACTCCTGGAATTCCAGGCGAATTTTCCCGGAGATAATCCGGCCAAGGTCGAGCAATTCCTCGATCAGACGGGTCTGATTTCGAACATTGCGATCGATCACGGAGATGCCCTGCGCCACGGTAGCCGCGTCATCGGGAGATCGTTTCATGATCTGCGACCAACCGAAAATGGCCTGCAGCGGGGTGCGCAGTTCGTGGGAAATCGTATTGAGAAACTCATCCTTCATCCGGCTGACGCGTTCGGCTTCGGCCCGGGCCGCACGTTCGCGCTCGATGATCTGGTTGAGGTTTTGCTCCGCCCGCTTCTGGTCGGTGACGTCGCGCATGAAGCATCGAACATGCACGAATCGGCCGTTGTGAAAATACGGGTTGGCATGAACGACGAACTGCCGGATCGATCCATCCTTGCAGCGCAATTGTGAAGGCTGTTCGAATACGTGGCGCCCGCTCATGAGTGTCGCCAGCATGTGATCCACCACGCTTGGATCGACGTAAAATTCGGAAATATGGTGGCCGATGAATTCCTGCGCGGCATAGCCGAGCAGTTCGAGTTCGACGCGGTTGGCCCAGAGGATCGTGCCATCGGCCGATAGCTGGTGCAGCCCCTCGAGCGCGTTCTCAAAAAAGTCGGCCAATTCCCGCTCGCGACGGATCAATGCTTTCTCAACCTCCTGTCGATGCGCGATCTCTGCTTCCAGCGACTGTGCCTTTTGCTGAAGCTGTGAAATCGCGCGAAGTCGCTCCTCTGCCTTGGACAAGGTAGAATAGCTTTCACTGGGAAGAACTCGCGAATGGCAGGAACAGACCTTGGCAAACGCCTCGGCATTTTCATTACCGGCCACTTTTTGCATGGGATAAGCGCAGAACAATGAGAACGGGAATCTCGTCGCCAGACCATTCCACAATTCTTCGAGTCGAACGGCAGCTTCTCGATTACCGTCATTCCACAGCAGCGCCACCATTTCGCCAAACGCGCGCAGGTGTACGCCTTTTTCAGAAATTAGTCTGACGATTTGTCCCACGACATGGTTAAACCGCGTGGCATCAACCGTTCCATCAGCCATCAGCTTCGCCAGGGTTTCAGAAGCGTCCAGCGCGACGTATTTCCCTCGTCCCGCCGCGGCGGATACATTCATGCCGCGCGCCACCAGCTTGGCTTCAATGGCTTGGCGATGCGATTCAGTTGCGATGACCAGCGCGCCATGCCCAAGGACCAGGGCCGAACCGATGAAACCGCTGACCGAATCGGTCAGGAAGGAATCGCTTTCATAGAATTGGACAAAATGCTCGGATTCGCCGGTGATGCTCCAGTCAGCGCGGGGTGCCGCCGACTCGTTTATGCTGGAAAGGCCGGCGGTTTCAAGCTTCAAAATCGCCGCCAGATCCTCGTGACGATAAATGCGATAACCATTTTTGGGATGACGGATGGATTTGAGTTTTCCCGACCGATCCCAGTTGCGCAAAGTCCATGGCGAGACCCCGAGAAACTCAGCTGCTTCTCCCACCTTGAGGTATTCATTCAAACTTTGGTTCTTCTGCCGCCTGTCCATGAACTACACGCTGACAAAAGCTTATCAAGCATTGTGGCTCTTTGGCAGTGCTGGATGATGAGGATTTAGCCCTACGAAATCCCCTTAAGGATGAAATGAGAAAAGGCTCAAGAAATTGCCTTATTTCACCCGAATAACGAGGACGGTTTGATCGTCGCGGGGCATCGCGCCGCGGCCATGTTCGGATACCGCGCTCCAGATTGATTCCAAAATTTGCTCAGCCGTACCGGTTGCATTGATGACCGATCGCGTCAACTGTTCATCGCCGAACATTTCGCCGGCGCTATTGACCGCTTCGCTGATTCCATCGGTAAACATGACCACCACATCGCCGCTTTGGAGGATTTGGGTGTATTGAGAATAATTGGTTTCTTCGAGCACGCCCAGAGGCAGATCGCCGACCGCGTCGAGAGCGATGATTGTTTTCCCGCGTCGCAAAAGAGGCGGATTGTGCCCCGCTCGGCTATAGGTCAGTGTTCGCTTGTGCGGGTCCCAGTTGGCAAGAAATGCCGTTACAAAAGATTGTTCGATCCTCCGGTTCGTCAATTGAGTGTTAGCAAACCTTAGGGCCGCCGCGGGCTCGGTGGAGGTTCCGCTTTCCATGGCGGGAAGCGTGTAGAGGATGGCGTTGAGCATCGCCGACACAACCGCTGCCGATGGTCCATGCCCACTGGCGTCGGCAATCAGAAATCCCCACTTCCCGCCCGGCAGGCGAACGTGATCGTACATATCCCCGCCGGCACGATTGAACGTCTCAAACCGCGCCGCCACTTCCAGGCCGGTCACGTTCGGCGCTTCTGAAGGAAGCAACGATCGCTGAATATCGGCAATACGGTCCACCTCTGCGTCGATCGCCGCCTTGGCGCGACGCAACTCACCCAATGTTTGTGTATGTTTCAGAACCAGGCCAATCAAGTTCACGCGCATGGTCAATTGTTCCAGATCGTGCGGGGTGAATGCATCCGGTTCGCGAAGAAAAGTGAGCACCCAGTTGTAGTCCTGTCCCATGCCGCCGGGCGAGGCTGCGACGCTGCGGTATGTTCCCAATTCTTCAAAAACCGGATCGTCGGAAGGAATCGTCAGTTGATTGACTGCGCGTGATCGGCCCTGTTCGATGATTTGAGCTATGATCCCGCCGCGCCGAACCGGAATTCCGGTAATCTGCCACGGACTGTGATCGGGCACGCCTTCCGATCCATCCTCGCGCCAGATGCGCGTGATGCGATATTCACCCGGCTCCAGATCCTGTGTGGAGACTTCAACATAGCAGGCCACCTCGAACACGCGGCGCATCAAACCGACCAGTGAACGATGCAGGTCGCGGGCGTTGGAATCTTCGCCTTCGGCAATCAGGCTCATTGCTTCGGAAAAGATCGCGATCCTTCGATTGCCTGACGTATCAAGAAATTGCAGAGTCATCGAACCATCATAGGACAGTCGGCAGGGAAGAACCTGCCCCGCCGTTCAATCCGTAATTCCCTGACTGAACAACCGACAAGCGAAATCAGCGGGCCTGTCGTGGCAATCCTCACCCGGCGTGATTGCCCGGGTGAGGAAGAAAGAGTCATTCAGGCTTTTGATTGAATTCGGAAAAATCGCTATCCGGTGCATCACCAAGGGGAATGGCCTTTTCCGCGAGCGAGTGTTCGTTGCTCTGAGGTGGTTTACGTTTTGCGATGGTCAAATTACGCGAAGCGGGGATTTTTTTCGGGAGATTTTTGGCGCGTGCAACAGCACTCGTGCCGGTGACCAGCCGGGATAGTTCCTCAACGATCAACCGCACCGATTGACTCTGGCTGTTGAGTTCCTCAGCAGATGCTGCGGATTCTTCAGCGGCGGCCGCATTGGATTGTGTGACTTTATCCAATTGCTGCACCGCCTGATTGACCTGCCCGATGCCTTGGCTTTGCTCCTGACTTGCTGCGGCGATTTCGTTGATCAGTCCATTGACCTTCTCAACGGATTGCTGAATTTCCGCCAGCGTCTTTTCCACTTCCTGTGCAATCGTCACGCCATTTTTGGCACTGGTAAGGCTGCCGTCGATCAGGCTGGAAGTATTTTTCGCTGCCTCAGCGGACCGCAGCGCCAAGCTGCGTACTTCCTCGGCGACCACGGCAAATCCCTTGCCGGCTTCGCCGGCGCGGGCCGCTTCCACCGCTGCATTCAACGCTAAAAGGTTGGTCTGGAAGGCGATCTCATCAATTGTCTTGACGATCTTGGCGGTATCCGCCGACGCCTTCTGGATCTCATTGATCGCCCGGCTCATCTTGGCCATCGAGTGATTGCCCTTGTCGGCTGAGGTCTTGGCCTCGGCGGAAAGCAGGCTGGCCTGCTGGGCAGTATCCGAAGTCTTCTTGGTCATGCTGGACATTTCTTCAAGGCTGGAACTGGTTTCTTCCAAACTTGCCGCCTGTTCGCTGGCGCCTTGGGCAAGACTCTGCGCAGCAGAGGAAACCTGCGAGGAAGCCGAAGCCACCTGCTCAGCGCCATCCGCCAATGAATTGGCGTTCCGTTTCAAGACGCGGGTCAGGCTGAATACAAGCATTATCCCCGCGAACACACCGACCACTGCTGCACATGCCACACCAATCGCAAGACCCACGTTAGCTGAGCGAACCGCGGAGTTGAGTTCGGAGATGGCTTGATCGTTGGCTTTGTCCGCGAAGTCTACCATCAAGTCCACTTGATCCATGTAGGCCTGCGCGATCGGCAAGAATTCGGATTTAACAACTTCCATTGCTTCAGTCTTTTTATGAGCGCGGCTCAACTCCAGAGCTTTGGTACGAGCCTGTAAATACTTGGGGCGAATGGTGGTCAACTTGTTGAGCAATTCACGCTCCTCGCTGGTATCCACATAACTGTCATACTCTTTTAACATCTGACTAATCTTTGGCGTAACTTCAGCAATGCCGGATTCAACTTTTGTCATGACTTTGGCATCGTTCGAAGTCACATGCTCTAGAATTCCGGTTTCCTGACCTTGAATGGCATCATTGATTGCAGAAGTAACCTTCATTCCCGGCAAAGAATTGGTGGAAACGAATTCGGTTTGCACCTTGATAATGTGCAGCTTCCAATAGCAAAATCCACCAAGCGATATCGTGAGCAAGACCATCCCGGCAAATCCAAAGCCGATTTTTTTCCCAATTGTCATGACGGTGCTCCTTCTTATCTGGTCAAAGAAACCTTGCTTTGAATTTCAAGAAAGGTATCTGTCCGCCCCGTACCCCCGGGATGGCTGCGTTTCATCGAAACGCCGTTCTCAAGATTTCCTATCGGCTGAAGTGGACTGCGACATAATTGGAACAGAAATCCAAATTATCCTTTGATCGCGTTTCAGTGGCCGTTTCCAGCCGTTCAGCATCGGATTATGGGTGGGTGAATCACTCAGCGGTAGCATTAGGTAGTTTTTTCGAACCTCTATTCAATCGCATTCAGGTTGCATGGCGGATAATAAGAGGATTAATCACTCCATCTAATTTCCACCAACACAATGTGGTTCCATTTGCCATCGTGAATTATCGGCCAGACCACCGGCACAGAAGTGAAGTAACCCCTTTTGCCACCCGATAGAGCAGTAGAAACGTTCGTTGTTACGCCAGACACAAAAAGGGGTGGTCTCATGGTCCTTCGCGGATTTATCGCAACGTCTCTGGGTTTACTCATTGTCGGCCGAGCCGGCGCACAGGTAGCGACTGATCGGCTCGCGCAATTGGAAGCGCGTGTCCAATCGCTGGAAAGCGAATTGAAGCAATATCGCCAAACCGACGCGGCTACGGTGGAAAAAGTCATGGCCGATGCCAAGGCACGGTCCGGCGGAATCGGCGCGGGCAAGGTTGGATACAACAACGGATTTTTTCTTGCCGACGACACCAATAATTTCCAAATGAAGGTCAATGCCCTTCTTCAGACCCGTTACATCTACAATCACGGCGATCCAAACAACGCTGACGACAAGGATGAATCGGGCTTCCAGTCTCGCCGCGCGGAAATCTACCTTACCGGCAACGCGTTTAATCCCAGCCTGATCTATCAATTCGGCGGCGGGTTTGATCGCGGCACCGGCGGATTTACCGTTGTCAGCGCCTACGCTGGGTATCAACTTGATAAAGCAACCGAGCTGCGCGCCGGTATCTTCAAAGGCCCATTCATGGTCGAAGAATTAACCAATGCTGGCAAGCAGCAGTCGCCCGAGCGATCGCTGGTCAATACATTATTCACCGTTGGTATTACTGAAGGCGCGCAAATTCAGTATTCAAAAGATAATTACCGCTTGGCGGTGATGGCGCACGATGGAACCAGCGCCATGTCCACGGATTTTGCCTCAGACAAAACGGATATCGCCGTCGCGGCGCGCGGCGAGATTAAACTTGCCGGCGATTGGTCGCAGTTCACCGATTTCAATGGTTGGAAAGACAGCAAGTTCGCGGCTCGCCTCGGCTTGGGCGTCGACTATGAAGTGGGTGAAACCGGCGATAGCGCCAGCAACCCAAACATGTTGAAATACACAGCCGACCTGACCATCAAGAACAGCGGCTGGAATCTGTTCTTCGAAGGCGCCGGCAAACACCAGAACGACAATGGCACGGGAAGTGGAGCCCTCGATCAATACGGCCTGCTCGCGCAAGGCGGCGTGTTTGTCATTCCAAATCGCGCCGAAATCTTTGGCCGATACGAATACATCTTCCTCGATGGCATGTTCAACACTTCACCATCCGTGGATGATGACCTGAACCTCGTCGATGTCGGCTTCAACTGGTATTTCTTGGGTCACAACGCGAAGATCACGACCGACGTGATCTATCTGTTTGACGCAATACCAGCCGGCGGCACGGCGTTGGGGCTCGTGCCTTCAGCGGACGGTCCGCAATTCGTCTTCCGGACGGGTTTCTATTTGATGTTCTGATCGCTTCGCTTACATCAGGTCCGGGTGCATGTCGTTGAACGGACGCTCGACATACCCGGGCGTGGTGTTTGCCGCCTTCAGTTCCGCCGGCGATTTGCCCGGTGACAAGGCGCAGCCCTGCAAGACCATCGAAACGATCAACAGACAACCCAGAAGTGTGATTCGCATTTCTCGCGCTCCAATCGGGAAAGTGGAAATCGATTTTCGCTGCCGAGGGTGCACGCACCAAATTGCCCCCGCATGATCTAGTTTAGCACGCAATTTTCGGGATGTGATTGCACAACTGGAATTTTTGTCGTGAGGCAAACCATCGGCTCGTTAAAGGCCTTTATTCCCGCAAAACTTGCCCCGATTGAAGCATGTCCGAGTCATTCAGCGCTCAGATGCGTGCCTTTTTCGGCGACGGAGCGTCGCATGAGAAGCACGAGGAAAACCATCATCGCCGCGACCGCCGCCGATACCCAGAAAATATCGAAATACGCCAGGGACGATGCCTGTCGATTGCGCAAATGCGACAGCGCCTGCAAGGTCATCTGCCGGGACAAAGGCGCATCGCCGGTCTGTTGCTGAAAGAAGCTTTGTCCCTGCTGGAACAACTGGGTGACGGCAGGGTTGAGCGCGTCCAGCCGTTCGTTCAATCGCAGCGTGTGGAACTGATCCCGCCGTTCATGGATGGTCTGGGCGATGGACGTGCCGACACTACCTCCTTCGTTGCGCAGCAGGGCGAGCAACCCCACGGCCGCGCCGCGCAGTTCCCTTGGAATATGTAAAAACGCCGCAACATTCAGCGGGGCAAAGATCATCGACAGCCCGACAATCACCACCACGCGCGGCCAGACAACCTGCCAGGGGCTGATGTTCAAGTTCAACAGCGACATCCAGTAATTGCCCAGCCCCAGTGTAAGCAGGCCGCATGCCATGAGATATCGAGCGTCCACGCCTCGGGCCAACAGCGTCCCCACGACAAACAGCGTGATGACGGCAAAAAGACCCGCCGGGGAAAGCACCAGGCCCGATGTTGTCGCATCGTATCCGAACAACGATTGCAGCAGGCCCGGCAAAGTGGTGGTGTTGGCGTATAAAACGCCGAAGGCGCAAAAGATGATGATGCAGCAGGAACGAAAATTGCGGTCCAGCAACGTTCGAAAATTGATCAAAGGATGGGCGATGCGCAATTCGCGGTAAATCAGCGCAACCGCACAACCCACAAAGAGGACCAGGAAGGTGTGTACCCGGTAAAACGGGTCGCCAAGCCAGTCCCATTCCTGCCCCTTGCTGAGGACGATTTCCCAGCACACCATGGTAATGCTCAGCAGGCAAAGTCCGATGGTATCGAACGAGCCGGTCTTGCGCATCCGGGTCTGTTCAATTTTTAAATAATCGGGATCTGAAACCACTGCGTTGCAAATGATCAGAGCCAGCGCGCCCACTGGGAGATTGAAATAGAATATCCATCGCCAGCCGTAATTATCAGTGATATAGCCGCCGAGAGTGGGTCCGACGACCGGCGCCAGCAGTGCCGCGATTCCGAAAAGGGTCATGGCGGTTCCCTGCTTTTCCGGAGGGAACGCATCGAGAAGAATCCCCTGGCTGGACGGTTGCAGCCCCCCGCCGGCAAGACCCTGTAAAACGCGGAAAGCGATCAACGCGTGAAGACTGCTGGCCATGCCACACAGGACCGAGGCAATCGTAAAAGTCGCAATGGAGAGAAGAAAATAGTTGCGCCTCCCCAAGCGTGTCCCCAGCCAGCCTGAGATGGGCAGGATGATGGCGTTGGCTGCAAGGTAGCTGGTGATGACCCATTCGCTGTCGCTGGACGGGGACGACAGGCCCCCTGCGATATATCGAAGCGCCACGTTGGCGATGGTCGTATCCAGCACTTCCATGAAAGTGGGAATGACCACCGCCACGGCGATCAACCAGGGATTGACCGTCCGCCGCGCCAGCGGAAGCTCCATCGAAAGGGCGGCCGTCATCGGCGCGACTCCACCGCGTAAGCCGGAGCGGTCGTGGGCATGTAGGGCTGCAGCATCGCTCCGGCAAAGGCGCCGGCCGGTCGCTCGTTGACATGGACGCGCGGCGTGACGGACAACCCGATGAACAGCGGGGTCTTGTCTGGATCGTAATCAGTTAACTCGATCCGCACGGGCAGGCGCTGCACCACCTTGACGAAGTTCCCGGTCGCGTTTTCGGCGGGAAGCAGCGCCAGAGTCGAGCCCGTACCCATGGTGAAGCCGGTGATCCGCCCCTTGAATCGCTGGGTGCCGCCGTACATATCCACATCCACATCAACGGGCAGGCCGATTCGCAGGGCGCTCAGTTGGGTTTCCTTGAAATTGGCATCGATCCAGATGTCGGTAAGCGATCGGACGGCCATGAGGCTTTGTCCGGCGACCACGTTGTTTCCGGGGTTGACGCTTCGCCGAGTGACCACGCCGTCAATTTCCGCGACAACATCGGTGTAGCTGAGGTTGAGTTTCGCCTGATCGAGTTGGTGTTGCGCCTGGACGAGCTTGGATTCGGCCTGCTTGACGAGCGGCGCGTTGCGAATGAGGTCGGCGTAGATGCGATCGATGTTTCCTTCCGGATCGCGTTTATAGAAATCGGCGAGCATCTGCTTGGGCGACTTATTGAACGAATCAGACACGCCAAGCACCGCCGCCGCCTGGATCAGGCCCGCCTGCGCCTGACGCACCGACGAAAACGTCTGATCCAGATCTTCGGGAACCTGCGAAAGGTCTTCGCCATTCTCCGGCTTGGGGCTCAGTCCCAGCGACGCACGCACTTGGTAGACACCCTGCGTGGCTTCTTCGACCTTGGCCTGGGCGACAAGGAACGCTTCCTTGTACGTATCCATGTCCTGTTGCGAAACAGCCTTGGAGCCGATCAGGTTGAGTGCTCGCTCATATTCCGAACGGGCCTTTTCCAGCGTCGCCTTTTGGGAATTGAGCGTGGCCACCTTGGAGCGAAGCAGGGCGACCTGATTATCCACCTCTTCGATGGCATGCTCGAGGTTGAACCGCAGCCCCCGCGCCTGGCCAGCCATCGCACGCGCCTGGGCCTGGGCGGCAGTCAGGTCTGATTCGGCGGCCCGCACGGCGGAGTCGGCAATCTGCGCCTGCACTTCGAAAGGCTCCTTGTCCAGTTGAACCAGCAGATCCCCCTTGTGAACGCGGTTATTATCGTCCACCAGCACCTGGGCCACCTGTCCGGTCACGCGCGGCGCGACAAAGGTCACATGGCCGTTGACATATGCATCGTCCGTGGAAACCGTGCCGATGGTGCTCGCGTACCATCCACCCAGGCCAATGACGAGCACCAGCCCCGCGACCACGGCGATGATCCCCTTTCTTCGACGGGGCGGAGGCGCTGGAGGAACTTGCGATTGTGTCGATTCCGTCGGCGTGACCGTTTCGTCGGTGGACATGACGCTCCTTGTTAGGCCCTGCGGCAATCGAGAGGAGTCGATTGCACCTTCGGACATCCTATGCCCAGCCGCCCGCGGTGTTCAACGAAATCCGCCGGAGATATACAGCGTCTCGCCGCTGATCCAGGACGCTTCATCTGATGCCAGGAACGCCGCGGCGCCGGCAATGTCGTGGGGTTGTCCAATCCGCCCCAGCGGAGTCTGCGATTCGATGCTTTTTCGGAAATCGCTTTGATCGATCCCCGCCGACCGGACGCCTTCGGTTTCAACCATTCCGGGATTGATGGCGTTGACTCGTATTTTACGGGGTCCCAGTTCCGTGGCGAGCGAACGGGTAATGGCGTTCACAGCGGCCTTGGTCGCGCTATACACCGACGCGGTGGGCGGCGCGGAAGTGGCTGCCACCGAACTGATGTTGATGATGTTGCCGCCCTCGGCCCCGAAGTGCTTGACGGCCTCCTGGGTCGTGAGCAGCAGTCCCAAAACGTTCACGTCAAATTGCTTGTGAAAATGTTCGGGAGTGATGTTTTCCAGCGGCTGGAACTCGTAAACGCCGGCATTATTGACCAGAATATCGACTTTCCCGAACGCCTCGCGCGATTCGGCGAAGAGGCGATGGATATCGGCGGGACGGGCGAGATTCGCCTGAACGGCGACGGCCCTGCCCCCGTTGCCGGTGATTTCCGAGACAACACGATCGGCGCCTGGGCGGGAGGAACTATAATTGACGACGACAGCCGCTCCTTCCGAGGCGAGTTTGATCGCAATTGCCGCTCCGATCCCTTTGGATGCGCCAGTAACGACCGCGACCTTTCCTGCAAGTTTGCTCGACATGACCGTTCTCCTTTGTTGGGCCGGCACTATTATGTATCGAACGGTAAATATATTGCTCTGGACGGCGCCTGTCAAGCAGGCTATGATTAATGTATCATCAGGTATACAAGTCAGGAGGAATCGATGGTCGCCAGAGGGCGCCCCCGTTCGTTCGACATCGACCAAGCGCTGGATCAGGCTTTATACGTGTTCTGGGAAAAGGGGTATGAGGGCGCATCGCTGCCCGATTTGACCCGCGCCATGGGGATCAATCGCCCAAGCATGTATGCCGCCTTCGGCAACAAGGAGGCGCTGTTTCGTAAAGTGATCGAGCGGTATTCCGCGACGCACAGCGCCTTGTTCGCGCAGGCGCTGGCGCAGCCGACGGCGCGGGAAGTGGCGGAGCATCTGCTGAAAGGGACGGCGGGGCTTTGCTCCGATCGCGGCAACCCGCCGGGTTGCCTGCTGGTGCGCGGAGCTCTTTCGTGCAGCGAGGCGGCCGATCCAGTGCGCGAGGAGCTGGTAGCGCGTCGAGCCGCCAATGAAGCCGCCATCCGTCGCCGGCTCGAACGCGCCAAGTCCGAAGGAGACCTTCCCATCGATTCCAACCCCGCCGATCTGGCGCGGTATCTTTCAACGGTCATGCAGGGGATGACCGTGCAGGCTTCCGGTGGCGCCACCCGAGCCCAGTTGCAGAAAGTCGTGCTGACGGCGCTGCGCGCCTGGCCTTCATGAGAAATTCTGGCTGCAGGAAAATTACTCTGGCCCGGCCAATCTCGAGTTGCAAACCATTCAAATCCTGACGTCGAAGTAGAAATATTTTGACCGGCGGATAGGGTGGTGCCTGCGAGGTTGACGATCCATGCGCAAATGTCTGGGCATTGCATTTCTGATTTTTGGATTGATTCAGCTTGGATTTCGCGGCACGCAACGCATTCGCCATGATGTACCGCTCTGGGATTTCGTCTCGGTGCACGCAGCCGCCCGCACCTGGGCATATGGCGGCGATCCATATGATTTGCAGAGCGTTCTGATTACATGGCATACTGCGGGAATCTTCACCGATCGCGATGTCAGCTATTTTGCTCCCGTTTATCCACCGACTTCCTTGGTGATGATGATCCCGCTGGCGATCGTTCCGGCGGCACCGGCGATGGTGATCTGGCTTGTGTTCACCATTTTGCTGTTGACGGTGCAATTGATGGCGCTGGCCGACCTGGCGGGTCTGGATCGTCGCGATGCGCGGTTGCTCGTATTGATCGGCGCTTCGATTGCATCAGCGCCGCTGCAGTTTGGCATTCTCTCGGGGCAGCTTTCGTTGCCCGCTATTTCAATGTGCATCATCGCGGTCTGGTGCGCGTCGCGCCACCGCGAAATATTCGCGGGCTTGTTGATCGGACTGGCGTGCGCACTGAAACCGCAGATCGGCGGAACTTTCTTTGTCTATTATCTGTTCCTGCGGCGGTTCAGGGTGGCCGGTCTGGCGCTGCTCGTCGGCGGATTGATCGGCGCCATCGCACTTCTTGGGATGAAGTATTCGCAGATCGACTGGATGTCCGGCTGGTCGCACAACGTCGCGGCCACCAGGGCGATTGGCGGGGTCAACGATTACGGCTGGGCCAATCCGTTTCGCGATGAAATCATCGATCTCAAGATTATCCTGGTCAGCTCAGGACTAAGCGATTTCACGCTGCGAGGTTTTGTTGTTTGCATCGTGTTGATTCTGATTGCTTCTTATTTGATTTGGTTTCCGCGAGGCATCTCACGAACTGCTCGCAATGAACTGCCTGCATTGGCTTGTTTGGCGGCGATTTCGCTCATGCCGGTTTATCATCGCGTTTATGATGCGTCCCTGCTGACGATTGCGTTTGCATGGGCGCTGGCCGAGCGCGATGGCTCGCGCCGGCGCGAGACGATTCTGCTGCTAGCGCCGATGTGTTTATTCTTGATCCCTTTCGACATCGTGAAATCACTTGGCAATCGTCTGCCGATCATTACCGAATCGTCGAAGACCGATTGGTGGCAGTCGTTGATTGCGCCGCACTACGCGTGGGGATTACTTGCGACAACGGTGGGCCTGCTCATCGTGATGGCGGGCATTAACCGTTCAGCCACGGAGTCTTTGCCAATCGAAATCAACCGTTAAGCCATGCCAGTCGTGGTGATAGCGCCAGGGTGCGCACAATTGCGATCGAAGCGGCAAAGCTAATGAAAAACCCCAGCAGATCGGTCCCAACTGATGCTGTAATGTGCATACGACCCAGAACGGCATGAAGCGTTTCAACCGGCAATACGTGGCAAAGGTAAACGCCGTAACCATAGCGCCCCAATTTGGCCAAGGTTGATAATTTCGCGATGCGCCATGATGGGAGTGCAGCCAAGATGCATCCAAATCCGGAAAGCGCCCGGGGAATTTGTTGAATCCCAAATAACGCCTGCTGAATGCTACATGCAACCGCCAAAATGAAGCCTGCACTTCCCAATGCAGGTGATACAGAATGCACGATGGGTCCCATGGTCATAAACCAGGCGAATGCCATCGCCCAGCAAGCTGACGGCAGTCCCCTCCACCACCAGACGTAAGCAAAACTTGGATTATCAAAGGCCTCGTACCACTCGGAAGGCATGGGTATTTGTGTCATCGCCAGGCCCGCCGCCACCGCTGTTACGATCAAGGGCCATCGCCAGGAGCGGTTAGGCTGCAGAACCTTCATATTAATCGTGGCCAATATTGCGGACCCCGCCAGCAGAAACGGCAGGAACCACAGGTGATATTCGCTTCCCTTCCAGAGTAAGGCCGGTGTCAATTCCACAGGCGACAGATGCCATATCTCGACACGCTCAACGTCTCGAACGATCAGGTAAATTGCGCTCCACGCCAGGAAGGGCAGATAGAGTCTCTTGAAGCGCCCCAAGATGTATTGTTTCAACGTTCGATCGGCGTTGCGACGTAATGACAGGGATTGAAAGTAAAACGAGGCAAACAGATAAAAAGGCACAGCAAAACGCACCAAATTGCGCAAATCACCCAGTTGTGAGGATTGGACAGCATGGATAAATACAACGCTGGCAGCGGCAAATAGCCTGAAAATATCGATGGTCTCGTTTCGAGGTTCAGCGAGACCGGCCTCAGAGGGTATAGCGGAAACTTCCACTTTCGCCTCAATATCGCTCCGCCTAGACGGTGCCAGCGGCTCAGGTGACCCAACAATGCTCATGTTGCATTTATCGTCAACAGGGATGGGAGACTGTCAACACGATCAAAATGGCAAATAAAGGACAGTCGTAACCATGAGAAATGCCTCAGGGAATCCCTGCATCTTTAGGGTATGATGCCGGGTTACATAGCCAATCTTTAAGGTTGACAGACCACGGGTTCCGCGCGAGCATCCACGCCGTTGTTGCCCTGCACTACTGCTGCAAGGCCACCAAGTCGAGATTTGTCAGAATACGACAATCATTTTGGAATAACTTGTACGGTTATTTCAATTTATTTGCATGTGATGAAGTAAACATCGCGGAGATTATGCACATCCCATCTGTTGAAACGTTGGAACGGCGTACGCTATTGGCAGGCGTGACGCTTTTGACTCATGGCTGGAACGGTCACCTCTCCGGTTTCATGGATCAGGCTGCAAAAGACATCACCAATCGCATGGGCGGGCCTTCGGAAGTTGCCGAATATAAGCTCAAAATCGGCATCGGAGCCAATGGGCTTGAAGTTAAAGATTTCTCCCACGTCGCCGGCACAGCGACGCCGCAATCCAGTCGCAGTGGCGAGATTGTTCTTTTATTGGACTGGCTCGATATTGACACCAACGCGAGTTACAAAGCCGATTACATTGGTCGAACTTTTGCTGCCGCGATAGAGAACGTGACGATCGACGGGATTCGTATGGCAGAATTGCCGATGCACCTTGCGTCTTTGAGTCGCGGCACCGTGATTGACGATGAGATCGCGCACGCCCTTGGTAACAATGGCATATGGGTCGATCAGGTCACCTATCTGGATCCACATCCCATCGCCGTGATGCAGGATCCGCCGCCGATTGTCTATGACAACGTGGCTTTTGCCGACAATTACTGGCGGACAGACAACGACCCCAACAACACCGATTCAAATGGCGAGCCGGTGAACGGCGCTTACAACCTCAACGTTCAATGGCTCAACGCCGAACATGCGGGCTATGACGCCAAGGGCCATCTGGCTCCGTCGGGCTATTACAACGGCACGATCGATTTGAACAGCACCAGCGGCGGTGAAGGACCGATCTATACAGACTGGTACGGCACCAACGGTCACCCCGCACGCGATCAAACTGGATTTTACTATTCGAGCATTGTCGGCGGACCGCGACCATTAAGCGGTGTGTGGGCTCCTTCGGGCGGAACCGGCGCGCGCATGGCGACCGTTCCAACCGGCGACCAATGGGCAAACCTCACCGATTTGGCAGCCGCAGGCGGCAGCACATTTGCCGCTGGTGGTCCACTGCAATTGAATTATCTTGAGCAGGATCGCGACAGCTCGTTTAACGCGACGTTTTATCTCGATAACGATCGCAACCCATATAACAACAATTACGCGCACATTCTGGGCTCGTCAGTTTTGGGCGCGTCGAATTCCGTTGTTGCTGGCCAAACCGCCGGCGCAACGGATGGCACAGCGCCTGGAACCTACTGGCTCGCCGCCCAGGTAAGCGATGGACAGGGCCATGTGCGTTATTCCTACGGACGGCAGATCACGATTACCGGGCCGGCCACGTACGTCAGCGATCTGACGCCAACGTCCGCAAGCAATGGTTACGGGCCATACGAAAAAGATAAAAGCAATGGTGAATCCGCCGCCGGAGATGGACATACCCTGACGATCAATGGCACGACTTATTCAAAGGGTCTGGGCGTCCATGCTGCGTCTGACATCTCTTACAATCTCAGCAAGCAATACACGCAATTCATCTCCGACATCGGCGTCGATGATGAAAAAGGCGGCGGCGGGAGCGTCATATTCCAGGTTTATCTCGATGGCGTGAAGTCATATGACAGCGGAATAATGAAGGGCAGCGACTCTTCAAAGACGGTCAATCTCAGCGTGGCAGGCGTGAATACGTTGCGCCTGGTTGTGACCAACGGCGGCGATGGCGCGGACAACGATCATGCCGACTGGGCGGGTGCTCGCCTGTTGCAAACCTCGCCAGCCGCCGTGCCCACAGCGCCAACTTTGCTAGCTCCTCAGATCTCTGCCAATCAGGTGACGCTCAATTGGTCTGAACCACTCAGCAATCAGAACGGCTTTAAAATCGAACGTAAGACCGGCGCGGGTGGAACGTATGCAACGATCAGGGATGTCGGCGCGACGGCGAGCAGTTTCATCGACAGCTCTGCTGTTAACGGTACGACCTATTACTATCACGTTTTTGCCTACAATACTGGCGGCCCATCGGCGTTTTCCAACGAAATCTCGGTTGTTCCCGCGGCACCCCAGTACACATATCTGAGCAGTCTCACGCCCACTTCCGCCAGCAATGGCTATGGGCCCTTTGAAAAGGACATGAGCAACGGCGAGCAGCCTGCCGGTGATGGAAAAACGATCACGCTCAACGGCGTTACTTATGCCAAAGGCTTGGGCGTGCATGCGCCGTCCGATATCAGCTTCAATTTGAACAACAAGTACATTCAGTTCCTTTCCGATGTTGGTCTGGATGATGAAAAAGGTACGGGAGGTTCCGCGAGCTTCCAGGTTTACCTAGATGGTGTGAAGGCATACGACAGCGGCACGATAAATAACAGCAGCGCGACGCAATCAATCAATCTCAATGTCACCGGTGTGATAACATTGCGGCTGGTCGTCACCGACGGTGGCGACGGCAATGCCAACGATCACGCTGATTGGGCCGGCGCGCGACTGGTTCAGGGGCAACCCTCTTCTCCTCCTGCGGCACCGACTAATCTCATTGCAAATTACAACAACAGCACAAATAAAGTTGATCTGACCTGGACCGACTCGGCCGGCGATCAAACCGGCTTCCGAATTGAACGCAAGCTTGGTACCGGTGGAACATATGCTTCTGTTGGCACGGTTTCAGCCACTACATTCAACTTCTTCGATTCCGGTCCGTTCGCATCGTCCAGCAATTATTTCTATCGAGTCTTTGCGACGAACACCGGTGGAGATTCCGCCTCGCCGTCCAATGAACAGAACATCACTACGCCGGTGATCAACACGACGTACCTCAGCGACCTGACTCCAACCTCGGCATCCAATGGCTGGGGATCGTATGAAAAAGACAAAAGCAACGGCGAACAGGCGACAGGTGATGGTCACACCATCACGCTCAACGGCATAACCTACGCCAAGGGCATCGGCATACATGCCAATTCAGATTTAAGCTTCAATCTCAATAGCCAATATTCCCAGTTTACTTCGGACATCGGCGTCGACGATGAAGTCGGCGGAAACGGCACGGTCGTTTTCCAGGTTTACTTGGATGGCATAAAGGTTTTTGACAGCGGAATCATGAATGGCAGCAGCGCCACGCAAACTGTTAATCTCAACGTCCAAGGCAAGTTGGTTTTGAGGCTTGTAGTGACAAATTCGGGCGATAACAGCGATTATGACCACGCCGACTGGGCGGGGGCAAAACTCCTTAGCTGATTATCAAGAACTTCCTTAGGGTTGACCACCTCAAATTCGTGTGCAATCATCTCAAACAGGATTCAATGATCCTGCTGCTGGACGTTATAAACCGTTTGTTTTGCCCAAAGGCATAGGTTCCTGTAATTTTTCATTTAACAGTTACGACGCTATATGTGTGACCCGTTATGACGCGACCGCTTATCGATCATTTGGAACCCCGACGCCTGCTTGCAGGAGTGACGGTCCTGACCCACGGATGGAATGGCCACCTTGCGGGGTTCATGGATCAGGCATCCAAGGACATCATGGCGCGCCTCGGCGGGGCGTCGCAGGTCGCTGAATATTACATCAAAATCGGCATCGGCGAAAACGGCCTGGAAGTAAAAAATTATTCGCACGTTGCCGGCACGGCCACGCCTCACTCTACTTCCAGCGGCGAATTTATTTTGCTCGTCGATTGGCTGGATATCGATACCGACCCCGATTTTCAATTGAATTACACCGGTCGTGTCATTGCCGGCGCGATGGAAAATACCATCATTGATGGGGTGCGCCTGGCCGAATTGCCCATGCACCTCATGTCCCTCAGCCGCGGCACGGCCCTGATGGACGAACTGGCCCATGCCTTGGGAAACAATGGCATATGGGTCGACCACGAGACTTATCTCGATCCGCATCCGATTCCCGTCATGCAGGACCCGCCGCCGCTGGTTTATGACAATGTCGCGTTTGCCGACAATTACTGGCGAACCGACAACGATCCGACCAACACCGATTCCAACGGGGAGCCGGTTCCCGGCGCGTACAATGTCAACCTTCAATTCCTCAACGCCGACCACGCCGGCTACGATGCGAAAGGTCATCTCGCACCGTCGGGTTATTATAACGGAACAATCGACGTCAACAGCACGAATGGCGGCGAAGGGCCGATCCATACGGATTGGTATGGCGTCGATGGCCGGCCGGCACGCGATCAAACCGGATTTATTTATTCTTCAATCGTCGGCGCGGCGCGACCGCTCGAAGGAGTCTGGGCCGCGTCCGGTGGCAGCGGCGAACGATTCCCCACCACCGTGGTTGATGCGCAGTGGGCCAATATTTCCGATGTGGCCGTCGTGGGCAAGACGACATTTGCCGCTGACGAAATCTTCCAAGTTCACTACATTCAGCAAGACCGTGACAGCAACTCGCACGTGTCGTTCTTCCTGGACAAGGACAAGAACCCGTACAACGACAATGCGTCCGGTTCGATCGGCGGGTCGAATTTTGAAGCATCAAGTGCCGTAAACTCCGGGCAAACTTCGGTTGTAGCCAGTGGCGTATCGCCGGGCACATATTACATCGTCGCCAAAGTCACCGATGCGCAGGGTCACGTGCGATATGCGTATAGCCAGCAATCGGTCAAGATCAGTTCCGGCACGGGCGATCCCCCTCCGGTGGTCGATCCTCCGCCAGTCGTGGATCCGCCGCCGGATGACCCCGACCCCACTCCACCGCCCGCGGCGGTGCTGGGCGGCGATCGCACGCTTCGAGTCGCCGGCACAACCGGCAACGATGTCATCCGGATGAACCAGGCGGCGAGCATCGCCGATCGTTTGATGGTCACCGTCAACGGCACGCTCTATAAGTTCGTGCTCTCGAACGTTCAACGAATCCTGGTTTACGGCCTGGATGGCGATGATTCGCTCGTGGTCAACGAACGCTACGGCGGAATATTTATCCCCACGCGCCTCATGGGAGCAGCCGGCAATGACACGCTCGTCGGCGGCTCGGGCAACGACACGCTCACCGCCGACGCCGGCAACGACATGGTCTTCGGTGAGGTCGGCAACGATGTGCTCTACGGCGATGTCGGCACCGATTACATCGACGGCGGCAATGGCGTGGATCGCATCTACGGCGGCGACAGCGGCGATACCATTCTCGGCGGCAGCCAGAATGACATCATCTACGGCGAGGCCGGCAACGACAGCATTCTCGGGGGCAACGGAAACGACCACATCGATTCCGGCACCGGTACGGATTTCGTCTCCGGCGGCGCCGGCAACGACACCATCAACGGCCAGGATGGCGCCATGGATGTCATCAACGGCGGCCTGGGTCGCGATTCAGTCCACGGCGATCTCATCGATCAACTCGCCGCCGTCGAAGGCCGGGTTTGAGGTTGCATCCCCGCCGTTTTTTGGCCTAGCGCGGGCGTGTTCACCACGGTACAATTCTGCTGTACGCGGTCTTCGCCATTTTGTTGCGCCAGCGACTATCAGCGCATGCCTCAAAAGGCCTACCATCCCCTATAATCTCAGACTGCTTCGATGGATCGTTGGTCAACAAGGTTAGAAGATTCGTGCATCGGGAGAATGAAGAATGGCCAAGACGGAAACCATGAACCATGGCCGCCCGGGGGTGACGGTTGTGTTTCTGGCGGCTGCGGCGTTGCTGGTGGTCAGCATCCTGTTTACCTATGTCGCGGGAAACATCGCCCTTCAAAGCAACATCGAATTAACCAACAAACAAGCCATTCTCCAGCGGCTTGAGCAATTCTTGTCCACGATCAAGGACGCCGAAACCGGTCAGCGCGGCTATTTGCTCACCGGCGAAGAACCCTATCTTGACCCCTACAACAAATCCCAGGCCAGCGTGCGCGGGCAGCTCGAGGGGCTGCGCTCGCTCGCCGAGGCCGGCGAACTTCCGGCCGAACCAGTTGCAAAATTGATCGAGGCGGTCGGAGGGAAACTCGCGGAGCTGGAAAGCACCATCAAAGTTCGCCGCGAGCAGGGAGCTGAAGCGGCGAACACGCTGGTTCGTTCGAATCAAGGCAAACAACTGATGGATTCGATCCGCGATCAAGTCGGCCTGATCGAGTCGCGGGAACAGGTCGAATTCAAAGCGGCCACCGATCAACTGCGCTGGGCGACACTGGCGCGCAATACGGTGTTCGTTTTGACAGCCTTGGCGAATCTGACATTTCTGGTCTGGGCGTATCGACGATTGGCGGGCGCGATCGCCCAGCGTGAGGCCGCCATCGATGAGCGAGAACTGCAGCGCGAATGGCTCTCGGTCACGCTCGCCAGCATCGGCGACGCCGTGATCGTCACCAATATGCGCGGGCAAATTGATTTCATCAATGCCGAAGCGCAGCGGCTGACGGGATGGACCGCGGATTCCGCGACGGGCCAGCCTCTCTCAACCGTCTTTCGAATCGTCAACGAAAGCACGCGCCTGCCGGTGGAAAATCCGGTTGAAAAAGTTCTGCGACTGGGAATGGTCGTCGGGCTGGCGAATCACACGATCCTGATCTCCAAAGATGGAACTGAAACGCCGATCGATGACAGCGGCGCGCCAATTCGCCGGGTTGGCGGCGAAATCAGAGGCGTCGTGCTGGTCTTCCGTGATTTCTCTCAGCACAAGATCACTGAAACGATGTTGCGCCAGCGAGAGCTGGAATTGACCCGGCTCAATCAGCGTCTGCTCGCGCTGATGAACGCCGTGCCTGTGGGAGTCAGCTTTTCCAACGACACCACCTGCCAGGATATCAAGGGCAATCCTGCGGTGATGGCGCAGTTTGAGATCAAGCCTGAAGATAATCTTTCGGCGTCGGCGGCGGATCCCAATGAAGCGGGCCGGAAGTTCCGGTATTTCATGGACGGCCGGCCGATCGACGCGGATTCCCTGCCTCTTCAGCGCGCGGTGCGCGAAAATCGCGAAATCTCGCCGATGGAACTCGAAGTCATTCTTCCCACAGGCAAGCGCTGGTTTGCGCAGGCATCCGGCGCGCCGCTGCGCGACGAAAATGGCGCGGTGATCGGCGGGGTTGCGGTGACGGTGGACATCACGGACCGCAAATTGGCCGAGGAAGCGCTTCGCGCAGCGTGCGATGCCGCCGAGGCCGCCCGCGCCGAAGCCGAAGCCGCCACCCGCGCCAAGGATCATTTCATCGCCATGCTCAGCCACGAACTGCGCACACCGCTCACGCCGGTGACTGCGGTGGTCGGAATGCTTGAAAGCCATCCCAGGTTGCCCGATGAATTGCGCGAGGATGTGGGAATGATCCGCCGAAACGTCGCGCTGGAAACCCGCCTGATCGACGACCTGCTCGATCTCACGCGCATTCGTCAGGGCAAGCTCGAACTTGATTTACAGCCCGTTGATGTGGTTCAACTGGTGCATCAGACCGCGGAAATTTTCACCGCGGAGATGGAAACGCGCCAATTGCAGTTCCGCGTGCATGCCGATCAGTCACCGTTGATGGTGATGGCCGATTCAACGCGCTTGCAACAGATTTTCTGGAACCTGATCAAAAACGCGATCAAATTCTGTCCCGACTGCGCGCACATCGACGTGCGATGTTCGGTGGACAATCAAAACCATGCGGTGATCGAGGTCATCGACACCGGTATCGGCATCGAAGCCGACATGCTCGAGCGCCTTTTTCAACCATTCGAGCAGGGTGAACGCACCATCACGCGCCAATTCGGCGGGCTGGGACTGGGATTGAGCATTTCAAAAGTGCTGGTGGATCTTCATGGAGGCACGATCAAGGCGCATAGCGACGGTCGAGGCAAAGGCGCGACATTTACCGTTTCTCTGCCGCTGACCAGTGCAAAGCCGATGGCGAAATCCCCGGTCTCATCAGCCGCAGACCAGGAGCAATTGCACAAGAGCGATGGCAGGTTCAGCATCTTGCTGGTGGAGGATCACGATGACACGGTCGATGTGATGAGCCGCCTGCTTCAGGCCAGCGGTCACGACGTGCAGATCGCTCGTAATGTGAAGGAGGCGATCGCGCACGTCAGGCAGCGCAAGTTTGACCTGGTCGTCAGTGACATGGGCCTGCCCGACGGCAGCGGCCTGGACCTCATGCGCCAGGCCCGATCCATCCACGCCGATCTCAAAGGCATCGCCCTCAGCGGCTACGGCACGGAAGAGGACATCCGCAAAAGCAAGGAGGCCGGATTCTACGAACACCTCACCAAGCCGGTAAATTTCACACGACTGAACGAAGTCATCGCGTTGGCCGGGGTGGATGGCATTGGCAATCGGCCGACCAACGACCATTGATCGCCAACCAGTGGATCGGTCGCCATCGCCAAGCCCGGTTCACTATTCGCCGTTGTTGAGATAGTCTCGTCCGACCCATGCCGAATCCTTGTTAAATCGGCGTCTTCCATCCCATCGCTCGGATGACGCACCAGCCGGCGCGGGCTTCGAAGATCATGAACCCGCCGCTAAGAAGTGCTGCAATTCCCACAATCAAAAGCGTCGTTCCTGTGCTGAATATTGCTGAGATAATAAGCAAGATCAGCCCGACCGCAGCCACTGCCGAGCCGAGGGTCATGCGGATGGCCTTGCCTTTGGCGTCGATGTTGCATTGAAGGGGCATAACTCCATCCTAGGCGCTTGCCGGGACTTGGGCAGCGAGTATGCTACCTCATTCATGGATCGAATCAGCTTATACTGGAAAAATGCCACCGCCGATGCTGTTGGCTCAAAGCATGGCGTGACCAATCAGGAACTCAAACAGCTCGCCCCCCGCCTGTCGCAGATTCACAAGCAAATGGCTGCTGAACGCAAGGCCGGACGACTTCGCTTTCGCGATCTGCCTTACGACAAACAGATGATTCGCTCGGTCCACGAGCAGGCCAAGCGCTACGCCAAGGGGTGCGAGATTTTGATTGTGCTCGGCATCGGCGGCAGTGCGCTGGGCAACATTGCACTGCAAAGCGCGCTCAATCCTTATACCTATAACTTAATGTCGCCGAAGGATCGTCCGGGGCCGCAACTATTTGTGCTGGATAACGTCGATCCGGATCAGATTGGCGCGGTGGTGGATCTGATCACGCCGCGAATCAAGAACGTGGTCGTCAATGTCATCAGCAAGAGCGGCGAAACCGCTGAAACAGCCGGGCAGTTCATCCTGTTTCGCGATCTGCTCAAGCGAAAGCTTGGCAACAAGTACAAAGACCATATCCTGGCGACGACCGACCCCAAGGGCGGAACGCTTCGCGAAATCTGTAACGATGAAGGATATCGCACGCTGGAGGTGCCCGAAGGTGTCGGCGGGCGGTTTTCGGTTTTATCCGCGGTCGGACTGTTCAGCGCTGCCATGTGTGGGATCGATATCGACGCGTTGATGGCGGGCGCTGCCGACATGGATAAGCGCGCGGACAACAGCGATGTCCTGAGTAATCCCGCCGCCATGATCGCTGCCGTGCACTATGCCCTGGATAAAAAGGGCAAGCCGATGAGCGTCATGATGCCCTACAGCACCGGCCTGTATTACCTGGCCGATTGGTTTCGCCAGCTTTGGGCGGAAAGTCTGGGCAAACAGAACGGGCTGAAGAAGAAAAACATTTACGCTGGCCAGACTCCGATCAAGGCGCTGGGCACGACCGATCAACATTCGCAGGTGCAGCTTTATCGCGAAGGGCCCAACGACAAGGTCATCACGTTTCTTGAAGTCGATCAGTTTCTGAAGAATGTGACGATTCCCGGTTCAATGAAAAGCGTGGAGACGCTGGCCTATTTGGCCGGTTCGGATTTCCAGACGCTGATCAATGCCGAAAAGCTTGGGACCGAATACGCCTTGCTGGAAAGTCAAAGGCCGACGATGACGGTAAAATTCCCGCGCATTTCCGCGGAAACCGTCGGACAATTCCTATACCTGTACGAATGCGCGGTGTCTTACATGGGTGGGCTTTACGAAATCAACACCTATGACCAGCCGGCCGTGCAGCTTGGCAAGGATGCGACGTATGCTTTAATGGGCAAAGGTGGTTTCGCCGACCTGGCGAAGAAAATTCAACCAGTGGCGAAGAAGGATCGGAAGTTTTTGATTTGATGGAGGGCGGGCAGCGGGCAGCAGGCAGCGAGCAGTAAGATCACTGCCTGCCGCCAGCTGCCGACTGCCTGCTGAAAATAATGCAATATGGCGTGATCATGGCGGGCGGAGCGGGGACGCGGCTTTGGCCGTTGTCGAGGGCAACCTTGCCCAAACAACTGTTGCCCGTCATTCGCGGCAAAAGCCTGCTGCAACTCAGTTACGAGCGCTTGCGCGGGCTTTTGCCCGCCGACCAGATTTATGTCTGCACCGCCGTCGCCCATCGCGACGCGGTGCTGGCGAATCTTCCGGAATTGCCCAGGGACAACTTGCTGGGCGAACCGATGGGCCGCGACACCGCCAACGCCGTCGGTTTCCCCGCAGCCGTGCTGCTCAAGCGCGATCCCGATGCGGTCTTTGCCATCGTCACCGCCGACCATGTGATCGAACCGGTTGAAACTTTCCAAAGCGCGCTCAAAGCCGCGTTCGCGGTCACCGAAAAACTGCCCAATGCGCTGGTGACGTTCGGCATCGTGCCGACGTTTGGCCATACCGGACTCGGTTATATTCATCGCGGCGACGAATTGCCCTCCGCCAAGTCCGCCTACAAGGTGCAGGCTTTCAAGGAAAAACCCGACCAGGCGACCGCCGACCGTTACGTCGAGACCGGCCGCTATTACTGGAACAGCGGCATGTTCGTCTGGCGTGCAGACACCGTTCTGAAAGAACTGGCCGCCCATCTGGGTGAATCTCATAAAGGACTGACGCGCATTGCCGAAGCGTGGGATTCTCCGCAGCGCGATGCCGTGCTGCACGAGGTGTATCCCAAACTGCCCAAGATCAGTATCGACTATGCCGTCATGGAACCCGCCGCCCGCGGCAAGGGGAGCGCGCAAGTCGTCGTGGTCGAACTTCCGATTCAGTGGCTGGACGTCGGCTCGTGGCCGGCACTGGCGGAAACATTGAAAATCGATGAAAACGACAACGCCGTCGAAGCCGCCAATCTCGTTTACCTCGATTCCAACAACAACATCATCATCTGCACCGACCCGAATCGGCTGGTATCGTTGATCGGCGTCAACGACATGATCGTCGTGCAGACCAACGATGTAACAATGGTCTGCCCCAAGAGCGAAGCGCAGCGCGTCAAAGACCTTGTCGGCAAGGTCAAGGAAAAGCTCGGCGCCAAATATTTGTAGTATTGACTGTTTAGCGGCGGCCCGCAGGGCCGCGTTACTCACACCCATGCGCACCCTCGCCATCGACCTGGGCACCCGCCGCGTTGGACTGGCGCTGAGCGACCAGAACGCCAGGCTCGCCACGCCCTACGAAGTGCTGCAAATCACCGCCCCCGCTCAGGCCATCAACCAAATTCTGTCGATCATCCAGTCCGAAGGCGTCGAAAAACTCGTCGTCGGCGTACCATTGAACATGGATAGTTCAATTGGCCCAGCCGCTCGTTCGGCGATCGAATGGGGACGTGAGTTATCGCGACAATCAAATTGCCCGGTTGTCTTTGTCGATGAACGGCTCAGCAGTTACTCCGCCGACCAGCAATTAAACGACCGCAAACGCGCCGGGGAAAAGCTCACCCGCAAGCGACGCAAGGAACAATTGGATGCCGTCGCAGCGGCTGGTTTCTTGCAGGATTATCTGGATCACAAGCTGACGGAATTGAACCTGTAGAAGCAGTTCGTTGTGATACGGGCGTCTCGCCCGTCTGCTCGTGTACTCACGAGCGTCGCGCAGCCGATCAACCCCAGCGAAGCGATCTTTCGGATTTCCAGAAACGCTTCGCTCTTGCTGATTCGCCCGGAACACCGAGCGAAATCCCGATTGATCGGGATTCATGGGCGAGAACGCCCATGTCACAAAGAATTGCTCGCGCCGAATACTTGAGAGCAGTTCTATACTTTTTTCTTGGTCTTGGAGAGCAATTGCACGCCTTCAATCACCATCGTTTTATCGATGGCCTTGCACATGTCGTAAATCGTCAGCGCTGCCACTGAGACCGCCGTCAGCGCTTCCATTTCCACGCCGGTTTTTGCGGTGATTCGCGCGATCGCCTTGATACGAATGCGAATCGGCTTGCCATCATCCGACTCAAGCTCGGGGATATCGAATCCGATTTCGACACTTTCGATGGGCAGCGGATGGCAAAGCGGAATCAGTTCGCCGCACCGTTTGGCCGCGATGATCCCCGCGATTCTGGCGGTGCCGAAAACCTCTCCCTTGGGGACCTTCCCATCGGCGATGGCCTTCATCGTGGACGGCTGAATCGCAATGAACCCTTCCGCAATTGCCTCGCGCGCCGAGACCGGCTTTTTGCCGACATCCACCATTCGCGCCACCCCGGATTGATCCACGTGTGAAAGTCGTCGCTTCATTGAAGAATCCACGCAATCGCGCCCGCTAAAACTCCAAGCAACCCCAGCATCGTGCCCACCACCAGCCACATGGGCGTTTCACGCGGATTATCCTCCGCCGAAATATATTGGCCGCAATAGTGACACCACTCCGACTCCTCGTGAATCATTTTTCGACAATGCGGACAATGAATCAAAGGCGGGCCGTCCGGGTCGTCCATGTCCGACTCATCCGGCATCTCGCGATCGATCGAATCGTCGGGATGGGCGGCTTCGTCTTCTTCGGTATCGTTCCAGGACATGACCGGCTCCGGCTATCGCCAGGATTTGCGCAATTCCGCAATCTGCTTGCACTGCGTCAGCAGCGCTTCAACATCTTTCAGATTCATTATCGTGGCGGCATCACTCTTGGCGTTTTTCGGGTCGGGATGACATTCCAGGAACAGTCCATCGACCCCGGCAGCGATGGCGGCGTGCGCCAGCAGCGGCGAATATTGCGGATTGCCGCCGGACTGATTACCCAGGCCCGCCGGCTGCTGCGTGCTGTGCGTGATGTCGAAAATCACCGGCGCCTTCAGCGACTTCATCACCGCAATCGATGTAAAATCATTGACCAGCCGGTTATATCCAAAAAATGTGCCGCGCTCGGTAAGCATCGTTCGCTCATTACCCGTCGAGCGGACTTTTTCCAAGGCAGTTCCCATTTCCTGAGGCGACATGAACTGGCCCTTCTTGATATTCACCGCCTTGCCCGTCTGCCCGCATGCGATGAGCAAATCGGTTTGCCGCGCAAGAAACGCAGGCACCTGCAAAACATCAACGACCATGGCTGCCGCCGGCACCTGCGCGGTCTCATGCACATCGGTCAGCACCGCCGTGCCCAGCTCGCGCTTGATCTGATCGAGAATGCCAAGACCCTTCTCCAGGCCCGGACCTCTGAAGCTGGAATTGCTGGATCGATTGGCCTTGTCAAAACTGGCTTTGAAGATATAGGTGATGCCCAGCTTGTCGCAGACCTGCTTGACGTGCGATCCAACCGTCATGCACAAATCCGGCGATTCAATCACGCACGGACCGGCAATCACAAAGAATGGGCTGCGATCAAGGTGTAGAAAATCGTTCATAAAGGATGTTACTGGTTATTAGTTACTTGTTACTTGGGGTTTCTGGTCTTCACAAGTAACCAGTAACAAATAACGAATAACAACTCCAACTGCTATTGAACAATAAACGGCAGTTTGAGGGGAAGCAACTGGATGTTGACTGGTGTATGTCCCGCGGCGTCTCCATCAAGCTGCACCGGCACGGGCTGGGCGGATTCGATCTGCACCTGGCGCCCCTGGGCGTAGATCACGCCTTCCTCGTGCAAATGATCGCCGCTGGCGACCGCCATCAGCAGCCGCACCACGCGCCGGCGCGATGGGCAGGGCAAAACGCACACATCCAGCACATCATCATCAGATTGGGCCTTGGTGAGGATGGGAAACCCCGTGCCGTATTCGCGAACGTTGCCGACAAACGCCATCGCTGGCTCGTTTTTTAACACGCATTTCCCATCAATCGTCACGCGAAGAGATGGATAGTCATAACTGCGCATGGCCTCCAGCGCAGGCAAGGCATAACTGGCGTAATTGATCGGACCGGTGCGAAGCCGATCCAGTTCATGAACAACGGCCGCATCGATTCCCACGCCGGCCATCAACAAGAACAACTGCTCGTTTGCTTTTGCCACATCCAGCGAAGTGACCTTGTTCGCGCGCAGGGCTGCGACAACCTGTTCGGGCAGGATCTTTTCGTTCCATTCCAGTTTCAAATGCCGCGCCATCAGATTGGCCGTGCCAAATGGAATCGTGAGCACCGGTGGTATGTTTCCGAAACTGAGCATGCGCTGGATCGCAGCGCGGAGCGTTCCATCGCCGCCGACAACGATCATGGCGCCGGCATTTTTTGGAATATCACGGTTCGGAATCGAATGCGCCACGCGATCGAACAGATAAACGTGTGAACCCGATTTTTTGACTGCCCGCATCAAGCGATCCGCAATCGTCCTGGCCTTGCCGCCTCCGGCAATCGGATTCACAAACAGCAGCACATCGTTCATGGAAAGATCATAGCGTGTGATTTGCTGGTCAGTATTCGTTTAGCGCCGCCGCTTGCGGCGGGCTC
>DASZXJ010000148.1:0-18479 GCA_035545895.1 Tepidisphaeraceae bacterium | reverse complement strand
AGTGAACGATCGGCTTGTTACAGTCTGTCCGCACGGCCTTGCCTCCTTGCAGTGGTTCAAGAGTGTGGTAACTCCCAGAATCTACAAGAGGCAGGGCCGTCGCGCTATAACGCCACTCAAAAATCAGATGAAATATCCGGGCTAGTGCTTTGTCATGCCTAAGTTTTGGTGCTCCGCCTTTCGATCAAAGATTCAAACCTCCTCCTGTTGGTAAGGTTCTGGGGCCTCCTGCTTACGAGAAGCAATATCCGCTTTTATTAACGCGACTATGCCAGCCCTGATCGGGGCTGCCAACGTCTCCCATGCCTTGACCATCTCCAGCAACTCAGGATCGGCAGGCACTGGCAGCGATGCTACTACTGACGCTTTCGCTAAGCTCGCGTCGGAAGTATCATCGTTTTCAGCGAAACTAGCGGCGTATTTGGTCGGGTTCGACTCCCTTCGCCCGCTTTGCAAAGGTGCTTTTGTCCGAACCCGAGCAACCAATCATTACAACAAGCGAAATGTCAGGAATTTCCAATGCAGCGGATCTGTTTCAATCTTCAAGTCAAACCCGACCGTTTGAAAGAATACAAGGAAGCTCACAAAAATGTCTGGCCGGAGATGCGGGCGGCGTTAACAAAACATGGGTGGCACAACTATTCGCTGTTTCTTCGACCGGACGGGTTGTTGATTGGATATGTAGAAACGCCGGATTTCAGGAAGGCGGTCGCGGGAATGCAGACCGAGCCGATCAATGCCATGTGGCAGGCGCAGATGAAGGACTTTTTCGTACAACTGACCGGTGCCGCGGCGGATACGTCGATGGCGCCGCTGGAACAGGTCTTTTATTTGGCGTGATGTTCTTTCTTCGCGGCGTTGCGTGCCCCGCCGCTAAATAGGTTTATAGCGGGGTTTCGATCGGAGGCGGCTCTTCGACCGGTCCTTCGCGCACTTCGGGTTCGGTCGGCACGGTGTTTGTTGGGAAAATCTCATCGGGGGTTTGCACGGCTGGTGTTGAAACGACCCGCCGCGTGCGCCGTTTGGTGGTCTTTTTCACCATCTTTTTGACAGGCTTTTTCATCGCCTTTGAGCGTGATGTTCTGGATTTGATCGTTTTCTTCCTGGCTGGCTTGACCGATTTTTTTGACTTCTTTTTTGCCATGCTCGGCTCCTTACTTGCCAATGATATGACTGGAGATTGTCGCGCGGCGCGATATACGGCCACGAAAATTGATTTATTCCAATCGGATTAATTTTCGATCGTATTCCACGTAAGGGTTTCCAGGTGTCGAGCGATGTCGCCGGCACTTTGAAATCGCTGAAGGATGAGCGAATCCTTTTGCCCCCGGATGATGTCTTTCACGACCTTGGGCTGTTTGGAGTAATGCTCCTTGCCGCCGACCAGGGTGTAGAAGACCTGAATCAGGTTGAGTACATCCTTGCGAATCCTGCTTCGTGAAGGTTTGCCCAGATCGAAAAAATCGAGCAGTTTGACTTCAAATCCGATGCCGGCGCGCCGGATCATGATGTTGTCATCGTGAATGTCGCCATGGTATTCGCCCCGCGCGTGGATCGGCGCGATTCCCTTGGCCAGCGCGTAAAGCACATGTAATGCTTCAAATGCGCTAAGCCGATGACGTGGCTGGGATATAAGGAATTCACTTAGCTTTTGTCCCTGCACCAGTTCGCTGATGACGACCATCACCCTGGCTTTGCGAACCGAGACAATTTCCTGATGGTGATATTGCATGAGGATTGGACAATGGCGAAGGGCATCGAGTTTTCGGGCATAGGCGATGGCGGAATGACCGGTTGGATCGCGATGCGGGTAATAGAATTTGGCCGCCCGTTCGATGCCGGTGCTGCGCTCGGTAATGACGTAAACTTCGCCTTCCCAGCCACTTCCGAGCGGGCGGTCGATGACGTATTTCCCGGCAATGGTTCGGCCGGGCGGGAAATCAAAACGCTTGGCACCGTTCAGATGACGCATACGATTAAATGATCGTATACCTGCCGAATCGAGCGCGTTTATAGTTTCGCTGAGCTTTATAAGACCAACCCATCCCTTGTTTGATACAATTCGTCGAAAGAATGGATTTCCTCAAAGGCATGGTGGGAAAGGTTGTTACCGGATTGGTCGCGCTGGCGGTGATTGCGGGCGGCATTTCCTGGTGGCAGATGGACCCCGCCACGCGGCAGGCGATCGTCAGTGGCAGCGGGAAAATCGCCTCGTGGCTGGGCATCGTGACGGTATTGCCTTGGGCAAGTTTTTTCGTCATCGGCCGAGTTGGGAAAATGGAAAGCAACCTCGCCGGAGCCATGCTGGTAGCGGGGTATACGATTCTCGAAATTCTTCTGCTGGCGTGGCTGTTTGACTGGCATTTCGCCGGCGCGAGCGGCTGGACCATGGTCGGCGTCGGCGTGCTTCTGTCGGCGGCATACAATCTGTTCGCCTGCGACTGGATCGCGGAGAAAATGGAATAGATATGGCAGTGTAGTGGAGTGCCGATTTGGCGATTCCAAAACATCGCCACATGACCAAACCACCACATCGCCCAAAGAGAAAACACGATGCTCACCGCCAACCAACGAATCAGCGAATACGTCCTCGACGCCCCAATCGGCGCCGGCACGTTTGGCCAAGTCTGGCGGGCGCATCATCATGTTTGGGGCGACCAATTGGTGGCGGTGAAGATTCCGACCGATGCGCAATACGTGCGCAACCTTCAGCATGAAGGCACCGCCATTCATGGGCTGATTCATCCCAACATCGTTCGCGCAATCGGCTTTGACCCATTTGCCGACCCCGCATACCTGGTCATGGAATATGTGCCCGGCACGAGCCTGCGTACGCTGATCGGCCAGAAAAAGCTAACTGCCGCCGATACCGTGGCGATCATGAAACAAGTGCTGGCAGGCCTGCAATATGCGCATTCTCGCGGGATCGTTCATCGCGATATGAAGCCGGAGAATATTCTGATCCACGAACGCGCGAGCAAGGAAGGATATGGTTCGGAAGGCGTGGTCAAAGTAACCGACTTTGGACTGGGCAGTGCCGTGATGACATCAGCGATTGGATCGATCGCGTATTCGGCGTCATTGAATGATCCAGCCGCACAAAAAATTGCCGGCACGCTCGATTACATGTCCCCCGAGCAGCGCACCGGCGGGCAGGTCGATGCGCGAACCGACATCTATGCTTGCGGTGTCATACTGTACGAGATGTTCACCGGCGAACGCCCCGCCGGCACGGAATTGCCCAGCGATTTGAATAAGACCGTGTCCGGGTATCTCGATGATGCGTTTCGACGGTCGTACGCGCGACTGGATAAGCGATTTGCATCGGCTGAGGAATTTTCCGCGGCGCTGGGCGCGGCACCTGACGCAAAAGCGCAGGTTGGCAAACGTGTTTGCCCCGGTTGCAGCCGATCGGTCGAAGCTGGCGATCAGTTTTGCATGTACTGCGGCAGGCAGATTGTCTCGCAGATTCGAAGGTGTCCGCAATGCGGAGCGTATCCCGATCATTCGGACCGGTTTTGCATCTTTTGCGGAAAAGGCCTGATGGGACCGGTGGCGGCTGCGTAAAAAATTTGGGTTTTTGAAATTTGAAATGGAACCCGCATTGACCATTCTGATTTTCATGGGCGTGATAACCATCACGGCGGTGATCTTCGTGATCTGGGTGATCGCATCGATCCTTGGCACGATCTTTCGTGGCGCCTGTTCGCTATTCGCGCCCCTGCCGCCGATGCCCGCCGCCACGCGCGGACGAGTTTGTTCCAATTCACGTTGCCAGGCAGTAAACCCCGGAGTGGCCAATTATTGCCGGCGCTGTGGAAGCGAATTGGCGCCATCGCAACGGGTTCACGTGCGCCGAGTGGCGATGTGGTAATCATCTGGTTTGTCGATGGGCCAATTCAATCCAATAACACGCACCGTTCATCCGGATGACGACCCGGATCTGCTTGCCGGCGCAGTCTTGAACAGCCTGACCCGGCCGCTTTATGCGAAGCTGTCCTGGGGGCCGGGCGTGACGCTGGTTGCTGCGTTTCTCACGGGCGGAATCGCGACCGTACTGGCAATCCCCGGCTGGCTTGGCGGTGTGATCGCGCAGCACGAACAGCAGCTTTGGTATCTGGCGGAATGGATGCGCGTGACCGGCGGCTGTCCCCAGGCCGGCGAACTTCAGTCCGCCGCCCATCGAATTCGATTCAATTCAGCTCTGGCGACGTTGGCGACGTTGTTCGGCGTAATTGCAATGGTTTCAGCAGCAATTCACCTGGTTTCACCCCTGCTGCTGCCTCGCGACTTCTATGAATTTGCGTTTCTATTTCCGCGAACACCGGCTGCGATCATTTTCATCCTGAGTATCACTCTGGCAGCCATTTGCGATTGGATTCACGTAATTTGGCATCAACAAAATGTCAGGCAATTCCTGCGACGATTTAATCAAATCGCAGTTCATCAGTACATGTCTGCGATTCCCATGCCGAAATTGGAAGCTGGCCTGGCGCCCATGTGGATCATCGGCGGAATATTGCTGTCATCGCGCGGCGCGATCTGGCCGTTGCCGGTCATGCTGGCGGCGGCAGCGCATCGGCGATATACCTTCATTACCAGCGTGCGCTGGCGCAGCATGCTGGCGGAACAGATGCGAACCGTTCTGCAACGTCGTCGCCCGGCCATTCGCGTTCCCGCGCCGGTGGTCAACGAACGCATCTGCATTCGCCCGAATTGCCGCTGCCCATTGTCATGGACCGCCAATTTTTGCCCGAGATGCGGAACACGCGTGGCGGAACAAATAAATGTCGTAGCATGAAAGGAAGATTGTTATTTGTTACTGGTTACTTGTTCCTTGTCGAAAATTCCAAGTAACAAGTAACCAGTAACAATGAACCATGTCTCACATGTTCAAAATTCTCGCGGTCGTTGGCTGGTGCTGGACCGCCCTGTTTGGAGCGTATCTCGCTATTCGACTGCGCCGAAATACGACCGCGCGAGGATTTGATGTCGTCCAACAACATGAAAAACTCCCCTGACCCATCCATTCACCAATCGCGCGAACGCGAAATGATTGAGCATGTCGAGCGCCTGCTCTCCGATAGCCGGTTTATGGTGGACACGCTCGCCGGCCGAAAGCCCGTGCCGAATCTCAAGCCTCAAGTCGCGCGCAGCGACCACGGCACAGATGTGAAACGGCAAATGTCTGAACTCAATCGCCCGGACCGAACGCTGCAGGAACGCATGCCGCTGGGGCAGTCATTGGAAATTTCGTTGTATTCGACGAAATGGCTGATCCTGAAAAAACTGGTGGGCAAGATTCACGTCGCCTGCGTGTCGCCCACTCGGGCGCTGATATCGGGTGAGGCGCCCAAACCGCTTGATCTTGCCCAGACTCGCAAAGCCCTGACCGATATTCCGGCGGCAACCGTGCCGACTACGGTCGTTCTGGTTTCCACCAGCGGATTTGAACTGCCCGCCCACGAACTGGCCCAGCGAACCGCCGACCACACGGTCATCCTGGCCGAGCCCAACGACGCGGGCGGCTGGACCTGCCACGGACCCGTCGAAACCAAGGCTTTGGTCGATCTGTTCGACCCTGAAGCCGAGCAGGCCAAGCGAAACCGCGTGCGGGAATTAATCGAAGCCGACAAAGCCGAACTGGCACAGGGGGGCATCGCATCGGATAAGCTGGCGGCAAAAACACAATTGCCCATCGGTTTCATCGAATCTGAGGTAAAATCGTACGCCAAGGCCAACCCCGGCCTGGCTGCCAAGCGACTGGACGGGCGGCTGGTGCTCTATCGCGAAGGCACCGCTCCGCCAGTCGTCAAGGGAGGTTCGACAATGCCATTGGTCGATAAGATCAAGAGCATCTTTTCTCGCAAAGGCGAGACCGAAAAGAAGATCGCCTTTCTATCCCAGCAGCGAGCCGCTCTTACCCAGCAGCGCGATCGTGCATACGAAGAGATCGCTTCTCTGGAAGCGAAAGATCAGCAGCTCACCACGCAATTCAAGGAAAACGACAGCACGCTGATGCGCAAGCGCATTACCGGGCAACTGATCCAGCTTCGCAAGGACATGGAGCGACGCCAGCAGATGCTTGGCGTGTTCAATCAGCAGATCAACGTCATCGGCACGCATCTGCACAATCTGGAGCTGACGCAGCAGGGAACAGTTGCCAAGTTGCCGGATAGTGAGGAGATCGCAACCGATGCGGCAGCGGCAGAGGAAATGCTCGCCAAACTGCAAGCCGACACCGAACTGGCTGATTCAGTTGCCACGGCTGCGCCGACTGGATTGAGCGAGGAAGAACAGGAACTGTACGAGCAACTTGAGCGCGAAGCTGCGGGTCCAACATCCGAACAGACAGACCCGAGTCCGATTGCGTCAATGAATAAGGAACCGGCAAAGCCGGCAGCGGAACAGACCAAACGCCGGGCTGAACCCGAGGCGGGATAGGAGATTTGCGATTTTGGAATTGCGATTTTTGATTGAATACCAACTCCGAATCGCAAATCGAAATTCGCAAATCAAAAATCGAATGGCCCTCATCCACAAACTGTTCAATCGCCGCAAGACGCTCAGCCAGTTGAGCAAGGTGGAATTGCGCAAAGAGGAAATCCTGCTTTCCAAGCAGCGTGATCGTTTGATGAAGAGCATCGAAAAGATCGCCGCTGACAAACAGGCAATCTTTAAGCAGGGCGCATCCCAGAAATCGCCAGAATTGCGCAAGGCGCTGGCGCAGGATTTTGAACTGAAAACGCAGGAACAATTGCTGGCTGCACGCGAACTAAACGTGCGGTCCAAGGAATTGCTGACCGTCAGCCGGTTGAGGATGGTCAAGGAAAACCAGGGACGCGGCAAGGCACTGGGCAGGCTCAACGTCACCGACAAGGATGTCGCCCGCATCAGCCAGTGGATTGACGACGATTCGATCACGCAGGAAATGTACAACCAGCGGCTGGATGAAGTGCTGGAAGCCGGCGCACAATCCGACAAAGATGCGATTGCCTCATCCAATGTCGGATCGGCCGGGCAGGAACTACTGAATATCTGGGATCAGCTCGACCGCGGGCAGGTCAAACAGCAGCAGGCGTTTGAACAGGCCGACCAGGCGGTGCGCCAGCGGCATGCGGACCGGGAGCGACAATCGTGAGGCGATGGCGACAAATACATCCTCCGCCGCTGCTCAATTATGCGATCCCCACGCGCGAACAACGTTCGTTGATGGATCAGTTTCTCGATGTGATCGACGATCTGGGCGGACCCACCGCAGTATCGTTCATGTTCGGCGTCTGTTGTATTTTTAGCGGCATTTCGTTGGGTGGTCCGCTTGGAATGTTTTCGGTATTGCTGGGCGGCGTCGCGTTGTGGCAGATGCTGAAATTCTGGGAAAGAAGTTCGAGATGGTAAAGGTTGGAAATGACGAAATCCGAATGTCCAATTCGTCATTGAGCCATTCGGTATTGATTCGTTATTCTGGTTTTGTCATTCGGGTCGCAAAATGGGTTTATTCAAAAGCAAAGAAGAACGCCGCATTGATCGCGAGATGAAAATCCGCCAAGGAATCCGCGCGATCGAAAAATTGATTCGCCAGCAGGAAAAATTCTCCAGCGATTTCATCAGGAACGCCCAGAACGCCAAAAAGATCGGGGATGAGCAGCAGTACCAATTCATCCGCAGCGCACTCAGGCGAACCGCTTCGATCAAAAAAATGCTCCAGCGACAATTGCTGTCAATCCAGAACGCGATGCTCATTCAACAGCAGGCACAGGCCAGCCAGCAATTTGCGGAATCGATGCAGCTCATGGCCCGCGAAATCGGGCGCATATTCGGCGAGATGGACCTGACCAAAACCCAGGCCGATTGGGAACGCGCAGTTTCGCAAGCGGGAAGCATCGAAGAACGAATGGATATCTTCCTCGACACCATGGAGCAAAGCGCCATCGGCTCGCCCGCCTCAGCGGGCACGGAAGCGGTCACCGATGAAGAAGTGGACCGCATGATCCAAGCCGACGTATTGGCCCAGGAAAAAGCCGATCTCGGCAAGCTCGATCAGCTCGAAAGTGAAATCGCAAAAGAACTGGGCGCCGCCAAACAGGGCGACTAATCTCGGTTCTGGTCCGAAGAGAAATGAGCCGGACCTTTGAATTACTTCGCATCCAGTACGATCACGCCGTTGAAATCCTTTGGGGATTCTTCAAGGTAATGCTGGGCGAGTTTGTGATACAGCTTGGTGAATTTGCTCGGCCCACAGTCGCGTTCGAGGTTTTTTGCAGCCTGCACACATTGATCAAATTTCGCCGCCAGGAATTGATTGACGACGCGGGTTGAGCCTTCGGCTATTTTTTTATCGCGATCCTGCGCCTCGTTTTGCAGGCAGATTGCCTCAAAGGTCATGACGCCCTGTGTCTTGCCCATCACCTGAAGCTTGCCGATGGGTCGCAGGAGAAATTCGCTGTCCAGAAGCTCGGCCGTGCGCGCGGTCATGAGCATGCGCGATTCAAACGACTTGTTGGCAGACTCCAGCCGCGCGCCGAGGTTCACCTCATCGCCAAGCACGGTGTAATCCGATGCATGATGCTTGGCATCGGTGGAACCGGCGTCGCCGACAACCATCAAGCCGGTTGCGATTCCCGCCCGCATGCCGACCGCGGGCAAATCACGCTTGAAGAGCGTTTGGTTGAACCCTTCGATGGCCTTCTGCATTTGCAGAATGGTTCGGACGGCGTCGGGGGCGTGGCGGGGATTGTTGGCTGGGGCATTGTAGAAAAACATGATGCCATCGCCGAGAAACTTGTTCCAATACCCGCGATTTTCGCGAATGATCGGCAGCATCAGGCTCATGTATTCATTGAGCAGCGGCACGGTGCGCTCGCGAAGTTTTTCCGAAATCGTCGTAAAGCCCGCCAGATCTGTGAAAACGACGGTCATTTCCTTTTCAAGACCGTCAAAGCGTGCGGTTTCGGGGTTGTTCACCACGAAATCGACCAGGACCGGATCGACATAGCTGCTGAATCGGTCCGTAATGCGCCTGCGTTCACGGGTTTCGTCGATGTACCGGAAAAGCGTGAGTGCGGTCCAGACAACCGCCCCTGCCGTTAATGGACCGGCTGCGCCGACGATCCAGTTGCCGTAATCGAAAAATACGATGCCGTTGATTGCCAGATATCCAAGTAGAAGAATCGCCGTGCACGCCGCCGCCGCCGGTGCTGATAGCAGCGCCACAGCCAGCGATGTCAGCACTCCAACAATGGCGGTGCACAAGGCCGCGAGAATCCACGGTCCGAATCGCCAGACATCCCGGTTAAAGATCGCGTTGTCGATCACGCCTTGAATGACATCGCCAGGGATTGACGGATGCAGGCTGGTGGGTTTGAAATCGCCCGTGCCGGTGGCGGTCCAACCGACCAGGGCATATCGACCTTCAAGCATTCTCTTCAACTCCGCACGACGATTTTGCACGAGTTCGAAAAAATGCTGATTGACTTCCTGGACATGTCGTAGCGCCAAGTAAGTCGCGAGATATTTCTGGTCGTCTTCCTTCAGCTCGCCCGGCTTGGATTTTTGCAGAGCGGGGATATCCGCCAAATCAGCCATGTCCTTCAACGTTGTTTCCACAAGATTGGACCGTGTTGCGTCATCGCGCTGGGAGACTAGAAGCGCGAGAAATGCAGTAATTCTTGCAGACGGGTACGGCCCGTTGACCGCAAACAGGGCGCTATCCGTTTCACGCTTGTTTCGTTCAATATCGCGAAGATTCTGCCTGATATCCCACACATTTCGTAATGACAAATGCTGTTTAGATTGCACATGCCGCGGCCAATCGTACATGGCCAACCAGGAGTCCAAGCCGCTGGCGCCAAACCACGGGATGCTCATGAACATCCCCACTTTGCCGAATCGTTCCGATCGAATCGACCTCACGGGAATACGCAGCGTCGAGCCATCATGCATCGGCAGCGTAACTGAACTCGCGTCGATCTTCAAATCCGCGAGCTTGATATCGAGCATTGCCAGTGCAGCGGCGAAAGACATATGAGGAATCAATCGGCCGCGATAATTTACAAAAAGCGGGACCGATCGCACGATGCCGTCGCTTTCCTCGATGAAATCGGCAGTTCCACAGTAAGTTGTCGCATCCGCCAATGCGGCAATGGTTGCCCGCGCCTGATCGCCTCTTAAAATTGGCGGCAAACCGGGTTGGATTGGCAATGTAAATCGCGTGAGCCTCTGGGTGGCTTGCACGCTGGGCAGCATGGTGATCAGAAGCTTGACGACATCCGTCTGTTCGCCGCTTGGATAAGCATGAGGCGTGAGCATCTGGCGAAGCTGCTCGATGTCGGATTGATCTTTTTCCAATTGCTCTGAGATACGATCGAACATTGCCTGCTCGCGCGCGATGAAAAAGTTGGCTTTCACCTGCACATCCAACTGAGGCGTATCCACCCTGGTGCCGCGCAGTTTGGCAATCGCCTGGTTCTGATCCATCTCCAGATCGCTTTTGAGCGCTGCGACCAATGGATCGAGAACGGCCGGCCGATCAGGAGACTGCGGCTGAACCGACAGCGGAATCAGCACATTCCCGGCACGACGAATCGCATCGGCAAAATTCTGATCATCTTGAATGGTCTGAATCTTGCCCTCCGCATCGGGCTCATAACGCGGGGGCTGGGCTTCTGGGAAAATAATGTCGAACCCGATCACCTTGGCGCCGGCCCGGTGCAATTCATCGACCATCTCCGCCAGCTTGGTGCGTGGCCAGGGGAACGAGCCGATGTCCTGCAGGGCCTCATCATCGATATCGAGATGAACGATTTTGTCGGTGGGCGGCGGCGTGAAAAATTGGCAATATTGCGCTCGGCGGTCATAAATGAAACGCTCAAACCGATCGAGCAAACCAAAACAATCGCAAAGGATGACCGCCAGCGTGAGCACCAGCCCCAACTGCACCGTTCGTTTGAACAGCTTTTTTTCGGTTCGGTTCATATGTGTCTCCAGCAGCAAGCTGCGGAGGCTTTTTACTTGTAATTGCACATGATACCGGCAACCATCAGGATACCGAATGAAAGGCCGATCCAAAAAATCGTCCCGCGAAAAGGACCTGACCAGCCGCTATAAATCCGGCGGCCTCGATGAGGACCTTGTGGACCGCGTGCAGCGATTTTCCGACCGCGCCAAGCATCATCAGCAGAACAAAACGATGCGAACCGCGCAAATGCGAGCCGAAATTCAGACCGACCCCGCTGATCTTCAGCGCCTTCCCATTGGCCGGGTTATTCAGGTTTATTCGCGCTTTTGCAATGTCGAATTCGAAGGAAAAATTTGGCTTTGCGTGGTCCGAAAAACGCTGAACAAAGTAATGGCCGGAGATATCGTGGTCGGCGATGTCGTCCGATTCCGCGATACCGGCATGACCGATGAATCCGGCAAGCCGCAAGGCGTGCTGGAACAAATCCTGCCTCGCACGACCGTGCTCACCCGGGCTGACAGTTTCAAACAAAATACCTCCCACCCAATTGTCGCCAACGCCGAGCAAATGTTAATTGTCGCCAGTGTGCATGAGCCGGATGTGAAATGGGGATTGCTCGACCGAATGATCATTGCCGCGCACGGCGGCGGACTTGTACCGATCCTTTGCCTCAATAAAATCGACCTGGCCGAGGCGGGAGACGAGCAGGACGCTGCGATTCAAACGCTGCGTTACTACCAATCGCTCGGCATTACGACGATTGAATCTTCGGTGATTGAAAATCGGGGGATCGATGCGGTCGCGGCAACCTTAAAAGACCGCACCACCGTGTTGGCGGGACACAGCGGCGTGGGAAAGAGCAGCCTGATCCGCGCCATTCAACCCGACCTGGACCTTCGGGTCGGCGAAATCAGCGGCTATACCGGCAAGGGACGGCATACCACCACTTCCGCGCGCGAATATACGCTGGCCATTGGAGGCCGGGTCATCGATACGCCGGGCGTCAAGCTTTTTGGGCTTTGGAACGTCACCCGCGAAAATCTGCCTGAGTTCTTCCCCGACGTGCAGGCCGATACCGCACCTCCCTGGCGAAGAGAGAGTTACGAGCGCATCGAAGCATCGCTTTGAAAAGTCGTTTGGTCGATGAAATTCTTGCGCTGCTGCATTTAACAGAAACTTTCTCCCTCGCCCTGCGTACGGGGCGAGGGAATAAAAACTCCACCTGGTTGTGCTTGGTTGTAAATGTCCCGGTGAAATAATTCGTCGACAAGGAAATCCCAATTCGCAAATTCCCGTGCTACATTAAAGCCATGAGCACGATGACGCTTCAGCAGGCGATTGAAATTGGACTTGAACACCACCGCGCGGGCCGGTTCAAGGAAGCCGAGCAGGTGTATCTTCAAATCCTTCAGGCACAGCCCAAAAACCCCGAGGTCTTGCACCTGATGGGAGTGATGGGTCTTCAACTCGGCAAATTGGACATGGCGGTTGATTTCATCAATCGCGCAATCGCGGAAAATCCCCGCGACGGTCGATATTTCAGCAACCTGGGACAGGTGCTGGCGGCAATGGGCCGGCTTGATGACGCCATCGGAGCCTATCAACAGTCGATCAACCTCAATCCCAATCTGCCGGAGTGTTACAACAACCTGGGAAATGCGCTTCAGGAAAAGCAGCAATATGAACAGGCGGCAATGGCCTATCGCGAGGCGCTGCGAATTCGCAACGATTTCCACGAAGCGCACAGCAACCTGGGAAATGCACTCGGCAAGATGGGGCAAACCGCCGCAGCAGTCGAATCATATCGAAAGGCCTTGGCCATTCGATCCGATTTCCCCGATGCATGGAGCAATCTCGGCAATGCATTGCTCGATCTGGGCCAGGTTGACGATGCCATCGCGGCTCACCGCCGGTCCGTCGAACTTCGCCCCGATGCGCCGGATTTGTGGAATAATTTCTCGCAGTCTTTGGCGAAAAAAGGCCTGCTTGGCGATGCGATTCAGGTTTGCCAGCGGGCTCTGTCATTAAGGAGAGATTTCATACCGGTCTATCTGAATCTCAGCGCGATTCTTCAGGAAAACAAGCAATTCGACGAGGCAATCGCCGTCTGCCAGGCAGCGCTTTCGATCAAACCAGAACTGCCGCAGGCATATAACAATATGGGCAATGCACTGCGCGGGAAAGGCGACCACGAACAGGCCATCACGGCTTATCGAAATGCGGTCGCGCTCCAGTCCGACTATGCGGATGCACATGCCAATCTGGGCAGGATTCTGCAATCACTTGGCCGGTCTGAACAGGCCGTTGAAGCGTGTAGACGGGCGATTGCAGCGATGCCCAACCATGCCGACGCCTATTCCGACCTGGCGACGGCGCTGATTCATTCGGGACGATTGAATGACGGCATCGCAGCTTATCGACAGGCTGCTGCGCTCAAACCTGGTTCGCCATTGATTCACTACAACCTGGGGATGGCGCTCCTGCTCAACGGCGACTATCGACACGGCTGGCCGGAATGTGAATGGAGATGGCAGGTCAAGGAACACGACAATGCCCCGCCTCAATTTGCCCAGCCCAAGTGGGACGGCACGAACCTGAACGGCAAGACAGTCCTGCTTTGGGCGGAACAGGGGTTTGGAGACTGTCTGCAATTCGCGCGCTTTGCGCCGCTGGTCGCCCGGCAAGGTGGTCGCGTGCTGCTCGCGAGCCATCCGCCAACCCTTCCTTTGCTCAAGTCATTACAACACGTGGAAGTCGTCTCTTTGGATGAACCTCTACCGCCCCATGATATGCAATATGCCCTGATGAGCCTGCCGCTCGTATTTGATACGACCGTGCAGTCCATACCGGCAGGTTCGTATCTGCGCGCAGATCCGGAATTGGTGAATGAGTGGAAAGAAAAAATGGGCGAGGAGGATGGTCGATTGAAAGTCGGCTTGGCATGGTCTGGCAGACCAACCCATGCCAACGATCACAATCGATCGATCCAGGCGCAAATACTTGAGCCGCTGGGGAAGCTGTCGAACGTCAAATTCTTCAGCCTGCAAATTCCTAGGAGCGAAGAGCCGCCAATCGAAATGACGGATTTAATGGCAGACGCACAAAACTTTGCGGACACGGCAGCATTCATCGAAAATCTGGATCTGGTGATTACGGTGGATACATCCGTCGCTCATGTGGCCGGCGCAATGGGCAAACCAGTCTGGGTCTTGCTTGCTTACGTGCCGGATTGGCGATGGCTGATGGATCGAAACGATTCACCCTGGTATCCGACAGCCAGGCTCTTTCGCCAGCCCGCGCCTTCGGATTGGGCGACGGTCATCGATGAAGTTGCAAAGGCGCTGCGGGAGGCAAGCTCGGCGAACAATCATTGAGGCGGCAAAGTGACCGATGTCAGCCAGAAATCCTCGAGCTTCAGAATCGTGCTGATGAAATCGTCCAGATCAACCGGTTTGACAATGTAGCAATTGGCGTGGAGGTCGTAGCTGCGGAGAATGTCGCGTTCCGCACTGGAGGTAGTCAGCACCACCACGGGAATTCGGCGGAGGTTTGGATCGCTTTTGATTTCCGCCAGGACCTGTCTGCCATCCATGCGAGGGAGATTGAGATCGAGAAAAATCAGGTCGGGTTTGACGGCATTTGCAAATTTGCCCCGGCGGCGAAGAAAATCGATTGCATCCGTGCCGTCCTGGACGACGTGCAGGTTTTTCAGATGCCGACCTTCCTGGAACGCTTCCCGCGCCAGTCGAATGTCCGCAGGGTTGTCTTCAACCATCAAAATCTCAAGGACGTCGGTGGCGACCATGGCTTACCTCTGATTCAAACTGTATCGCAATGGCTGTATATCGATTCTATGCACTTTGCACTTTCGACGGCGGTACAAAACGCACGATGCAACTTTTATTTCAATGTCGCAAGTTCCATCCAATGGACACTCTACTTTTTGGGTAGCGAGAAATGAAATTTGGAGCCTTCTCCCGACACTGATTCAACCCAGATTCGTCCGCCATGTCGTTCGACGATCTTTTTGCATACCGCCAGTCCGATCCCCGTGCCCCCGTATTCTTCGATGGTATGCAGGCGCTGGAAGATCGCGAATATGCGGTCAAAATATCGCGAATCGATCCCAATGCCGTTGTCGGCCACGGTGAATATCCATTCATTTTCACCCCGTGCCGCGCTGACGCGGATTTGAGGCGGAATTTCCCTGACGAATTTCAACGAGTTCGCCAAAAGGTTCTGAAAGAGCTGGCCGAGCTGAGTTGCATCGCCGTTCACAGTCGGAAGTGGATCGACGGTGATGGCTGCATTCTGCGCGGTAATCAATGCCCGCAGATTTTCCAACACCTTTGCCAGCACCTCGCTGCAATCCATCTCGCGAAATGCTGATCCCCGAGAACTTACTCGCGAATAAACGAGCAAATCGTTGATCAAGGTCTGCATGCGCTTCACGCCGCCAGTAATGAATCGGAGACATTCTTCAGTCTCCCTGGACAAATTCTTCCCCATTCGCCGTTCAAGAAGTTGCGCAAAGCTATGGACCGTGCGGAGCGGCTCCTGGAGGTCATGCGATGCCACATAGGCAAATCGTTCCAGTTCAACGTTGGACCTGGCCAGTTCCTCGGCGTGTCTCGCCAGCGAAGCCTGTGATCTTTTCTGCTCGGTAATGTCTCGAACAATCTTGGACGCACCGATGACTTTCCCGGTCGCATCAAGCATTGGAGAAACGGTCAACGACACTTGGATGTATTCCCCTTTTTTGTTGATTCGAACCGTCTCGAAATGGTCGATGCGCTCGCCGCGGCGAAACCGGGCAAGAATATTGCCTTCTTCGCCGTGTCGCTCTGGGGGAATAAGCATCAGAATTGATTGGCCAATTGCCTCTTCGGCTGTATATCCAAACATTTGTCCGGCGGCGGGATTGATCGATGTGATTCGTCCTTCATCATTCATCGTGATGATGCCATCGATCGATGATTCGAAAATCGCGCGAAACCGGTCCTGGTGCCGGCGAACCTGTTCTCGCATATACCGGCGACGCGCGACAAGATCGTTTGCCTTGGCAACCAGTTCTTCGGACAAAAATGGCTTGGCGAGAAATGCCTGCACGCCGTCGCGAAACATGCTGATCCGCAGGCGATCATTCGCTTTGGCGGTCAGCACCAAAACGGGAATGTCCGCTACTTCCGGCGTCTTTCGAAGTTCCTGCACCATTTCTTCGCCTGTCTTTCGAGGCATCATCAGATCGGTGACAATCAGATCGGGTAGAATCTGTACTGCCTTGTCCAATCCATCCTGCCCATCAAATGCAGTGATGACACGAAATTTTCCCGACAACGCCTCGACAATGAAATCATTCATTTCAGGATTGTCTTCCACTACAAGCACCGTCGGACCTTCTCCAACACCGTCTGTTGTCGGCAACGAGACAATCTGCCTCCTCGCCTGCAATTCGGTAGCAGTCTGTCGAACGGCGCCTTCCTCTTCTTCAATTGATTCAGCACGAATCACTGTCCCCGCGGGGGCTTGCAGAGGCACGGATAGCGTAAACCGAGCCCCGCCTTCGGGAGCATCATCAATGCTGACTGTCCCTCCGTGCAGCACTGCAAACTGTTTGACGATTGCCAGTCCCAAACCTGTTCCCGGGTGAGCACTGTTCGATTCCTTGTCAACCTGGCGATAGCGCTCGAATACCTCCTCACGCACGTGTTTCGGAATTCCCGGGCCGCTGTCTCCGATTGAAAAGATTGCGTGTCCGTCCTTCTTGATCAGCGACAAATCAACCGCGCCTGATACCGGCGTAAACTTGAAAGCATTGGATAGCAGATTGAGCAGGATTCTCTGAATTTTTTCCGGATCAGCCTGAGCCGGAAGTGTCTCTGGCACATGAACTGAAAATCGAACATGCTTTTCCTCTGCCAGGATATCAAAGTGGGAGGCCACAAATCGCGTCAGTCTTGCCAGGTCGGTCGCGCGGTAGTTCGCGCTCATTTCCCCGGCTTCCAGCTTCGACAGATCCATCAGATCGTTGACATGGCCAAGCAGCATGCGGGCGTTGCGCTCAATCACCTGGAGGCTCAGCCGTTCGGATTCGTTGAATTGCGCCGAATCCATCAACTTTCGCGCCGGGCCGAGAATCAATGTCAGCGGCGTGCGCAGCTCGTGGCTGATGTTGGCGAAGAAATCGGTTTTAAGCTGATCGAGCTTTTGAAGCCGCTGATACAACGATTGAATCTCGCGCTCCTTGCGTTCCAGTTGCTCGTTGACTTTTTCAAGACGGGCGTTGGTCTGCTGAATTTCGTGTGCTCGCCGATAGATCTCCGCTTCAATCTTGCCTGCATGCGACCGAAGCTCCTCATTGAGCCTGCTCTGTTCGTTACCCAGTTGCCGCAAACGTACGAATTCGGTGACATCTTCTACGCGGTGGATGATGTAAACGAGCCGGCCTGACTCGTCGAGCACGGGAGAATTGGTCGGGCTCCAGAAGCGCTCTTCAAATCCCCCGCCATCGGCTGCCGATCTCTGGATGTCGTACTTCTGGACCGCCATCGTGTCGGGGACCCGCTCGCGCAATACACGCATCAGCGAATTTCGAAGATTGCTCGTGCCAGTGGCCTTGGGATCGTCGGGATTGTCAGGAAATACATCGAACAATCCGCGGCGAAGGATTTCATCCCGCTTGGTCATCGTCGCGGCGACGTACGCATCGCTGACCGCGACAATCGTGAACGTGGGTTCCGGCAGCAAAACCAGGAACAATCCCGGGGCTGATTCGAACAGCATCCGAAAGTTGGGTGCAGGATATTGGGGCGGAATCCGTTCCACGTATTTCAGTTTAACCGACAACGGACCCACTACCAACGTAATCCACAATGCAAGTAGACTTCATCTTTTGCCGCGAAGGGCAAGGATCAATTCAACTTCGCCGCGCGGGCGGTTCAGTTCCGAGGCAATCTGCTGGGCATCGCGGCCAGAGTCCGCCAGTGAGTAAACCTCCGAATGGCGGGGATCAGGCATTTCCTCAACTTCCGCGCGAGGCGGTTCGGTTTCAACGATTGGAGCAGAAGACTCCGGCCTTTGAGGCGCAAAACCCGCGGAATTCTTCAATACTGCAATTCGTTGATCGGCCTGCTGGATCAGGATTTCAAGTTTGGAGGCGCGAGTATCCAGTTGGGCGCTGATTTGACGGCTCATTTCAGACAGTTCGACCAGCAGGTTCTGCATCTGCTTTTCCACGTCGCGCTGTCGAGAAAGACTGGCAAAAGACGGGGTGTTTTTGACCAGTGGATCGCGTCGCCGCGCCAGGGGCCGCAAAACCCATACATAGATCGCCCCCATGATCCCCAAGCCGACAAACGTCCATGCTTGCCAAGGAGCAAATTGATCCGTGCCTTGCTGTAAGAGCGGGAGCATTGAACCTTATCCTGCAGGGATTGCCCGCCGGATGCAAGACGTAAGAGGCGCGATTATCAGGTACTGGTGCAGTTTGATGTGGCACGGCCTGGAAAGGCCGTGCCACATC
>DASZXJ010000147.1:0-3241 GCA_035545895.1 Tepidisphaeraceae bacterium | reverse complement strand
TCCGCCCAGCTTCATCCCTATTTTGCAAAACAGAACACGTCCGCTGTTGCCAGTTTATTGAATAGACGGCCCAGGCGACCCAAAAATCCCGTTCAGGAGGCGGGACCATGAGTATCGAAATCTGCGCCAGTTGCGGCAGGAAGATCGGCTCCAAAGAGCCTGCCATGCTCTGGAAGGAAAATGTCGTTTGCGCCCCCTGCCTGCAGGAACTTCGTGCAGCTCATGTCGATCGCCTCTGCCTGGCTGACCTGATCGGCGTTTCGTTCGACCAAACCAGCACCCTGGACAATGCGTTTGTCGAGGGAGCCGTCCTGCGTCCCAAATCGCGGCTTGCCCTTGCATGGATATTTGGAATTGCCATCGGGATATTCGTCGCGGTGCTTGTCGCGCTCCGTTTTGCCGGGATGCTCACCGGCCCATATGGACGGATTTTTCAATCTCCGGACCCTGTCACGCCGGTGATGGCATCGAAACCGGGTGATCGACTCTCATTGCCGATCCGTTCGCAAGACTCGCCCCAAGCCAAATCCGAAATCGAGGAATTCGCCTCCCGCGCCAATGGCTTTGTTCTGTGGAATAGCCAGCGCATCTTGCTAGATGCGAGGTTTTGGGAGAGCCTTAAGTTCGATGCCAAGTCGGAACTGTTGCAAAAGTTCGAACGTTACTGCGAATCCATCGCTCAAAGGCCTGTGGCAGTGCGCATTCTCGATTCACGCAGCTCCCAGACATTGGCTGAATCATTGCCCGGCCAGGATCCCAAAATCTTTCCATAAGCCAGTTCTTTTTCCCGGCAGGAGATTCGATTGACGCAATCGTCAACCCTTCTGCCATCTTCTCCCGTCATTCATTCGCGCGACATGCGCTGGCGATGGCTGGCGATGCCCATGGTGCTGCTGTCGCTGGCGTACCTGTTCGTCGGATTGCATTCCGCGGTTACGCGGGCGCGGCAACCCTGGCCGATGAGCCCGTGGGAATCGTCCATCATCGTCGATTGCTGGCGAGTCCTGCACCATCGCCCGATCTATGTTGACCCCGCCAGCGGCCAATCCACCTACATGTACGGCCCGCTCGGCATCTACCTCAACGTGCCGCTCGTCGCCGCCTTTGGATGGGACGTGCGATTGACCCGGCTGCCTTCGCTGGCGATGGGCCTGGCGCTTTGCATCGCGGCCTCATGGTTGCTCGGGCGCGGCGACTGGATCACGCATGTCCTGATCCTCTCCTTTTCGTTCATGCAGTTCTATCGCAACCGCGATTGGGCCGTCGAAGCGCGCCCCGATGCGGCGCTATTGTTTTTCTCCTTTATTGCGATCGTTTTGTTTTATCGCGCGCATCGCGATTTGAATCTGAAAAACACATTCTGGCAGACGCTTTTTGGCGCAGCCACGCTGTTGATTGGTTTCTTTTTCAAACAAACCGCGCTGGCAGCAGGATTGATCCCAATCCTGGCGGTGATCCTCTCTCGACCATCGAATTTCTCATCGCGATTATTGATCGCGTTCATTCCGCTCGCCGCTTGCGGTTTCGCGGTCGTCATCCTCAAGCTCTTTTTCCCCATGACCTATCTCTACATGGTCAAAGTCCCCTCTTCCTACCCCGTGCCCCTGGGAACTTGTTTCGAAGTTCTGATTGAACTGGTACGGTTGAGCCCCCTCGGAAGCGCCGCATTTTTCGCGTGGGCGATGATGAGTTCACAAGGTGAAAAGTCCGATCCGGTTGACCAATGGCTTTTGGGAAGCGTTGTCATACTCGGCCTGGCGGGCTGCGCCGCCCGCGCCAAATATGGCGGCTATTTCAATTCACATTTGCCCGCATCAATGGCGCTGGCACTGTTTGCCGCCCGAGTTTTTCCGCAATTATTTCAAAAAGCATCGAAGAAAAATTGGTCGATCTTATTTGGCGGCGCAATCGCACTGCTCGGTCCACTGCTTCTGATTGCCGAAGTCAGCGCGATGACCCGCACGCTGCTCCCCGGCAAGACCACGCCGGAACATGGCGATTCATCCTACAGGCAGGTGATCGCCACGGTTCAATCGCTGCCCGGGCAGGTCATCTGCCCGGATGATCCGACCATTCCGCTGATCGCCAAAGGATACGCCGGCCACTCCGGTCAATGCGATCTCGATGCCAACGACCAGACGCTTCCGTTGTCCGCGCGTCGGGAGCTTCGCGACGCCGACTGGGTGATCCAGGTCGCCGGCTCATCCCGCAGACCGGTCATTGCCTCGACGCTGCTTTCACGGATGGGATTCGTGCAGGATTCCCAAATCCAGCCGGGCAATACAATGTATGTCTTCTGGAGAAAACCCGAAAATGCGGTGATGGAAACACCCGATGTAAAATGAACCCGGAGCCACGCGATTTTCAAAGTTCGAAGGAGTGGTGGCTTTGCTTCTCGGGCAAAGCGTGCGTTGCTCTGACGGCGTTGAGCATGCTTGTCTTCATTTCCAGCATCGCGATTCAATTGCGTTTGGAATTATTTACACCCACCGTAAGCCCAAGCGGCGAGCATGGCGGCTGGGATCGCCGCGTCATCATCAATGCCGGCCAACTGAAGTATAGCTCATATGGTTTTCTTGGATTCCGAGATATCACCAGTACCCCCTATGGTCTTGGAAATAAACTGAGTCTTGATAGGCGGGATCGACTGGGACTCGATTGGCTGTCGATCCAATTGCCCACGCATCATGGTCGGCTGGAATTCTCCTTCCCCATTTGGCCTGCAACAATTTTATTTTTTGCCTGTGCCTGGCGATTGCTGCGCGCAGCGAATCAACTCAGGCGAATCCGGGAACTGAATCTCTGCTCACATTGTGGTTATGACCTTCGCGCATCGGTTGACCGCTGCCCGGAATGCGGCAACCCGATGGAAGGTAAAGAAAGTGAGCACGATCGTGGCCATCCCACTTCGTGAAACTTCGAGAGAAGTCAGGGGAGGTTCATTCTTCGCTCAAAAGGTTCGTGATGGCGCAAGCGACGTCGAAACCCGCTTGCGCCATCGCGACAGTGACTCCAGGACCGCGGGAAACGCGCAGATGCGAGAAGATTTAGCGCATTTCATCGACCAATCCGCTTGTCCGACTCGTCATATGGCGCGCAATTTTGTGCAGTTTCATGGAGCCTACAGACAAGAGTTTGATCCACAGATTTCACAGATGACACGTGGGCATTTTAGATTTCGGATTGCGGATTGCGGATTTGGGAATTGCGCGAAATGAGTCGGCATGGCGCAACAAAGGAG
>DASZXJ010000146.1:0-35481 GCA_035545895.1 Tepidisphaeraceae bacterium | reverse complement strand
CATGCCGATGCCGCTATCCTGGATTTCGAATTTGATGCGCGGCGCGGTTTTGGGAGCTTCCACGTCGAAACTGACGATGAGCCGCACCTCACCGCTTTTCGTAAACTTGATCGCGTTGCCCAGCAGGTTGATCAGAATTTGCCTCAGTCGCGTGGGATCGGTGCGGATCGATTTGGGAATCTGCCCGACATAAAGCGCTTCGCAGGTCAGTTGCTTTTCCAAGGCGCGGACGCGCATCAGCGAAAGCGCATCGGCGACAATCCGGCAGGGATCGCAATTGACGGTTTCGACGAGCAGCTTACCGGCTTCGATCTTCGAGAGGTCCAGAATGTCGTTCAGGATTGCCAGAAGATGTTCGCCTTGCCGGCGGATGGTCTGGATGCAGTCGATCTGCTGTTGCCGCGAGCGATCCTCGGCAAGGAGCATGTCGGCATATCCGAGGATGGCGGACATGGGCGTGCGAATTTCGTGGCTCATGTTGGCCAGAAATGCGCTCTTGGACTGGTTCGCAGCTTCGGCCTGTTCCATCGCGGCGCGAAGTTGTGCGGTGCGCTGGGCAACTCGAAATTCGAGTTCATCGTGGGCTTTGCGCTGCTCGATCTTGGCCGCTTCCAGAGCGGCATTGTTCACGACGAGTTCGCGATTGCGCTGGAACAGTTCCTCGGAAGCGATTTCCATGGACCGCTCGATCAACGCGCGATCCGCGTCGCCGGCGATATAGGCGCTATCGACGGCGGCGACCAGTTCCTTCCACGGGGAGGGAATGGCGGCGGGGTCGAGCATTTGCTCGCCGACCAGTCGCTTGAGTTGTCGGGCCAGCAATGGATGCATGCTACGTCGCCTCCGAAAACACGGTGATGGTCATCGTTTGATTGTGCAGTTCGCATCGCGCCGCGGGCGTGAACGGAGAGATCTCGCCATAGGAATAGAACCCGGTCATCGCCGCGCCGGGGCCGAGGATGGTGTGGACGCCTTCCACCTCTTCCTCGGTGCGCTGTTTGAGAATGAGTTTCCGGCCGACGCAGCTGATGAGAATCGCCAGTTCGGCATCGCGACTTTGCAATGCGCCGCGACAAGTCGAGGCTGCGCCGGTCGCGCCATCCACCAGGCGGTCGAGATTGGCGCGCATCAGTCGCGCTTTCATGCCCTGGGGCATGTCTCCCGCAAACGTCATGCTTTGGTCGGCTTCATTCACCGCAAGAATGGTTCGAACCACGGCGGTCTGCGATGAATTGTCGCGCAGGCTCAGCGGAAACAGCAGGCCGCTGGAGGGCAGGCTGGTTGCGTGTTCGCCAAGATATCGCTTGTACAGCGCCAGCGCCGATTCGCCGTCGAGTTCGTACAGGATATTTCCGCGCGAACGAGTGATGATCCGTTCCGGACCGAACGGATCCCAACCTCCAAGTGAACCATAGCCCACTCGAAGGTGCTTGCTGTAAAGGCCGATGGCGACCACCCGGTTTTCACGAGCGGTGTGATCGAACCAGACGAGCGTTTTTTTGAAGCGATCCGCATCGCCGGACAACCCGCCAGTGATGGCAACCGCTGGTGGCAATGCCCCAGCCAATCCCTTGACCAGTTCGCTTCCATTCACATGCAATCCATCCGACAACACGAGCACATGCGACAAGCCATCGGCCGGCAATGTCGCGCCCAGGCGCTGGCCTGCGGCGAAACTGCCGGTGGTTTCGCCGAGACAGGTTTCGGCCGTGCTCAGTGTGGTATGTGCAAAAGATATGGCGGTAACGACCAGCGTGTTTTCCCACACCTGGGTGCCACAGATTTCGCCCGCGGTTGAGCAGCCGATGATCTGCGCATCCGGATATAGCGAGCGAATCTCTTCCATTGGCGCAGGTTCTTCAAATAGTTCGCGAGAACCGAATACCAACACCAACTGGGCTTCGTCTTGTCCTTCCCGAACGGGTGTTTCAATAAAACCTTTGCCTTGCACCCATATGTGCTGCCGAATCTTCATGAAATGTCGCTCCCATCGATCTTCGCCTGCCCCCGGACCGGTCGCGCGTTCCAGCTCAAGCCTCAAAAGGACAACAATTGCGTCTTAACTGTTATCCAGCTTCGATATCGAGTCGTCAGGCGAAGCAATGAATGGGGATTAATGCCCAGTCGATAATCGTCAACGCAAAGACCTGGGCAAGATCTCGCGTGAGGCTAATTGCCCATGCACGAAAGCATCGTTTTGACCGATCAGAGGGGGGAAGGCATTTTGCACCAGGCAACACATTTCAACGTTTGATGGTCCGACAATGTCATCATTATTTTGGGGCGGCTACAGCACGGCGATGGGTCTGAATGCCTGTCTGCCGGCGGTGGCGCGGATAATCAGTTGGCCGGGAATCATGGGGAACCAACCTTCGCAATTGGCAAGCAGGTCGAGCGAATCGTAGTGAGCTTCGTCGATGCCGGCTCCGCCGTTGAGGAAGTCGCTGCCCTCGTCGCCATACATGCAGTCGTTGCCGTCGGCGCCGAAAATGGAATCATTGCCTGTTCCGCCGGTGATGGTGTCATTGCCGGCGCCGCCGTAGATATAGTTATTGGAGGGCGAGCCGGCGAGGATGTCGTTGCCCGCGCCGCCGAGAACGGTTTCGACGTCATCCAGGACGTTGTCGTTTTCGCCGGCTTCGCCGTCGTTGGCGGCGCCGAAACGATCGCCCAGCGTGATATTGAGATTGCCGGAGCGGCTGGAATAGTCGGCCGTATCATTACCCAGCCCGCCCATCATCAGGTCCGCGCCGGTATCGCCATCCAGAATATCGTTACCATCCTGGCCGAAGAGCGAATCGTTGCCTTTTTCGCCGAAGAGCACGTCGTTGCCCGAGCCGCCATAAATCCGATCATTGCCCAGATAGCCATAGATTAAGTCACTTCCGGCTCCGCCGATCAGCGTGTCATTTCCGGCATCGCCATAGATTGTTTCGGGAATGGTTCCTGCTTGGGATGTATTGATGTAATCATTTCCATCGCTGCCCGATATGACGATTTGGCTGACCAGAGCCGGATCGAAATTGAGCGTCGCGCCATTGAGCGAGACATAAGCGCGATCTGAAATGCTGACCGAGATCGAATCGTCGTTGGCCGTGCCGTCGATCGCGAGGATGCCGCCGCTCAGCATCGCAAAAGTTGGCGGGCCCAAGTCGCCGGGACGAATCAAGTCAGGCCTGAAGTCGCGTTTCACATTTTCGCCGTTGATGGTGACGTTGTCGTAGCGCACCCATCCATTGAGGCCGGGCCCCGAAGCCCACACGCTGTATGAGCCGTTGGGAAGCGGCAGTGAATATCCTCCGGAAGACCAGGTTGTGGTGGTATATTGCGTGCCGTCGCTGTAGCTCAGCGCCGTGATGTTGATTCCGCCGAGTTGTTCTCCGGGCGTATAAAAATTGTCGCCGCTTGAATCAGCATACGCCACGCCGGTGAGAAAGCTGCCCGTCCCGGAATATGCAAAGTCCTGGATCGTGGTCATGCCCGTTGCGCCAAAATATGGACCGATTCCAAGGCCCGAACCGACTTCCTTGTAGCTCGCGTTCATGATGTTCACGCGGTGATAGCGATCGTACAGACTGAGATCGGTGAGAAAGTCGGCGAACTGATTGGAAATCGCGGTTGTGTAATCGTTGATCCATCCCGCATAGGTCAAGCCGGCATTTTCGCCCGTGCCTGATGGCGTGTTCAGCACGTAACCCGCATTGACCATGCGGGACACCCAATACGTGCCGTCAGGACCAATATGACTTAACTGCGCATCAGCGTCGATGACCCACTGGGCGTAGCTGCGCGCCGCGTCGGTCAGATTCGGATTGATCGCCAGCGGCTGCTTGGGAGCGGTAGAAAGGGTCCCGGCGGCGAGTCCTTCATTGACATCGATGCCGTACGGCGCAAGCGCGGCGGCGGGGTTGGCGCGGGCGCGATTGTAAAGCTCGACCATGTATTGTTCATACACGGTGGGATAAACAGCGGATAAAAGCCGGCGCGATTCGACGGATTCCAGTGCAAATTGATGGCGCGGTCCGCCTGCACTGAAGCGCTCTGCGGCGCGGAGTGAAAGAGGCATTATCTTGTCCCTCCAAAGTCAGTTAAGGAACTGACTCAACTGCTTTTCCGGCGGAATCCGCCGGTCCGTTCTCAAAAGAAGTGAAGTGAGTAACTGTTTACTGATTAAGTTAATCGAGTTAGAGAAAGAAAAATACTTCAGCCGCCCGCCGAAGCACGATTAAGTTTCATGGTATCACCTGTTGCGAAATATGCAAAGCTATTTTGGTGGCCGGCAATGGGTTGGCTTGAGATTGGTTCATTTTAGCCTCGCCGCTTGCGGCGGGTTTTCGAGCGCCAAACCCACCGCAAGCGGCGGGACTAAAATAAATCAATACCAAACGGACCTCAGTACCCATTACCCAATTCCATTAGGCGAGCGTGATCTGCCTGGTGGTATATGCGTATCGCGCGTGGCCGTCGGCGTCGGAGAAATAGGCGCCGACATAGTATTTTCCCGGAGCCGTGCCGGCGGTCAACGCGGAGAGGTGGGCCACGGTCATCGCGGGGGTTTTGTCGAAATTGAATCGCCGCATCACCTTGGCGACGTTGTTGTTATAGGGATTTCGGTCTGAATCGAGGAAAAGGGTGACGTTGCTGGGGCCGTCCGAATCCTGATGAACAAAGCGAACCGTCAGTTTTTGTCCTACGGAAAACGAGCTTCCGCCGAAGACATCAAGCCCGCCTCCGTTGGCCCATTGTTTACGGCTGGAACTGACGCTTGATCGGGTGGCGGTGCCTCCGAAGCCGGGGACGAGCCCGTCCGCCGGCCGCGCGCCGCCGCGAATTCTGCTGAAATAAAACCCGGTTGATGTTCGCGGCGGCTTGGCGGCGGTGTTCCCATACCACGATGGGAAAATCGGCTCGTCTCGATCCATGATCGCATTGGGATTGATCGTGCCATCGTAATAGGCCGGCACGGACATATGTGCTGAGCCGATGAATTGCTTCTGCACGATATCGTTCAGATTGCCCTGGTGCGTGCCTTTGACGTATGAACCATCGGGGTCAAAGTTGTCTTTTCCGTCGGTGCGCCAGTAATCATCTGCAAAGATGACGTTGCTGAAGATTTTCAAAGGCGTATCGCCAAATCCAAGCACCTGCGGAAGCGCGACCGGATCGAGATAGGTCTGCTGATCGACCCACACGCCGGCCTTGCCGAGTTTTTCCGAAATCGCGGTGGCAACCGAGGCGCCGCGGCTATGGCCGATCAGGTGAATCGGCAACTGCGCCAGGGGAGGCATCGTGCCGTGCGAAGTCAGCAGATAATCAGCAATGACATCGCCGACGTCGCCGGTAAACGGAAGGCCGCTGTCCACATCGGTCCAATCGACTTTGACGACGGCTTCGGCGGTCGTGGTCTCCTTTAATTGCGGTCCGTGCTGCAACGTGAACGATTTGACAAAAGGGTCTCCGTCGCTGTCGCCACTGATTTTCAGGACATATTGCGAAACCTGGGGCGTGCCGATGCGTAGCGCAATATCATCAGCAACGGCGGTTTCCCAGCCGGTGATGTTTCCGTCCAGGCCGTGAATGAGCAGGGTGACACCGGCGAGCAATTCACGGGATTCCAGGGTTTCGATGTTAAAATTCGGCATGCAGCGAAGGCCCGCTACAACAGGCCTACCCAATCATTCGCTGTATCGGCCATGAAAGTTCGGCATAAATAAAAAATTACTTGGCCGGCTGCGTTGAAGGTGCTGTCTTGGCCAAAAGTTGCGCCTGCCGGGCATAATCGATCGATTCGCCGAGAATTCGCGCGGCCTCGGCGGGGGCGTGGAAGCCCATTGAGTTTTCCGCCGCCACGAAATCCAGCCGCCACTGCGCTTTGCGCTGAAGCGCGAGCGCGCCGGCGAGTTGCTCTGGGCCGGAACCGTTTTTCTTCGCCGCCGCGATTGCATCGAGCATGTCGGTGACGGCTGTGCCGGACCGTTCCAGCAGATCGTGTGTGCGAGATTGAATGGCCTCCGCCCGCGCCTGGATTTCGCTTTCCGGATACGGGTGACATACCTGGCAGGCGCGCGACACATTCAAAAGCGGGCTTCGCACCCAGTGGTCGGAGACCTTCATCGCGCCCTGGCGTTCGTAAGGCATGTGACAATCCGCGCACGCCACGCCGCTGCGCGCGTGAATGCCCTGGCTCCACATTTCAAATTCCGGATGCTGGGCTTTGAGCACTTCCGCGCCGGTTTCGGCATGCTGGAAGTCATAGAATCGATGCCCGTCGGGGAATTTGAAATTGTCGTAGTAATGTTCGATCTGCTCGACGCGAAGCCCTTCATTCCACGGATAAAACAGCGTGGTCTTGGGGCCGCAATAGTATTCGACGTGACATTGCCCACAGACAAAGGAGCGCATTTCCTGCCGGGTGGCATCGACGTTCGGATCATAAGGTTTTGCGCGATTGGTCTTGCGCCAGCGTTCGATGCTTTGAATGTGCGGCACGGGCTGATCGCTGGTCGCCAGCGCGGCGATACCGCGAATAAAGCCCGGCCGGGTCACGCGAAGTTCCATTGTCCTGGAATTGTGACAATCGACGCAGCCGACCGGATGAATGCCGTCCACGTGTTCAAACTTCATTTCCGTGCCGCCGGTCACGGGATTGGATGAACCGGTTTTTTCAACCTCGGCATGGGCATCCTTGTAAGAGAGCTTGCCAAGCACTTCAAAGCCTTTCATGACATCGCCATCACCCAGGCGGCGGTAGGTGGGAATGACCGAGGTGTGACATTGCAGGCACGCGCCGGGCTGCGGACGTTCGGTGACGCGCCGGGTCGCTTCCTGATCGGAAAGCATGTAGGCGTGGCCGCGGCGGTCGCGGTAGTCCAGGGAAAACGCATATCCGGCAAACATGCGCTTCAGCCACGGGTCGCGATCGATTTTTTCCTGCGGCAACGACTCGGAGCCGCCAAATTTGGTTTGAGTATTTTCGGCGGTGCGCAGGTAGGCTTTGTATTCGCGTTCCCAGTTCATGCCCCAGAACCTGGGGTCGGTTGTTTCCTCGTTCACCTCGACCAGGCGAACGTAGGGATTTTTGGCTTCCTGCTTGCGTTCAAAAATGCTGGTGAGCAGCATGGAGACAGCAAAGCCGATCGCGGCTGTGACCAGCAGGATCAATACGAAAAAAGCTCGTGAAATGCCCGATTTTGAGGGCGGAATTGTGTCAGCCATGTTGTTCCTCCGCACTTAGCCTCGCGCGCCGTGTCCGACGCTGCGATGACAATGAACGCATTGCACGGCATCCTCGGCCGTCTTGCTTCCCTGAATAATGTCATGCACAAAATCGCCGTGACAGCGCAGGCAGTTATCCTGCAAAATCTGCGCATTGCGCGGCGTAATCATGATCGGCTCGTGAAAATTCTGCAGCGTAAAACCTTTGGAATGCCGGTAGCCGTTGTCGGCCTTGGCCATGTACTTGGGAATGAATTCGTGAGGCAGATGACAATCGACGCAACCCGCCAAATTGTTATGCGGCCCCTTGCTCCAGGAGGCGAACTCGCTGTTCATGATGTGGCAATTGGTGCAGGCACGCGGATCGGTCGAGAAGTAGCTCAGTCCTTCGCCATACTTGAAAGTGAATCCCCCAACTCCGCCGACCAGGCCGAGCAATACAGCCACTGCGATCCATCGCTTGCGCATCCCTCGCACGGCAAAAATTATAGCATTGGTCTTCGGAGATGCCAGTCCGTTTTCTGCTCATATATGTGGGCAATCCGCAACAGTTTTTCTTCGCTCAGCGCCGGGCCGAGCAGTTGCAGGCCGATGGGAAGGGGTTTGGGGCCGGTGGTAAATCCGCAGGGGAGGCTGATTCCCGGCAGGGCCGCAATATTGCACGTCACCGTGAAAACGTCCACTAGATACATTTGTAGCGGATCGCCGCTCTTTTCGCCGATCTTGAACGCCGCGGTCGGGGAAGTGGGACAGGCGATGACATCGCATTGCTCGAAAGCGCGGTCAAAATCCCGCTTGATTAACGCTCGTACCTTCAAGGCGCGGTTGTAGTACGCGTCGTAATATCCACTGGAAAGGGCATATGTGCCGATCATGATTCGCCGCTGAACTTCCGGGCCGAAACCCTCAGCACGGCTCTTGCTGAATAGTTCGATGATGTCGCTGACCGGCTCTTTCGTGCGATGGCCGAAGTGCACGCCGTCGTATCGCGCCAGGTTTGATGAAGCTTCGCAGGGCGCGATGACGTAATAGGCCGCGATGCCATATTCGGTGTGGGGCAAACTCACGGGCACGACGGTGGCGCCGAGCGATTGATACGTTTTGATGGCCTGATCGACCGCCGATTTCACCTGCGGGTCGATTCCTTCAGCCAGATCGTATTCCTTGACGACGCCAATGCGCAAACCCGCCAACGGTTGATCGAGTTGCGCCAGGTAGTCCGGCGGGGCGGTTGGCATGCAGGTGGAATCTTTCGGATCAGCGCCGGCCATGACGTTGAGCATCAGCGCGGCATCGGCGACGGTATGTCCAAACGGTCCGATTTGATCCAGAGATGATGCAAACGCGACCAGGCCATACCTGCTGATCCGGCCATATGTTGGCTTGAGTCCCACGAGGCCGCAGAGCGCCGCCGGTTGGCGAATCGATCCGCCGGTATCCGAGCCGACCGAGGCCAGACACATTCCCGCCGCCAGTGCTGCCGCCGAGCCGCCGGAACTACCGCCGGGCACGCGATCGGTATCCCACGGGTTGTGCGTGATCTTGGTTGCGCTGTTTTCCGTGCTGCTGCCCATGGCGAATTCATCGAGGTTGGTTTTGCCGATAATGATCGCGCCGGCGGATTCGAGTTTTTGGACGATGGTCGCATCGTAAGGGGCTTTGAAATTCGCCAGCATCTTCGATGAGCAGGTGGTCAGCCCGTGACTGGTGCAGATGTTGTCCTTGATGGCGATGGGAATGCCCGATAACTCGCCGGGGCGTTGTCCGGCGTCGGCGGCTCTGGCTTGCTCCAGCGCGCGATCCGGCCAAACGCTGTTAAATGCCTGCATGGTCGGTTCGAGTTTTTCGATACGGTCCAGAACCTGGCGCGTCAGTTCGACCGAACTGATTTTTTTCGATCGGATGGCATCCCGGCTGTCGATCAGCGTATCAAGCTTCATTTTGCCTTCCGGGCGGTGGATTTTGGAATACTGGGCGATCCGTACCGTCCCTAACTGGGTAGAGAGATCAGTGCGTTGGTCGCTTTCATCCGGCACTGTCCTCGTCGCCGCCGATGACTTTGGGCACCTTGAAGAACGGACCATCCGTATCGGGAGCGTTTTGCAGGACCCGATCCAGGGGCAGAGCGGGCTCGACAAGGTCTTGGCGAAGGACGTTGCTCAAGGGAACGGCATGGGCCATGGGCTCGATTCCCTCGACGTTGGCTTGTCCGATCTTGGCGATGTAGTCCAGGATCGGATCAAGTTGTCCGCAGAAACGGGCAATTTGGAGTTCGTCCAGGGCCAGCCGGGCGAGCTTGGCAACGTGGCGTATCTGGTCGGATGTAATGCGGCTTTGAGGCATTGAGGGTGGTTTTACCGGAACCGACCGCCCCCCCGCAAGAGTGGCGATACATGACGTATTTTGGCCCTGTCGTCATTCTCGTAAGTCGTTGACACTGTTGGGTTCTATGTGATAGAACGCGACGGATCGGAACACGGGATTTGGGACTGCGGTGCGGACGGAATCACACCTCATCCCGCAACTTTGATCAACACCTAAGAGGACCGAGCATGCCGTACCGCCGCCGTTCCGTCCAATCACCCAAGATCACACGCGCTGCCGCAGCCACCTGCGAGGCCCTTGAGCAGCGCCAGATGCTGACATCGGTCATTCATGGCCTTTTTACGAATACGATTGTGCCGGGCACCGCAAACGCCACGGTATATGAAGGCACCAACGTATTTCAATATAAGCAGGCCAACGGAAACGCCACGATCCGCATATCGGTGACCGGCGACCTGACCGCCGAGTTCATCGGAGCGCAATACAACCCCAATGCCTTTGATGGCAGTCAGGTTACGTTGACGGATTTGGTTCCTGATACGGTCCCCAATGCGACCGCTGGCGCATTCCTGTTCAATATTTATGTTTTGCATGCTGATGCCAATTGCAGCATTTCGATTTCGCAGATCAATAATAACGACCGAATGACACCCTTCGGCGGTGGAATTGGGATGCGAATTACCGACGCCTTTGGCGGGGGCTCGGTCGTCGTTACTCCCGGCGACGGGGGGGCATACCTTGGCGCTGAAACGCTCAATACCCTGACCGCGCCCTCAAACAGCATTCCCCTGATTTATTCGAATCAGCGAGGGTTCGGTTTGCGACCCTCCTCGGCCGGACGAATATTGTCCGGGTTGATCGTGACGCCAGGCAACAACTTCGACAAATTCTTCTTTGGCGGCACCGTCACCGGCTATGTCAGCATCGGCGGCAATATCGATACGTTCTACGCTGGCAATATCCTCACCGGTGACGCATCGGGAATTTCCCAGTTTGCCAATACATCGGATTATAATACGCAAAACGTTTTGGCTTCAGCGTTTGTTCAGCGTAATTTCCATGTTGACGGCGATATCCAGCACCTGATTTCCGCCAACTCCTTCGGCACCCTGAGCGTCAACAATCTGGGTGCCGGCGCAACCGCGGGAAATTTCGAAAGCGTTCAATACAAGACCGGCTTTCAACTCGATGTGAATGGCCGCGCCAGCGATGTCCATGCGGACAATTCATTCCTCGGCGAGGCGACGGTTCATGATCTGACAACGGTGACAGGGCTCGGAGTTGCCCAGCATGAACTGGAATTCCGCGGCGCCACTCTCGCCAACAATAGCGCGATCAGTTATTTCGATGTGCGGGATTTCGGAAACAACATATCCCTCGGCGAACTGCAGGCGGATGCGCGGTTTAATAACGACACCTTCGCCACCGCGCAGTACGTCGGCACGCTCAGAAGCCAGCAGTTGCGTGATTCAAATGTGGTTCAACTTTTCGGATCTCTTGGAAATTCGACGACGGTATCGAGTCCCGCCACCAATGATGGCGTCGATTATTACGCAATCGGATTGCTCGCCGGCCAAACTGTCAATATTCAGTTGCTTGATTCCGTGACCGCACTGTTTGGACCGGATGCGTCAAATCATCCGAGGCTCGGCATTTTCGATCCGAACGGCAGATTGATTGCCACCGATTATTCCGATGTTTCACAGTTTTCTCGCGTCAACAAGGCCATTCAGATCAAGGCGAGCATACCCGGTGTGTATCGAATTGCCGTCGCGGAATTTGGCGATCTGAATTTCAACGGCACCGCGGATGCGGCGACCGGAACAACCCCCGCGGAATCCGTGACACTGTTTATTCCAAGCACTTACGAATTGCGCGTTACCCAGCCCGGCGATATCGCGCTGGGCGGCTTGAGCGTCAATCAACACATCGCAACCCTGGATTCTGGGGCCGTTGGCATTCAAGTTCTTCATGGCGATGTCGGCGCGATCCACGCCGGTGCGCAAATCTTCTCGGTTTCCAATCCCTGGTACGTTCCAGCCGGCAATTTGCGTTCAATGGACGCTGTTTCCATAGGGCTCTCCAACCTGAACAGCACAAGCTTTGACGATGAAAGCGGCCCGGATCTTTTAATTCGCAAAGGCAGCATCGGCCTGCTGCGCACCACCGGCGCCAACGTTGCCGCCACCAATGCCAACTATTTGTCGATCAACGATGACGTTTCGATTTTCCCAACGTCCGATGATTCGCTGGACCTGACTTCGCCCACCATTGCGGTGGGAACCAATATCCAAACGGTGGATTGTGCCGGCGTATTGGAAGGCGATTATCTGGCTAACGCCGCGATTGGCGTGATTCGCGCGCAGATCATCGGCGGATTCCATTCCTCCTCGCCAATCATTCAAGCCAACGTCAATAATGTCGGCAGCGATGGCATCATCGATTTGATCGATGTGACCACCACCTCCACCACCGTCGCGGCTGTCGATGGTTTGGCGATCACCACCGGCGAGGGCGGCAATGTTCGCTATTTCCATATTCAACCGACCGCCTTCGTTAATTCCGACCCCTTCTTCGGTAACGGATTGAATGCCGAAAGAACTTTTGCGCCGGGCACCTCGACAACGGTGGTCGACGACTCCGGGGCGAGAATGGTCCTGACGCCCTTGCCGCGGGATCCCAATACGACTTTCCCCGCCAATCCCAACGCGCTTTCGCCGTATCTTGATCCACCGGCGTTGTCGATCCTGACCTATCCGGTTCGAGATAAGACCGGCGTTGTTCTGATGCGCGTCACCGTCACGCCGGTCGATGACACGACCGACGGACTGGCGCGTCCGGGCGGCGGCGGGCTGATGGTCCAAAGCAGCTCCACCAACGGCCGCGCCACCGCTGAAATCAGCGATATCGATCTCAACCGCGTGCCGCCCACTGGCATAGTTGGCGCCGGCGGATTCACGGGCGGCGATTCGTTCACCTTCCAGCCGTTTACGCTGGCGCCGTTCAATCGCATTTATACGCTCACGGATCAGTCGACTTCGACCAATCCAATTCGTGATCAGAACCTGATTTTCCAGGGGTCTTCGCCGATCGACATCTGGAACATCACCGCTTTCACGACCGGAATGAACATCAGCAGCATCAGCAATTCGACAACCGGCGAAATTGTCAATATCGGCGGCGCGACCAATGGCACGGCCGGTCCCAACATCTTCAGCATGACCGCTGAGAACATCGGCGTGGCGGTGAGCCACACCGGCGCCGCCGTCGAGGGCGGCACTCCCATCACCGGCACCGCCGCAGCGTTACCCTTTGCGGTCAATACACCGGCAGGCGCTGGTCAGCGCAACCTCATCAACGTCAGCAACGTCAACAGCATGCTGGCGCGGCGAGCCATCGGAAACGTCAACGCCACCAACATCGGTACAATTGGCGCCAACAGTGATGGCAAGAACATCGCCGGCGTGTTTGAAGGAATCGTCGGGCCGATCGTTTCGCGAGGCACGGGCAGCCAGATCACAGGCAATATCGTACATGTCGCCATTGGAGAAGGCATTGCCTCCAGCGGCAGCGGATCGTTTGCACGCTCCGGCGTTTTCGCGGATGGAATCATCGACTCGGTCACCGGCTCGGGTGATATCCGCGGCGATGTTATCGCGCTGGGTAATACCACTTTTGTTTCACAAGCGGCGGTCGATCCGATCACCGGGGCGGCCATCTTCCTGGCTGATGGAATCACCCAGGCGACCCAGCGTACGCCGACCTATTTCCTTGGCAGCATCAAACTCAATGGCGGATCGATCATCGACGCCAACGTCGAAGTGGTTGCTTCGACTGCTCTTGCAGGCGGCACGGGTTATACACAGGCACTGGAGTTCCCGGTCTCAAAAATCGGGCCGACCGGACCAAGTCACACCGCCGCATTCCCGGGTGAATTTACGGAAATGGGAAGCATTCGATTGGACGGGACGGGTGGAATTCTGGGATCGCTGTTCCTCGCATCCAATATCGGATCGATCGGAATAAATGGCGGATTTGGTTTGATCAATAGCGTGGTTGGCACCGTCGGCCCCGGCTCTGTCGGCGCGATTGCCACCGACGGGTATGGTGTTCGCGGGTCAACCATTCAAACTGGTCAGAATTTGAACTCTGTGACCGCTCGCGGCAATGGACGGCATACGCCGACCAGCTACTTCAGTCCTTCTGTTCGCATTAGTGAATCCACAACGATTGACCCATTCTCCGGCCAGACGTTGGATGCCTTTAACGACTTGGACAAGGCGATGGGCACCACCGCCGCCAAGCCATACAACGGCACGAATACCGATGTAGGCCTGATCCAGGATTCGCAATTCACCGGCGGCGGCAAGATTGGCAAGGTCGATGCGTACCGAATTTATGCCCGCTATGTCATGCAGACCGACCCGGTTACCGGATTGACCTCGCGAATTTCATACGGTTCTCCGTCCTACCCGATGCGGATCAGTTTCGCCGGCGGAGCGGGATCGGTTGTTGCACACGAACAGGTCAACGGGTTGGCATTGATAACTGGTAAGTTGGATTCGTTTGCCGTGGGCGGGAATGTGCAGAACACCGCCATCAACGTCGGCAGCCTTATCAGCAGTATTTCGGCCGGTGCCCTGTTGGGCACGACGTCGATCAAGATGACCGCGCCGGGCGGAACCCTCAAGAGTTTGACGACCTTGCACAGCCTGTTTGCGACCATCGTGATCTCACAGGATATTCAATCGATCAAGGTCGGCACGGATATCGGTTCGCCGAATATCTTCAGCGGCCGAAACGTCGGGTCAATCGTCGTTTCCGGCAATGTGCTGTCTGGCGCCAAGATCCGGGTCGCCAAGACGTTGGGCACTTTGGCGATTGGTGGCGATGTGAAGGTGAATTCCAGCATCACGGCTGGTGCAATCCAGAAACAGACCATCAAGGGTCAGGTGCTGGGCGATATCATCATCACGTAAGAAAGCACGAGTCTCAGAAAAAGAGAAAGGCGTGGTCAATCGTTTGGGTGACCACGCCTTTTTTATTTTCTGAATTACTGGAGAATTGCAACGCGGACCCTGCGGGCCGCTGCTAAAACGGGTTAGGCGGCGCTCTTTGCGGGCTTGTAGTTGCGACGGACTGGCTTAACCACCAAGCCGTTGCGGATCGCCTTGGTGCTGACGGAAATGCGGGTCACCCGGCCATTGATGACCGCGCGCACCTTCTGGATATTCGGCCTGAACTTGCGGGCGGTGATGCCCGTGATCTTCGTTCCCACGCCGCCAAGGTACTTGGCCTTGCCGCGATGGGTGATCTGGTTGCCGAAGGTTGTCTTCTTACCTGTAAAATGACAAACGCGGGGCATACGGACCTTTCTTTACGTTCAATTCGGGGCGAGAAGTGTATGGAATTAAAGGCCTTATTGCAAGCACCCCACAAATTTGATCATCATGACGCAAGTTGATAAATATGGTGCCATATATATAGAAAAATAGATTTTTGTTCCTTTATACTGGCAAAGGCTTTACGTCGCATTGTGAACTGCTCCGAATTCGCTCTTTCCTTCAGGCAGGTGGTTGTGGTGGTCGATAAACGTAACGCTTTTAGTGTTTGATGTTTCTATCACGCCGCGCTGTATCGGCATTGACGCAAGTAAGGACCAAACGCATGGACTTCGCTCGCAAAGTTGCTGATGAAGGTAATCCCTCGGATCAAGACGCCTCACGGCTCAGTTATAAGTTCCAGCGTCTGCGCGAACGTCTCCGCGAAGCGGTCGCGAGCGGCGAACTGAGTGGAAAGCTGCCGGGCGAACGTCAGCTCGCCAAACGATTTCATGTCAACGCCAAGACCCTGAGCAAGGCCTTGACCGATCTCGCCGCCGAAGGGTTGCTTCAGCGAAGCATCGGCCGTGGCACGTTCGTCAAGGGGAGCAACGATTTAAGCACCTCGAGTAACGATCGCTGGCTGCTCCTGTGTGATGAGGATCAGACTTCTTCGGCGATCCTCGAACATATCCGCCGCATGCACCCGGCGGTTCATGTTGCCCACGATACTTCTTCGCTGCGGCCGAGTTTCCTGAACAGCGTCAAGGCGGTCATCGACATGTCGTCGCACACACCGGAGACATTTTTGCGCGATTTGATTGTGCGCAATCTCACGGTGGTCCTGGTTGGCCGCGAACCCTCGACGTATTCCGTCAACGCGGTCCTGGTTGATCGTGCCCTGGGTGGAGCTTGTCTGGCGCGGGACATGATGCTCGCCGGACACAGGAAATTTCTCGCGGTCGAGCGCCGCGGGCATACGGCCGTCGCCGAGGCGATTCGTCGCGCGGCGCGGCGTTACGCGACCGATGCGGTTGTCGATGGCGTGTTTCCCGCCGACGTGGCGGTCGGTGTCGAACAGCACGGCGCAACCGCGATCATCTGCGACACCCGCCGGATGGCGGTTGAAGTGCGCAATGTTCTCAAGCAGCACAACATCCCCACGCCGCAGCGGGTCTCCCTTGCCGCCATCGGTTCGGGCTGGGGCGATTATCCGTGCAGCGGGCACTTCATCTCGTCGCAGCAAAAAGCCCAGGCCGTCGTGCATCTGATCGGCGAGACCAATCTTAAGCGGCCCACAACCATCTGGATGACCGGCGCGTTCGTCGATCGCGGAACAATCGGCGCTCCTCATGGCATGCCCGTCCATACGATGCAGCAGCCGCAAATCGCACAGGTCATGTCCTACATCCCTGCACCCCAGCGCGACGTCATTTAAGTTCAACTGGCAAATCGGTACGATACCGGCGGTATTTTCTATGATTCAACCGCTGAATATCGTTCCGCGCATGCTCCTTGGCCCTGGTCCTTCCGACGTGCATCCCAGGGTGCTCGCCGCCATGGCCAGGCCGACCATCGGGCATCTTGACCCGCAATTCCTGGTCATCCTCAACGACATCCGCGCGATGCTCCAGGCGGTGTTTCAGACCAAAAACGAACTGACGCTGGCGGTCAGCGGCACGGGCTCGGCGGGGATGGAGGCCTGCGTCGTCAACCTCATCGAGCCCGGCGATGCAATGCTGGTCTGCGTCAACGGCGTGTTCGGCGCGCGCATGAAAGACGTCGCCACCCGCGCCGGCGCCAAAGTCACCACCATCGAAGTGCCCTGGGGACAGGTCTTCTCATCGCAGCAGGTCGAAGAAGCCATCAAAAAGAATGGGCCATTCAAGGTCGTCGGCATCGTCAATGCCGAAACTTCCACCGGCGCATGGCAGCCCATCGAGCAGATCAGCAAGATCGTTCATCAAGCCGGTTCGTTGCTTCTCGTCGATGCGGTCACCAGTCTGGGCGGCATGGATTTGAACATCGACGGCTGGCGTATCGATGCGTGTTATAGCGGCACGCAGAAATGTCTGTCATGTCCGCCAGGCCTGTCGCCGGTGACGTTCAGTCCGGCTGCCGAACAAGCAATCTCATCGCGAAAGACTCCTGTTCAAAGCTGGTATCTCGATGTGAGCATGGTTCGTAAATATTGGGAAAACGATCGGCTGTACCATCACACCGCGCCGATCAACATGATTTATGGCCTGCACGAAGCATTAAGGCTTGTTTTGGAAGAAGGCCTGCCCGCGCGATGGGCAAGGCATCTGAAGAGTCATCAATTATTGAAAAAGCGACTGGCTGAGCTTGGCGTGACTTACCTGGCCGACCCGAACCATCAATTGCCGATGCTCAATGCGGTTGCAGCGCCGGCGGGCGTCGATGAAGCGGTCGTTCGCAAGCAATTGCTCGAAAAATACAACATCGAAATCGGCGGGGGTTTGGGCGCATACAAAGCCAAAGCCTGGCGCATCGGCCTGATGGGCGAAAGCGCCACCGAGCGCCACGCGACCGCCGTCGCCGATGCGCTGCAAAAACTATTGCAGCGCTAAGACGCGCACGAAATTTCCAACATCCGCCGTCCAGCGTTTAGCGGCGACCCATGGGGCCGCGTTTCTTCTCTTTCGAATCACCAAATTATTAAATCTTCCCCAGCACCATCAAAATAATCAGGATCAGCAACACCAATCCCAATCCCCCACTCGGATAAGGTCCCCAGCCCGCGCTGTAAGGCCACGCCGGCAGTGAGCCGATTAATAACATGATCAAGACGACAAGCAATATCAGTCGAACTGTCTTATCCATGACCCGTTCCTCGAAAAATTCAGAGCCACGATGGCACGAAGAACACGAAGGCAGCACGAAGTGATCCAATTCTATTTTCTTCGCGTCCAACTTCGTGTTCCTTCGTGCTTCGCGGCTCTTGCTCATCAGACTTATGGCGAAGTGCGCTGTTCGGAATGGCTGACACTCGTGTCGCCGGTCACCGGATTGCGCGTCACAGTGGTTTCTTCGTGCTTATTGCCGCCAAACCAGCCTGGCTTGTCAGATTCGGAGTGCGATACTTCGCAGCCGGTTGAATAAATCCCCAGACACAATGTCGTGGCCAGCATGAGCATTTTGAGCGTTTTCATAAAAGCTCCTTGTTCGGCGGCTTGTTCAATCCCCTGTTGTCGTTGCACGCGCCACGAAACAGGCCGATCGAACCAGCCGCTAACCAGTTGATTCATATTCACTTTTTACGGATACGGCGTTTACAATCGACGTGTGTATTCCCATTCCCTTGCGGACCACTCACGCCTTGATAAACCTTAGTAGACAAAGCGCTCACGGCATATCGGGGACTGACTGAGACGGGGTTCGGGCCGGGTAGCGAAACGGATATCCGCTACGCCCGTGGAGATTCGAATACAATCAAGAGGCGTGCGGGTATTGCGCGCAGTCTCTAATCAGTGATCTCGCATGTTGAGAGCGGATCATCTGTACGCTCCAACAAATTGTGCTCGGTCGTCGTTCAGCAAGTGGACGATCGCCTGAGGATAAAACCGAATTTCGCGCAATTCGTTCGTCGTCATCCAGTCCACCCCAAGTTGATTCGGATCGGGTGCCGGTCCGCTGACGACCGGGCCATCGGGGATCGTGCAATCAAAGAAAATTTCCAGTTGATGAAATCCCGGCGACAAGTTGCTTTCGGGTATTCGATCGGCGATGCACTCGCGCACGAACCGCAATCGGCCGATGGTCGGCACGACGCCAATCTCCTCCTCGACTTCCCGCAACAGGGCTTGATGCAGGTCCTCATTGTGTTTTTGTCCGCCGCCGGGAAAGACAAACCAATGGCCCGCGCTGTCTTGATACCGCACGACGAGATAACGATTGTCGCGACGAATAATGGCTCGCGGAGATGTGCGGATGGTCGGCATGGAAACGAAAGAACTTGGACCCGTCAATACTAATACGCTTTGAAGTCATGAACCATGGTTCTTGGCGCGCAACTTGTCAGGAAATGCGCAATCAACCCGTTAAAGGCGTTTGGCAAGCCATCAGTTCATTCAAAATAATCTGCACATGCCGCAGTGTCGCGCCTTGTTCGTTTCGGACGACTTGCTGGGCGCGTTTTCCCATGGCGGTGGCTTCGGCGGGGGTGGAGATCAGGATGCGGACGCTTTCGGCCAGCGATGGGCCATCCCGGACTTCCAGGACGGCGTCGGCACTGCGAAGTTGGCGCATGGCGTGGTCGAAGTTGGCGGTGTATGGGCCGACGATGATCGGCTTGGCGAGGGCGGCCGGTTCGATCATGTCGCTGCCGTGCTGGCGCGGGCCCAGGTCCACCAGCGTTCGGCCGATGAAGACGACATCCGCCAGGCTATAGAATTTCCGCAGTTCGCCCATCGTATCGCCGAGAATGACCGCGGGTATGGCTGCGTCCAGCGCGGGCGGCTGGTTCTGCGATCGCCGATGACAGGGAAACTTTGAGAGATTGATCAAATCCGCGACTTCGTTAAAGCGTTCCGGCTTGCGCGGGACGATGACCAGGCGCAATCTTCTAAACGTCGCCAGAAGCTGGCGATATTCGCGCAGGATGATTTCCTCTTCGCCCGGCCCGGTCGAGCCGCAGACCCAGATTGGCTCGTCGCCCTTGGAAAGACCCAGCACCCAACCGAGCGCGCGGTCGCCATCAACCTGATTGGCCACCTGGGCGGTATCGAATTTCATCGTGCCGGTCACGATGATGCGATCGCGCGACACGCCAAGCTGCTCAAACCGCTGCGCGTACGTTTCATCCTGAGCGCAAACCTTCGCCAGCCGGCCAAACATGATCGATGAGATCGGTTTGACAAGCTTGTATTTCTTGAAGCTGGAACTGGTCAGTCGCCCATTGGCCAATACAACTGGAATGTGTCGCCGACGGCAAAGCTTCATGAAGTTGGGCCATACTTCAAGTTCCATCAGGACAACCAGATTAGGCCGCAGCGCATCGAGCACGCGGGTGACGGCTGCGGTGAAGTCCAGCGGAAAACGCATGAGGGTGACGTTCGACGAACTGCCATACAGCTGCTGGCCGCGGTCATAACCGGTTTGCGTGGTGGTGGAGATGATGATGTGCAGATCCGGCCGCTCGCGGCTGAGCGCATCCACCAATGCGCGCGTTGCATTGATCTCCCCAAGACTCACCGCATGGATCATGATGGCGGGCTGATCCGATTCTCGATGCGCCACATCGCCCATGCGCTGCGAAAAGGCGGCCAGCACTTTCTTCCGCGCCGAGGGTTTAATCGCCCAGTACGGAGCGCTGGCGGCGACCCCCAAGCCATAGGCGATGTCGTAAAAGTTGATCATGAGCCCCGGTAGAGGTTATGCGCGTGGATGAAATCGACAACCGCCGGCGGCGTCAGATAGGTAATGTCCAAACCCTGTTTGACACGCTTGCGAATTTCGGTGGAACTGATATCGATCAACGGGGCGGGGATGACGTTGTTCTTTAATTTGTGAAGTTCACTGGGCAGGGACACCCAGTCGATCGTTTCCCGGGGGCGGGCCATGATTAGGAAATCAGCCTCGCTTAGAAGCTCAGCATGCTTATGCCATTTTGGCAGAAAGTTAAGCATGTCCGCGCCGATGAGCCAGTGAACTTTTGACCATCCCTGGCGACGTAATTCGCGGACTGTGTCAAGCGTATAACTGGGACCGGGACGAATTATTTCGAGATCATTGACATCAAAAGATACGCCGGTTTTTTGATCGAGCGATTCAATTGCAAGTCTGCACATTTGCAGGCGTTGCGCGCTGGTCGCTTGCTCGGGTGCTGCTGGTTTATGTGGCGCCTGGCCCGTGGGAATTATCAATATACGGCCAAACCCGATGGATTCAGCCACGGCGCGGGCGCATATGAGGTGGCCATGGTGTATCGGATTGAAACTTCCGCCCAGGCACAGGGTTTTCTTATCCATGGGTGTGTAACGCCTTCGCGTGCCTTGGATCGTATCCGCGGCATCTAAAAGGACAAAGCGAAAGATTTGAACTGACAGGAATGACTGAAAATGGCAGGGAATGGATAGGCGAATTTAAGGTCTTTTTTTACAAGAGGTTATGTTAAGAACCAACTGAGCGCGAGCAACGTATTGAAGGTATAAACGCTGGAATGTGGATACAATGCCGTTTGGACTCGCGGAGCGAGCCAAAAAGACCCAGCAGAAGGAGGCCGTCGTGGCCACTGTAATGATGAGCAGGAAGACAAGTCCCAAGCAAAGCCCCATCCCGCGCGGATTGCGTAAGCGCGCGGAAGGTCTGCTTGCGGAAAACTACGCCTTCATGGACAGCCCGATCTTTCACCGCAAGGGCATTGAACAGGAACTGTTCACAGCCGATGCGGAACGGACCCTGCCCCTGACGAGCTGGTATCAGCCGACGCGCGATGACGCGTTTGCCAATGGAATTTCCGCCGGCGCGCCCCAGCTCATGAAGGCGCCGGAAGAGCGATTGATGTTCCTTCGCTTTAACCTGGCGAAGATGCGCCTCTCGCAGCTTCAGAAAAAGGTCAAACGTGAAGGGCTGACCAAGCAGACCGCTGAAAATGTCGTTGAATGGCACCGCCGATTCGAACACTATCGCGAATACTTGGTTCGAACGAACCTGGCCTTGGTATTGGCGATGGCCAAACGCACGCGGCTGGGCGATGTGGACTTTGCCGAGATCGTCTCGGAAGGCAACATGGCGTTGCTTCGGGCGGTGGATAAATTCAACGTCGATCGCGGCTTTAAGTTCAGCACGTACGCCTGCCGAGCGATTCTCAAGGCTTTCTCGCGCACCGCGATGAAGCACAGCCGCCATCGCACGCGGTTCCCGGTCGAGTTTGAACCCGACCTGGAAAAGAGCGACTGGATCGACAAGAAGCGAGATGTCGTCGAAGAGGATTGCATTGACGAGCTTAAGCAGATCGTCGATCGCAACCTGGCTGATCTGTCGGATACGGAACAGACCGTCATCCGTCGCCGCTTCAACTGGCAGCAGGCGGAGGAAACCCCGCTGACGCTGGAAGAGGTCGGCAAGATCATCGGCGTGACCAAGGAGCGCGTCCGTCAGATCCAGAACAAGGCTCTGACCAAGATTCGCAAACTCATGGAAGAAGGCGTCCTGCGTCAAAAAGCCGAGCAGGAAGCTGCCAATGACAACAACAATCCTGCGACGAACTAACAGCCGTCTCAGGATGACAAGCCCCAAGCCCACGGCTTAGCCGTGGGCTTTTTTCGTTGGAGGCTTGGATATAAGCTGTCGCGCACTGCGGAGCGTATTCATGAATAAGATTGTATGTCTCGCGGCGCTGACGATGCTGACTTCCACAATCCGAAGTTTTGCTCAGGAAGCGGAGATTCCACTCTGGCCCAACGGCGCGCCCGGCGCGCTGGGGACTGCGCCGAAGGATATTCCATCGCTTACGCCTTTCATTTCGTCCAAGGCGTCGGACAAGAACGGCACGATCATCATCCTTCCCGGCGGGGGATATCAGCATCTCGCGGCCCATGAAGGACACGATTACGCTGTATTTCTGAATCAGCGGGGGATCACGACATTCGTGCTGAAATATCGCCTGGCATCGGACGGCTATCATCATCCCTCGATGGAACAGGATGTGGCCCGGGCCGTGCGATATGTGCGCGCCAATGCAGAGAAATATAAGATCGATTCCGACAAGATCGGCGTGATGGGTTCATCGGCGGGCGGGCATTTGGCTTCGACGCTGCTCACGCATTATGACGCCGGCGATGCCAATGCCGCCGATCCGATCGATAAAATCAGTTCCAAGCCGGATTTTGGGATTTTGTGTTACGCGGTCATCACCATGGGCGAGAATACGCACGCCGGTTCGCGCCGCGGGTTGCTTGGCGACAATCCTTCGCCGGAACTGGTCAAGGAATTTTCCAACGAGTTGCAGGTGACGGACAAAACGCCGCCTTGCTTCATCTGGCACACGCGCGACGACCGTACCGTGCCGGTTGAGAATTCGATCAACTTCGCGGATGCGCTCAAGAAGAACAACGTGCCGTTTGAACTGCATATTTACGAGCACGGCAATCACGGCCTGGGGTTGGGCGATCGCAACCCGCCTTATGCGCATCCGCTGCCTTGGACGGGGGATTTGATGGTTTGGCTCAAGGCGCGTGGATTGACAACTCAGGAACCCTGATCGTTTGCGAATTCCAATTAGCTTGGCGGCAGCGCCGGGCCTGATGCAGCGCCGAGCGCGCGTTTTCGCTGCCTGGGTTTTTCAGTGGTTTCTTCCTTGGTGGCCTGGTTGCCGCGCGACATCGCGATCACGCCGGTGCGCGCCAGTTCCTTGATTCCGTATGGAGCAAGCAATTCGATCAATGCTTCGATCTTGTCTTCCGTGCCGCCGAGTTCGACGATCAGACTTTGCTTGCCGATATCGACAATCTTGCCTCGGAAGAGATTGACGATTTCGATGACTTCACCGCGTTTTTCAGGACCGACGCCGACGCTGATCAGCGCCAGATCGCGCTCGACATAGGATGTGCCTTCAAAATCGCGGACTTTCACGACGGGCACGAGCTTGCCGAGTTGCTTGCGGACCTGTTCCAGGGTGTTGTCATCGGCATCGACGACAACCGTCATTCGCGAAAGATCGGGGTTTTCAGTCCGGCCGACCACGAGCGAATCGATGTTGAATCCGCGAGCGGCAAACATGCCTGCAACGTTGGCCAGGACACCGGGTTCGTTAATCACCAAAGCAGATATCACGTGACGCATGGCGGGAATTCTATTGGAAATGCCGTCGCCGCGAAATGGATGATATAAGTCCTGTTGATTTAATTGCTTATCGCAAAAGCCTGTTTAGGCCAATAGCGGTTTTCGATCGATCATCAGACAATGCTTTCGTCAGTTCGGTATCTCGGCGAACGCCACCGGGAGTTGCCTTCCGGAGCTGGAGAGCCGTAGGGAGCGAGCGCGGATTTGTGACCAGCCGCGCCCGGCTCTTTTTTTGTCACTTCTGCCGCATACACTGATCCATTCATGCGTCGTTGTGTCGCCATTCTCGTCCTTCTGCCCGCGACGCTATTGGCGGCTGATCTGGATGTCCGTTCATTTGGCGCCAAGCCGGATGATGGCTTGGACGACACCGCCGCCATTCAACGTGCGCTCGATGCCGCCGCGATTCGCCAGGTTGTTCGTCTGCCCCCGGGAACGATTGAAATCTCTGAAACTCTAAACCCGCATGATGGCCAGATTGTCCAAGGCTCGACCCAACTGCGATGGGATGGCGACCATGTCGTGGCAGACACTCCAACCATTCTCAAAGCCACCCAGGAAGTCTTCGTCTTTTCATTTCATGGCGCTGGGCTGCAGCTGCGCAACCTCAGCTTTCAGGGTCGCGCGCTCTACGCCGATCGGCCCAACGACGAAATGGTCAAAGCGGTTGTCGTGGACAACTGCTGGATCGATCTGCAACTGAAAACGGACGATCACTCCAACGCGTTTGAATTGAACACCGGCCTGCAGGACAGCCAGATCACCAATTGCGTCTTCGACCCGATCAAGGCCGACAACGCGATTTACGGCTATAACTGGAGCAACTTCACCATCGCTTTTAACCAGTTCAAAAACGGCAACGAAGGAATTCACCTCATCGCCCATCGCAAGGATGCGAAGGATCTGCTGATCGAGCAGAACTATTTTTCCGGCCTTCATCGCATGGGCGTCGAAATTCAGGGAAATGGGCACAACACGGTGGTGCAGGACAATTATTACGAAAACCCGGTGATGACGTCGCGATTTGACGACAACAATGACACGTTCGCCTATTCGATCATTTCCGACGCTTCGGTGGGCACGCGCGTGCGTCGAAACACGAGCTTTGCCCCGCAAAGACCGGATGGCAAGGGGGTGCGCATCATCTTCGAACTTGGTGGAACCGACGTGATCTGCGAAGACAATTATTCGCGCATGGGCAACCACGTCGCGATTTTGAACACCAGCAAATTCGGCAAGATCATCAACAACCGTTTCAGCGGATATCTGGAAGGGCCTTCTGCATATCCAGGCCGGGCGATCGATGCGAAGATTGATAACAACACGCCTTACGTGCCTCTGACCTGGGATGTGAATCGCGGCAAGCCGGGGCCGAATAAAAAACTGCCGACGACCCGGTCGGCGGAATGACCAATGACCAAACCAGAATAACGAATGAATGACGAAATCCGAATGACGAATTCGGATTTGGGTCATTCGTTATTGATTTCGTCATTCTGATTTCGATATTCGGGTTTATAATGCCGGTTCTTCCAGTGGCACAGGGCACACATCGCGCCTGCCGCAGCCCGCGCAGTGCCGGCCTTCCCAGAGCGAGTTGAATTCTTCCATCACCGGCTCGATCAAAGTGATTTGGTCGGTCCAGATCCCCATCTCGAAGTTGCGGCGTTTGTCGCCTTTGGCGCCCAGACCCGCGCCGGTCAGATTCGCGCTGCCCAGATACATCGTCTTAGCATCAATGATGACCGCTTTGGAATGTAATCTGGGGCAGCGGCGGATAATCAATCCTTCGGGCAGTTCGCGCTTCAGCTCGCTCAGCGCGGCTGAGCTGGGCACGCCGGCATGCAACAGACGAATTTCCACGCCCTTGCGCGCAAGACTTCGAAACACCTCAACGATTGACCTCGCGCGGCTGCTTAATCCATCGGGGACGAGCATCGCCTTGAAGTCGGCCGTCATGATGTCGATCGACACCTTCGCCTTGCAAATGCCGTTCAGGACAATGCGGTTGAAGTGATCCTTGCCGCTGACGAGCTGAGCAGTGCTTTGCTGCATCGTCAGTTATATCGGCACTAAAACTTCACAAGATCATCCACATTGACCGGCAATCCGGTTTGAAACGATTTATTTGCGGCAATCCCGGTCAGAATCGACATGGTGCCCGCCACATGATCGGCTCGGTGTCCGAGCGGGTCATCGTGTTTCACGGGCGCGAAAACGTCATGAAGCAGCCGGGTATCGCCGCCGCCGTGCCCGCCTTCACGGATTTCGCCAAGGTCCACTTTCTGCGGCTTGCCGAAAAGCGGACGGATCAAAATCGTCGTCGGTTCCGGGCCAATGTATTCGCTGGCGCTGCGAATCTCCGGGCGGTTGATATCGCGCGCCGAGCCGCTCACATAGCTGTTTTCGACGACTTCATATTCCAGGCGTCCCTTCGTGCCATTGAAATTGACGCGCAGCCCTTCCCATGGGCTGTAGGCGGTCAGATGGTAGGACATCGTCACGCCGCTCTTGTATTTCACGAGCACCGCCATGTCGTCTTCGATGCTGATGCCATCGGCAAAGACGCAGCGGTCGCGGATATATCCATCATCCGGTTCAGCTTTGAGATACATCTCGCGCATTGATTCATCTTTTTCGAGATAAATGGCAAACGGGTCGCCTTCGGCGCTCGGCGCGCCGTGACACCGCTCATAAGCCCGCTGTTCGTTGCGTGCTTCGGCGTTGGCCCGGCCGTAGTAAACCAGATCGCCCAGCGCGAAGACGGTTTTTGGGGTTGAATTGATCCACCAGTTGACCAGGTCGAAGTGGTGGGTCGATTTATGCACCATCAATCCGCCGCTGTTGCGCTTGTCGCGATGCCATCGCCGGAAGTAGTCGGCCCCGTGCGTCGTATCCAGCAGCCATTCAAAATGAATGCTCTTGATCTGCCCGATCACACCGCTGGCCAGCAATTCCTTGATCTTGGTATTGCGCGGTGCGTATCGATAGTTGAATGTGACCGTCAGTTTCTTGCCCGTGCGTTTGAGCGTGTCGAGGATGGCCTGACACTTATCCGCATCGATGGTCATCGGCTTTTCGGTGATCGCATCGCAGCCCAGTTCCATCGCGCGGGTGATGTAGGTGTGATGTGTGCGGTCGATGCTCGTCACGACCACGCAATCCACCTTCTGTTTTTTGATCATTTCCTCGAATTGGTCGGCACGGAATGTGGGAACCGGTTTTGTGCCAAGCGTTTTCGTGTAGTAGTTGTTCCAGTAATTCATCCGCGTCTGGTTCGTGTCGCAATAGCCGACCAGCTCGGACGAGTCCGCGTAATCCTTGAGAATGGCGTTGCTGTAAATTGAACTTCGGGAACCCAGGCCAACTTGGGCATAGCGTCTGCGTGGTGAACTCACGTTGAACTCCTTGGATGTTTGTTTCGAGGCGGAACCTGCAACCATGTCGCTGCCAATGCCAGCAGAAGCACGATATTGCGCGACAGTCCCATGATATTGTCATGTCGATCGCGCTGCTGCTGTTCGATCAACGTCAATATTTGCATGCAGCCGCAATCGGGCGCCCCATCGGAGGCAACCAGAACAATCAATTGACCCGTGTAAATCGCGAGCATCCCCGCCGCTGCGCCCAGCAACCATTTCCTGGGAGATAAGCCGATAAGCATCGACCCGAGCAACCCTTCAGACGCAATGACAATCCATGCCAACACCGGGGAAATCGACCTGGAGAATCCATCGAACTTCAAGACCGCTTGTAGGTTTGTCCGATCGATCGATTTTAGAACGGCTGCATACAGGAACATCAGCCCCAGCAGCCGTGGGAAAACCTGCACGAGAATCGTGACGGCTCGGTAAAGCTTACCGGGTTGATTGGCTTGCAAAAACATGTTGAAGGTCATTGCCCATTAACTTCCCGCGCGGCGGCCCGCATGTAAAGACGTGATGTTATCGAGCTGGCTGGAATGACCGGATCAATTTGCCCACTTCCGCATCAATCTGCTCGTGCCCCTTTTCCAACAGGTCGTTGTGGTCGGAATCGAGAAATACGGAGGTGACTTGCGCCCTGGTCGCAGCCGAAGCAAGCCTGCGCGACATATCCGTGGGAATGATGCTGTCGTGATTGCCATGCACGATGAGGATGGGCATCTTCAAATCAGCCATTTTGGATTGGTTGTCGAAGTGATGCCGCAGAAATGTCGAGATTGGCAGCCATGGCAGAACATCGTGGGCCAAGTCGATCATGCGGGTGAATGGCGCGAGCAGGATGAGGCCTGCCGCCGGCTTGCGCGCCGCCAACTCCACCGCCACGCCCGTGCCGATGGAAAGGCCAGCGGGGATGATTTTCGATGGGTCGATATCGGGTCGTTTCGCGAGATATTCCCACGCCGCATCGGCGGCGGCGTAAAACGACTGTTCACCCGGCTTGCCACTGCTCATCCCGTAACCCGGAAATTCCACGCCGATCACATTGGCTCCCAGCTTTCGCCAGCTTCGACACAAGCCAATGATGTCCGACAGCGTCATCGCGTTGCCATAAAACATGATGATGGTGGGGGCGCGCGAGGTGTCGTCGCGAATTGAGCCATCCGCATTCATCGCTTTGCCGAACAAGACGAAAATGCGATCGCCGTTGGAAGTATCGAGAGGCACGAGTTCGCTATCCGCCGATGGAGTGATCTGCGCGTACTTTTGCCCCTGGCTGGAGTGTCCCGGAAAAATGAGCAATTCCTGCAACATCGAAATGACCAGCATAACGCCAAGATAAACCAGAAGAACGGCACGAACGATGCGCCAGGCCCAAAGCTTGCGGCGTGAAACCGGCGAAGATTTTGGTATTGCCTGGGTCATACGCTTGACGCGGCCCCGGTAAACCTCAACCATTGGGTTGTGGTGAACCTCATATTTTTGCTCGCCATGCAGATCGCTGCACCGGCATCGGGTCCTGGCGCGCCGCCGACGGCCTATATCATAACCATCGGCCCGGGAGACCAATCCTGGGAGAAATTCGGGCATAACATGCTCGAAATCCGCCATGCCTCGGATAAGTATGACGATGTTGCGTTTAATTGGGGAATTTTCGACTTTGAGGCCCCCAATTTTTATCTCAATTTCCTGCGCGGACGGCTCTGGTATTCGATGGGCGGCACCACCGAAGCTCAGAAAGTAATCGATGGCTATCGCGATGCGGATCGAACAATCTGGGAACAGGAGTTGAACCTGTCCCCTGCCCAGGTGCAGGCGCTGATGGATTATTGCATCTGGAATTCACAGAAGGAAAATCGCGAATATCGCTACGACTATTTCCGTGACAACTGCTCGACCCGCGTTCGCGATGCCGTCGATAAGGCGCTGGGCGGACAGATTGAAAAACGTGCCGCCACCCAGCCGTCGAATTTAACTTTTCGCTCTGAAACGAATCGCCTGATGGCGGATGATCCATTTTTATACATCGCGTTGAATTACGTGCTGGGTCATCCGACCGATCGCAAGCTTTCCGCGTGGGATGAAATGTTCATCCCCATGCGGTTTCGCGAGCAGATCAACGAGATTTCGATCACGGATGAATCGGGTCGCGAAGTTCCATTGGTGAGAAACGAGATCGTGCTCAACGCCAGCAAACACGTTTTCGTTCGCGAAGAGCCTCCGAATTGGGTCGGCTGGTTTACCCTGGCGGGTACAATGCTCGGCGGAGCAATCGCCGCCTGCGGCTTAGCGCTGTCGCGATGGCGCAGCAAAGGTCTGAATCGCTCAATCATGAAAAATCGCCTGATACGATGGGGCTTCATCGGCCTGGCGACCGCGTGGTCGTTTCTGGCGGGATTTGCGGGATGGTTTGTGATCTATGCATGGACGTGCACCGACCACGCTGCCACGCATCCGAATGAAAATGTGCTGCAATTCAGTCCGCTGGCGATGCCGTTGATTGTGCTTTGGCCCTTTGTTTTGCGCGGTTGGTCCAAGCCGGCAAAAGCGGCCTGGGTGTTGACGGCCCTGATGCTCGGCTGTTCAATTTTGGGACTGTTTCTGAAGCTTCTGCCGATGATGAACCAGATCAACGGAAATATGATCGCCCTTGCGCTGCCCGCCAACGCAGGACTGGCGTGGGCGGCATGGGCATTGAATCCCAAGCGAGGTTTGACATGAATCGACAAACGACGGCTCTGGTGTGCGTGTTGGGTTTGGCGGCCGGTTGCGCACACGACAAGCCTCAATCCAACGCGCCGGTAAATGTGTCGATGCCCGCTCCGGCGCCCATTCCCGCCGTGCCGCCGGCGAAGAACGAACCCATCGATGCTGCTCTGGCTGATTCCGCCAAGCGCGAAATCCGACAGGCCTTTCTTTCCAACGATCCGATCATCCGCGCCAACGCCATCGAAGCCGCACAAAAAACCCTTGGCGCCGACGCCCACGATATTGTGCAGGCCGGCTTGAAGGATAAAGCCCCAGTTGTGCGATTCGCTTCCACCATGGCAGCGGGGCAGCTTCAATTGAAGGACCTTCACGATCAGCTTCTTGCGCTCGCCAGCGACCCGGACCAAAAAGTGCAGATTGGCGCTCGTTTTGCGCTGCATCGCGTGGGCGATGTCCGTTTAAGCCATGATCTTGAAAAGACCGCCAAGAGCACCGACCCACGCATTCGCGAGCAAACCGCGCTGGTCCTGGGCAGGCTTGGCGAGAAGAGCGCGTTGAAGATTCTTGCCTTGATGGTGAACGATCCCGACACCGATGTGCGGATTCAGGTGGCAGAGTCCATGTGGATCATGGGGGATGAAGAGGCGCTGCAGGTATTGGTGGCAGGCAGCGTCAGCAAGTTTGCGGATGACCAGATGTATTGCCTGCAGGCGATCACCGGGCCGAAGGATCGGCGGGTCGAGCCCTATGTCCGAGGCAAACTAACCGGCCCGTATACCGAGGTCTGCCTGGTTGCGGCCCGGGCGCTGGGCGAGCTTGGGATGGACGATGGCTACACCGTTGCCATGCAAAGCACGCGCAGCAAGGAGCCGCGACACCGGTTTCTGTCGGCCCTGGCGCTGGGGGCTATCGGACGTTCCGATGCCCAGTCCAGCCTGGCGACGCTGTTGAAAGATCCCGAGCCTTCAGTCCGTCTGGCGGCGGCGACCGCGGTTTTGGAGCTAAAACCGCCCGGCACCGCCGGCATGTGACGAACCCGCACATTTGGCCCGGCGTGAACACACGCCGGGGATACTTCGAAGTACAGTTGATAATCTTTTTCCGGACCTTCACTTGTGACTGTTTGCACGCCCGAAAAAACTTGACACCCAAGGCCATCCGACTAGGATTTAACAGCGCCGATTGTTCGTTATTTCCGAGGTTCTAGCGCCGGCTTTGCGAGCAACACCATAGAACTAATAGCACCACTGGGACAGTTACGTCCAAGGAGCCGCCCTTGAGTCCACTTACCAAAGCATCCGTCATTTTGCTGGTTGTTCTGTCGCTGCTTTTGACAGCCGGCACGGTGGCGTTTGTCAACCAGGTTCACAACTACAAGCTGGATGCCGACAACGCCAGCCGTCAGCTTTCCGCCGAGAAGGCGCGCAGCGACAAGGCGCAAAGCGACGCCGAAGCCGCCAAGGCCGTCGCGGAAGAGACCGTCCGCCAGCGCACCCAGCAGCTTGAGCAGGCCAAGCAGCAGATGAACGCCTTCCAGGCGCAAATCGATTCGAAAGACGCCGAGCTGGCCAAGTTCCGCTCGCAATTGGATATTCAGACCGTCAGTGTGACCACCCTCAGCGGCGCGCTCAAGGGCTCGGAAGACACCAAGAGCAAGCTTCAGGAACAGGTCAACGAACTGCGAGGCAACAGCGACAAGCTGGTCACGCAAAATGCCCAGCTCAATCAAACCGTCACCGACCTGACCAATCGCCTGGACGTCACCGAACGCGAACGCAAGCTGCTGGCCGAGCAACTCACCGAAGCCAAGAACCAGGTATCCAGGCAGACTTCGATGCTTCGTGAAGCAGGCGTTTCAACCGCCCAGTTCGCCTCCGCCGGCACTCGCCTGGGCGCACCAGCCATCAACGGCACGATCAAGGATGTCCGCCCGATTCGTGGCGTGCTTTATGCCGCGATTTCCGTCGGCAGCACCGCTGATGTGACCAAGGGCATGGAATTCAAGGTCATCAACCATGAAACCGGCGCTTTTCTGGGCCTGTTTACGGTGGATAGCGTCGATCTGAACGAAGCCACCGGCCGCCTGACCGGCCCGCGCGTCAACGAAATCGCCAAAGGCGCCGACGTCAAGACGCAGTTTTAATAATTGCGGATTGCGAATTTCGGAATTCGGACTGAAATTCAATTCCGAAATCCGAAATCCGCATTCCGAAATTGCATGGGAGTTTTCCAATGACACGCGCAGCCGCCAATGCTCCTCAGACGGTCACCGTCGCACCGACGAGCAACGTCTATACAGCCCTGACCGCAGCCGCCAGCATTGCCGTCCTCATGGGACTGATCGTGCTGTTCCTTCGCGCCAGCGCATTGCAGATCAAGATTCTGCCGTTCTGATATTGGTTTCCTGATCCTGCCACGTCCCGCGACCTTGCCGCTGGGCTCTCGAATGTTTTGATCGTCGCGCAGGTATTGCATCGTTTGGGTTATGCGCTGAACCTCAGGGTTTCCCGCCATTGTCAACCGCTGGGGACTGATTACTCTAATTGGTTGTGTCTTTTGCGTTTCTTCAAATACCCGCGCTGGTCGACCGTGAATTGGAATTGGTGCCCCCCGATGCCCGCTGGGTGGATGCCTTGTTGGCGACCTGTGCGCATCCCAAGTCCGCGACCGATCCATCCGCCACCACCATCAACCGCGCTCGCGTGCTGGACTTTCTGCGCGCCGCGCCCGGCGGATTGCAGCCGCCGGATTCGGATCGGCGATGGGTGCCCAGCTATCACTTCTGGATGCGATTGCACCCGATCAGCGGCGTCGAGCCGCCGGTGCAGATTGCCGGCGGCATCAACCTGCGCGTGGGCGACAACGAGGATTTGCACATGTATGCCGGTCACATCGGCTACAACGTCTACCCGCCGGCGCGAGGCCGTCACTACGCCGAACGCGCCTGTCGATTGCTGTTCACCGTCGCCCGCATGCACCGGATGAAACGCATCTGGATCACCTGCAACCCGGACAATTGGCCATCCCGAAGAACCTGCGAACGCCTCGGCGGCACGCTGGTGGGCATCGTCCCCGTCCCGCCGGAACACCCCCTCTATCTCCGCGGCGAACATGAAAAATGCAGGTATTGGATCGATCTTTGATTGAGCTGCAGAGCTACGAAGACGCAAAGGGGTTACCAGTCGGGCAGGCCCTTGAGCTGCCAGACGATGTGAGCTCCCAGAATGATTACTGGTATCAACAAGAGAAATCCCAGGTGAAACATCGCGCCATCAATCTTCGTCGGCGGATTGGTGCGCATTAGCCAGATGATTCCTGTAGAAAGCCAAAAACATACAAATGCAGCCGAGCAATAGTTCAGAATCTGGCCGCCATCAAGAATGATTGATGCAAAGAGCAAGACAACAATCTGCGTTACCAGTACAGCCGGAACTGAAACAACCGTGCCGATTAAATTTGCAGACAATTCCCACGTGATTTTCATGCGTCGAGGTTTCGCTGAATCGGCAAGAGAATTGTCCGCATGGAATTGCCGCTGATATGCCGAGTAGCCCCGCTCATGTACAAAAATCATCGCGCACACCAGCGATACAGAGCGTAACACACCATCCACTGCGTAATCTCGGGCCGCCCAGAACGAATAAATGCACATACTGCCGATCCAACTCGTAAGAACCAGCGAAATACAAATTGCGATTCGGCCGTCCGAGCGAACGGAGTTTGTGCTTGTTGGGTTCACCGCAGCGCCTCCCACTACTGCTTATCATACCATATTTGCGATGTGACAAAGTCGATTATTCGCCCGATTTTGGCTTGGCGATTAATCCGCAGGCTCATTTCGGAAAATGGCGCAGAGCCACGAAGCCACGAAGGGAACGAAGAAAGCACGAAGAAGAAATGAATTTTTGATGCGACTCAGCGAGTTTCGATTGGTTCGACACTCAATTTCACAGGCGGCAGTGCCTTATCCTTCTCGAGCGTAATTTTGGTTGTTCCCTTTTGGGTGATTGCGATTTGATGTGTAGCCGGATCGAGCGTTTCGACCTCGGCCGTCACGACATAGTCACCCGGCTCGAGCAGATTGATCTGAAATGTTCCATCGGCGGTACATCCGGCCACATCGACCAGATCGCCAGTCTTGATTAGATCGGGCGCCCACCCGGCCCGGCGGACTGAAACGACCACGTTCTTTTGATTCATGTCGGTGAGTCCTTCAACCTTGCCGCGAACACTCTGCCCGGTCTTGCGGGCATAGGCCAGATAGTTCTGGTTGCGCAAGAATGCATAATGATCAATGGTATCATAGTGGCCAGTGATATATCCGCGTAGCACCACTGGACTACGCAGCCTGTTTCCCAACGGATGAGTCGTAACTTTCGCAAGGGGGATCGCCAATTGCAGGGCATTTTCGGGCGCAAGGAACGGATCGTCCGATGGCGAAGGCACCTGAGACGAGGTTGGCAATGAGCCACTCCAAACTGGACTGGTCAGATGAAAAGCCGCCTCTGCTTCGAGAAAAGAACTCTTCTGCTGCGAGGCCGCCGCCAGCCCGGTCGTTGGAAAGTTCAACGCATCGGCCCGGTTTGTTACCGCAAGCCATATCAAAGCAATTGCAATTCGATATGCGAGATTCACTGGGCACCTCCCGTTGGCTGGAAATTATACCACGCAGATTCTCAGGATGGGCAATAAATTCAACCGTTTAGCTGCGACGCGTAGTGTGTTTTGGACAATTGTAAACGAGCGCTCCGTTACGCGTCGTGACTAAACGCGGTTGGGTTTGGGGTCGATTAACGGGGACAAAGGTATCTCCGACATTCAGCAGCCATGGTCTATCGTAAATTCGCGAATTGTCTTTGGATCGAAGAGCCCAGCCACACGCGATTGCGCTTGTGCGCGATTCCAATCCATCCGCGGCGTTCGAGCAATTGCAACGCCTTTGTGAATTCTTCAACGGGTCCGTCATGATGCAATTGCTGGATATCGACTGATTGCCCGGCATCGATCAGTTGAACGACGATTCTTGCCGCCAGCGCCAGCGTTTCATCGCTGGCATCTTCATCCGTTTTGAGCTGCTCGATCACGCTGAGTATGAGCTTGGGGCCGAGTAATAGCACCTGCAGAATCATGTTTGGAAAATCGAACTTTTCGCGAACCACTTCCCAAAGGAATTCCCGCGGCCGATGATATTGAATGTAAAAAAAGACTGGAATCGTTAAAACTGACGCGCCGACAAAGATCGGCAAAAACAGTTCCCCGTGCATCCAGATTCGGCGGCCATACAGTCGGATGGTCAGGCACGTGACGATGAAAGACCCGAGGAAGCACAAAGGCACGCCCAGCACGAGCTTCGCTAGCGCAATCCCCCAATCGAGTTCCGCTTCGTTCTTAAGTTCCACCAAAACCTGCTGCACTCGATGCGCGCCTGTGGTGGGGAATCGATAGTCGAGCGTCATATCGGCTTTACCCGCATTCATACCGAACGGTGATGACCAATCATCTTACCAGCATTTCCAAGACAGCGACTCAATCTTTCGGTTGTTGCGCCGATTCAGCGCCAAACGCGCAACATGACCAGGGAATACGGGAGACGCTGCGCGCTGTGACAGCTCTTTGACAACTTGTTTCGGTCCATACCCACAATCGAAAATTCAACCCATTTGGGAGGACAAGGGGACAAGGAG
>DASZXJ010000145.1:0-10464 GCA_035545895.1 Tepidisphaeraceae bacterium | reverse complement strand
GAATTCAACGGCCAGCATGCGTTCATGCGCGATGAAGGGCCGCGTTACGATCCGGAACTGGCCCGCACATGCTATGGCATGGTGATCGATTTGTTTCGTCGAAAGCTCGGCGAAGGCGATATCGCCGTCTCAACAAAGATCGCGTCCGAAACAAAACACTAAACAAACCCGCAATTAGGGCGGTATAGAATTCAAATGTCGGAACAATCAAGAATTTCGCGTCTTTTCCGGCTTTGCGCGACCCTGATGTCGTTGATTTTTGCAGGTTTGCTCATCAGCCAGAACGCTGTCGCTGCGACACAATCTCAAATCGAAACCAGGTTTCCACAAGCCAAAGACTCCGCGCAGCTGATTGCGCAATTCCCCGTGCTTGCATCGCTCCTTTCAATCGATCATCCATGGAATCTGGATGTGCGAGAATTGAAAGCCAAGGTGTTGCCGGAACAGGTGCAGCTCATTCAAGGCACGGAAACAAATCCGCTGGTCTATAACGGCGAGCGTTCCGGCAAATGGCCGGGCAGCCCGGTGTGGAACCAGGTTTCATACGACATCGACTTTTTTGTATTCAATCCTGCGCATCCCGTGATCAAGATTTATCTCGGCAGGCCAATTATTGAACGCATGCAATTGATTGCCCGCGCCGAGCCTCCCCAGTTCAAGCAACTTTTTCCGACGCTGCCTGAAACCGCGCCCGCCGAGATCTTTGCGAACGTCAAAAAAGTCGTTGCTTCGCTCGAATCGTATGGCGCAAAGGAAATTGCTTTTGAGCATCCGCGAATTCACAAATACTTATTGCCCGGCGGAACTCAATTGACTTTCAACGATTTCAGCGGCACGGGCAATGGCACGGTTTTCATGGAGATTGATCTGGAGCCGGCGGAGGATATTGCCGGCCGGGCCGACAATCGATTGCCCGCTTTCCCAGGCGCGGAAGGATTTGGCGCATTCAGCCGCGGCGGACGCGGAGGCAAGGTTTTTGTCGTCACCAGCCTGGAAGACTACCTGCCCGAAGACCGTCCTGGCCGAGCGGTCGGCACTTATGGGCAGGCGGCGATTCCTCCCGCCAATTACGATTCCGAGAAATGGCTGCCTTATGTGGACGGGGCGGGCGTGCCTCATCCTGAACAGCGGCGGCCCCTTCTGCCGGCATATCCAGGCCTTTCCAGGGAAGCGCCCATTTCAGGAACATTGCGCGAAGCCTGTGAAGCCGCCGGCCCGCGCACCATCGTCTTTGCTGTCTCCGGTGCGATCGGCCTGAAAGCGCCGCTGGTCATTCGCAATCCGTTTGTCACTCTTGCCGGCAACACCGCGCCCGGCGATGGCGTGCTCATCCGCAATTGGCCGATCATCATCGAAACCAACGACGTCATTTTGCGATACCTGCGCGTACGCATCGGCGACATCAAGGGCCCCGGCGACATGCCCCGCGTCATGGGCGATCAAAGCCACGCACTCGATGCCAGCGGCGTGAACATCATCATCGACCACTGCGAATTTGCCTTCGCCAACGACCAGATCGTCAATCTCTATGGCACCAAACCCGGTTTGCGCGAAGGCGTGAGCTTTCAATGGAATTACGTTTACGGCGGGCTGGTGAACTCAACGCATGAAAAAGGTGCCCATTCGATGTCCTATTTCGTTTCAGGCTGGGGTTATTCATCGATGCACCACAACCTGACGGCCCACACACGCAACCGCAATCCACGCGTCTGGGGACAGGATTTCGATTACCGCAACAATATCCTGTATGACTACTGGGGCGCGGGCTATGGCGAAAGCCCCAACATGTACACCCGGATGAATTTCGTCGGCAATCTGCAAAAACGCGGCAAATGGACGTGGGGCTTCGAGGCCGCCGGACCTTGTGGAATCTATTACGAAACTGACAACGTCATGCCCGCCGGCTCGACCCAGGTCTTGAAGGTGCCCGCGAATAATTTATTCAAACAGCCAATCGCGATGGCGCCCGTATCCACCCAGTCGCCGCAGGAAGCATATGAAGATATTCTTCGTTTTGGCGGCGCAAGCCTGCCGGTGCGCGACTCGGTCACTCAATACGTGGCCGATACGACCCGAAACAACACGGGAGATATTCCCAACACCACCAAGGATTTCCCCGACAATGGATTCCCCGTTTACAAACAGGTTCCACCGGTTGTCGATACCGATCATGATGGCTTGCCCGATGACTGGGAAACCGCGCACGGCCTGAACCCGCGCGATCCAGCCGACGCAAATCTCGATAAAGACAATGACGGCTATACGAACCTGGAAGAATACATCAACGGCACGGATCCGGGTGTGTTCGTGAACTATCGTGATCCTGCGAACAATCGAGATCCGCGCAGATGATAAAATGCCAACCACAGGGCACAAAGGAAGAAATTGATCTTGTCTTTCTCTGTGTCCTTTGCGAAATGTCATAGCCCACGCCAAATAAGCAAAACGAACTATTGATCTAAGATTTCCTGCTGGCAATGGCCTTGCCGATGGTTTTTCGGCGGAAATCGATAATTGTTGCAATTCCCAAACCGGGCGGTAGCATGATTTGCCGGTTGGGTCGCTCGAGCAGGTTATGGTCGGATTCGGATATATTACCTCCCGTTACACACTGTTTGAATTCCAGTCTCACCCTTTTGGGCCAAGTGTCGGCCCCTTTCCATCGGACCCCGAAAGCATTGGCGGGTTCATGTTCGTAGTTTGGAGCCTTTATGGGCAAGCGATTGTATGTCGGGAACCTGAGCTATTCAGTGGATAGCTCAGCGTTACAGGAAATGTTCGCGGCGCACGGAAGTGTGACCGGCGCGGAAGTGATCAGCGACCGGATGACCGGTCGCAGCAAGGGATTCGGCTTCGTCGAAATGGGGACCGACGAGGAGGCCGCAAAAGCCATCGCTGCTCTGAACGGCCAAGAAAATAATGGCCGCGCCCTGACCGTCAATGAAGCCAAGCCCCGTGAAGACCGCCCGCGTGGCGGTGGTGGCGGCGGATACGGGGGCGGGGGCGGCGGTTATGGTGGCGGTGGACGCGGCGGAGATCGCGGTGATCGCCGTGGCGGCGGCCGTGACCGCGGCGACCGCGGAAATCGCTAAAAAAACCCAGCCTTGAGTTGAACCGTCCGTTTGTAACGGGCGCGACACTTTTGACGTCCGATACATCGACCATGCATCGGCGACAAATCTTGCCGCGCCTTCCAAACTGACAAATCAATTTGCACGCATCCACTTTCGGGTTCATTGTGTGAGTCCGGAGGGATGAATGCTTCAACTCAACCTGACTGAACCGCTGGACACGAACTGGCTCGAAGTCGTCGATCAAATGGTCGCGCCGATCATGTTCCAGGACGATACGATTGACCCCGCCCAGGTCGCAGCCATCGAGCCCGACGATCAGGAACCCGAACGCTGGGATGGACTCTCCTAAAGCATCTTGCGCGCACGCGCTTCGCACCCAGCGTCATCGCGCATATAGTCTAGCGCTGTGAATTCTGACCGGCTGAACGACCGCAACCTGCTCCGCATCCACGCAATTCTGTTCGACTTCGACGGCTTGATGGTCGATACCGAAATTTTGTACTGCCAAGCCGCGCATGCCCTTGCCAAAATGTATGGGACGAGCGTCTCGGACGAGACGCTTCGCCGCATGACCGGCGTGAGTCGAATGACCTCGATGACCGTCTTCGTCAAGGAATGCGGGATCGCAACCGCGACCCCCGAATACCTGCTCGAACAGCGCGAAGAGATCATGAGCGCGCGATACAAGCAAGGGGTCGATCCGATGCCGGGACTGATGGCCATTTTGGATCGATTTCATGGCCGGTTGAAACTGGGGATGGCGAGCAATTCGTCCAGGCGGCTGGTCGAAATCGCGATCAACGGGTTGAAGATTGATCGCTATCTCGATGCGTATCAGACCGGCGACGACGTCATCAACGCCAAGCCCGATCCGGAAATCTATCTCAAACTGATGGCCAGACTTGATGTCAAACCCCATGAGTGCGTCGTGCTGGAAGATTCGCCCATGGGCGCGGCCGCAGGCAAGCGAGCGGGCGCATATGTCATCGCGGTTCCTTCGCCATTCACGGCCGACGCGGATTATTCATTCACGAATGCGCGAGCGGGGAATCTGACCGAAGCCGCCGAGATGATCGAGCGTTTGTTAACCGGCGTTGTTACTCGACATGAGCAACACTGATGGTCGGCGCCGGGTTGACCGGACGGGCCGGCATCACACCGCGGCGCTGATGGAGCATCCAATCGACGAGTTGTGAATCGTTGATCGCCTGTTCCGAGCAATCGTGGCCGATGCCGATGAACTCGGTGAGCCGCGCGTTGCCGCCTCGATCGTGAATGCTCTGGCACATGCTTTCGGAATCGCGTGAGCTGACCCACGGATCGCCGCTATAAGCAAAGGCCCAGATTGGCAGATTGGCGAGGCGCTCGACATGATCGGGCGCGGAAAGCCCGGAGATGGGGACGAGTGCGGCAAATCGATCGGGATGATTGGCGCCGATTTCCCACGTGCCCAAGCCGCCGTATGACAAGCCGGCAAGGATTACGCGATCCTGGTCGATCGACCAGTGAGCCGCAGTGAAATCCAGGGCGGCCATGGCGATCTGGTCGTGCTCTTCGCCCTTCCAATTGCCGTCAGACTGCGGGAAGATCGTAATGAAGGGCCAATCTTCGGCTTGCTTGGCGATAACCGGAGCCAAACCACCGGCAAGGCACTTGTTTCCGTTACCGTCGCCGGCTTCAAATAAGCCGTGGAGGAACAGGATGGTCGGATATTTATGTTTGGGCTCGTAATGTTTGGGAACAAAGACCCAGAGGGTCTGGGGCTTTCCTTCCACCAGGATTTGATGCCTGGAAAAACCGGCTCCGACGGGGAAATTCCCGGTTGAGCGTGCAACGCCGCCACCATCGCCGCGGCAACCGCCGCATGCGAAGGTGAGGACCAATAAAGCTCCGAGGAAACCCAAACACGGAAGGTTTTTTGTTGCGACTCGATCCATTCAACGTCTAGATCGGCGCTCGGAGCTACTTAGTTGAATAATCGGCCAATAATTACAAACTTGTGCAGTTTATCATGACTATTCGTTGGGGAATCATCGGGTGTGGCGACGTGACCGAAGTCAAAAGCGGTCCCGGCTTTCAGAAAACAGAGGGTAGCGAGCTGGTCGCCGTGATGCGCAGAACCGGCTCGCTGGCGCAGGATTATGCGCGCCGGCACGGCGTGCCCAAGTGGTACGGCAATGCCGACGCTCTGATTAACGATTCGCAGGTCGATGCAATCTACGTAGCCACCCCGCCCGGTTCGCACCTGGAATACGCGCTCAAAATTGCCGCTGCAGGCAAGGCTTGCCACATGGAAAAACCGATGGCCCGCTCCTTTGCCGAGTGCCGGCAAATGGTCGATGCATTTGCCCGGGCAAAAAGACCCATCTTCGTCGCATATTACCGCAGAGCTCAGCCTCGTTTTGTGAAGCTCAAGGAATTGATCGATTCCGGCCGGATCGGGCGCATCACCGGTTGCCGTTATCGAATGACCAAGTTTTACATGGCCGACCCCAAACCGGAATGGCGGCTCGACGCCGAACAGTCCGGTGGCGGCTTGCTGCTGGATGTCGGCAGCCATGCCATCGACATCATGGATTTTCTGCTCGGTGAGTTTGTCGAATTCAGCGGCACCGCTCACACCACCGGCGCAACCAAGGTCGAAGACAACGTCTCACTGAGCTTCCGTACAAACACCGGCGTGATCGGATCGGCATCGTGGAACTTCGCTGGACCAACCAAGGACGAGATTTTCGAAATCGAAGGCACACAGGGAAAGATAACCACTCAAATCCTTCAGCATTCGCCCCTGGTCATTCAGGCTGGCGAAAAAACAGAGACGCTCGAATTCCCCGACCTGCAGCACGTCGCGCAACCGCTGATCAAGCAGGTCGTTGACGACCTGTTGGGCAAGGGTAAATGCTCCAGCACCGGTCAAGCCGGAGCGCGAGCGTCCAAGGTCATGGATGCAGCTTTAAGCAGTTTCTACAACGGCCGCGATGACGAGTTCTGGAAACGCCCACAGACCTGGCGAAAGTGATCCCCTCACCGGCAATTTCACAATCCAAACCGAACGGGCTACAGATATCCCCCGCCTTAACAGTCATATCTGTTAAAGACCGCAAGCGCTGAACCTTGTCGTGTGCAGACTGATTCAGTTGGACTCACTCCGTTCCGATCTGGCAAAAGGATGGATACGAATGATCGGATCGCTCAACAACGTCTCTGATCTTCTGGCTCAGCGCATCCTGCAGCAAAATCGCATGGCGATGGATCAGGCGCTGTATCGCATGGCGACTGGCCAGCGCATCAACCGTGCCGCCGATGACCCTGCCGGCTTGATCGCCACGACGAGCTTGAGCGCCACCCTCGCGGCACTTCAAGCGGAAACAGAGGTGAACCAGCGCGCCAGCGCCATCGCCAACACCGCCGATGCCGCCCTTGGACAGGTTTCCGATCTGCTGATCCAAGCCAAATCCCTTGCAACAGCCAACGCGAATGATGCGGGACTCAGCACCGAGGAAAAGCAGGCGAATCAACTGGAGATCGATTCGATCGTCAGCAGTGTCGATCGCATCGCCGACACAACCAGTTTTAATGGTCACAAGCTGCTGGATGGCACGGGCGTCATCACTTCGCCGGTTAGCAAACAGAACATTGGTTCGTCTTCCAGCTCAGACCTTGGACAGATCCAGGTGGATGGTCAAAACTACACACTAAGCGATGTGCGTAGCGGAAAAAACCTGGCGACAACAGGTTCAAACTCAGCCAGCGCCAGTCAATCCATCGACGCCGCCATCAACCAGGTTGCCACGATTCGCGCCCAGATTGACGCATATTCGAAGAACACGATTCAATCTAATCTCAGCATGATCGCCACTTCGCGGGACCGGATGCTGACAACGATATCGCTCAGACAAGACGCCGACATGACTGTGGAATCGACCGCCAGGACTCGCGCGCAGATTCTCGGTCAAGCATCAATCCGTTTGCTGGCTCAATCGCGTACTACGCGGGGATCGTTGCTGAATCTGCTGGCGTGAGGCGCGGCCTGCCTGTGAATTGCGGTTTTACCGCAATCGGCGCGGTTCTCATGGTCCTGTTTGTCGTGACATATCACCGCATCGGACGATCTGTAACGTCAAGCATCCCCCAGCGTTTTTGTGGCTGAGAGTTTCTGGTAAAACTCCTGCACACTATGGGATACTACTTTGAAGATCAGCAGAGCATGTTTTCGCATGTCGGCGAAGATGTTCAGCACAGCCTATCGGGAATCGTTGACCGCTATATCAACGCCAATCCAGAGCATTCACCTACCTGTCGTGCATTTTACAATCGCGGAATCCTGCGCGGGGCCGACTATCGTTCCCGCGCGGATTTCAATGAGTTCTTTCCTGATGCCGAAAACGAGCAATTCGTCTACGCCTGGACCAAACACTGGTCGTCGGGCGACGCGTCATTGATGTTCGACATCAGCTGCTTTGGCCCGATGATTATCTGGTGCAATGGGCAGGAGGTCTGGCGATCCAACATCTTCACCGAGCGCTATCCCGACGCGAAACATCGTGCGACGATTGCCCAGAAGGCGGGCTGGAATCATTTCGTCATTCGCTTCAAAAAAACGCGAGGCGGCTTCGGCGGAATCTTCGGCTCGTGGCTTGGGAAGCATCCGTACGTTTTCATGATGCCCAGCCCGCAACGGCAAGGCCAGGAGGGCTGGCTTTACACGCGGCCAATGTCTCAGGAATTGCCGCAACTACCCGGCGAAGGAACCAACGAATCTGATTCATCCATCAAATGGCTTCCAACGGTGGCGTGGGATCGCAAGCAGCTCAAGATGGGGCAGCTTCAGCGTATCTACGGATCACAGCCCAGCACCTTTGCCATCGGCTGGGTGAAGGCAAACGTCGCCCAGCTCGGGCAATACAAGATCAAAGGCGCGAGCAAGGGGCCGGTCACCGTTTATGTCGGTGACCGCCCCGTCTTCACCGCCAAATCGTCCGGCACAATCAAGGCCAAGATCGAGCTTGGCGCCGGCGTGCACGACATCATCGTACGATCCGATTGCAAAGGCAGCGACTGGGGATTCGATCTGTCCATCGACAACGCCGAACTGCTCAGCCCCTGCGATCTCCAGGGTTCGAAGCAAAAATGGATTTACATCGGCCCGTTCAAAAATAACGCAAAGCTCGATCTGCCCAGCCTGCGCGATCTGCTCAAGGTTCACCCAGCCATTCACGGAAAAACGTATTGGCGAATCGATGAGCCCGACACATGGGTTCGAATTTACAACGAAAACGCGCTCTATGGCCGGTGGAATTACCCGCTGGGCGTGACGCTTTATGGCATGCTCAACACCGCTCGCGCCATCGACTCCAAAGCCGTCGAGCAATACGTCGTGAATCACAACAAGCTCTGCGCCGATACCTTCGAATATGCCCTGTGGGATCGATCGCAATTCGGCGGCGCGACCAATGTGCATCATTTACTGGCGAGCATCGACAGCCTCGACGATTGCGGTTCGTTTGGATCGGTGTTTCTGGAAGTCGCCAAGGACCACAAAATCGAAGGATATCGCGAAATTGTCGATTACGTCGCGGATTACATTTCCAACATGCAGGATCGTCAGCCGGATGGGTGTTTCTATCGGAAGAAGATGATGCACATCTTCCACGAAAACACGATGTGGGCCGATGACTTGTACATGAGCGTGCCGTTTCTCTGCCGGTATTACCAGTTGACCGGCGATAAGAAATACATCGACGACGCGGCGCGACAGTTCATTGGATTTAAGAAACGGCTGTTTATCCCGGAGTGGCAGGTGATGTCGCACATCTTCGACTTCCGCCGCAACATTGCCACCGGCGTTCCGTGGGGGCGCGGCAACGGCTGGACCATCTTTTCCCTGTCGGAACTGCTGGCCGTGCTCCCTGAAAAACATCCGCAGAGGCCTGCCCTGCTTCAGTTTTTCCGCGAGTTGGCGGCCGGTTATCTGGCGCTTCAGGACAAAGATGGCATGTGGCACCAGGTGCTGACGCATCACGATTCCTATCCTGAAAGCTCGTGCACGTCGATGTTTACCTACGCATTTTGCCGGGGCGTGAGATTTGGGTGGTTGCCGAAACCCAGGCCATACATCAATGCCGCTCGAAAAGCGTGGCAAGCGCTCAACAAGATCGCCATCGACAAGGACGGAAACATATTCGGCGTCTGCCGGGGTTCGGAGTTTTCGTTTACGCCCGAATACTATAAAAAGGAACTTTCGTGGAACCTGAACGATACGCATGGCGTGGGAATCGTGCTGCTGGCGGGGGTTGAAATGCTTCGCCTGGCTCAGCATCTGCAGCCTCGCTCCAAGGAGAAGAACAAGTGATCCGCATCGGTGTACGCGCCCACGATTTCGGCAGACTTCCTCCCGATGAACTCGCCAAACGCATCGCAGACAAAGGACTATGCTGCGTTCAGCTTGCGCTGACCAAAGCCATCGCCGGCCTGGAAAATCTCGCATATGGAGACCTCAACCCCGGCTTGGCATGGCATGTGGGCCGCGCGTTTGAACGCGCTGGCGTGCAAATTGCCGTGCTGGGCTGCTATGTCAATCCGATTCATCCAAGCCCGCAGACGCGCCGCGAATTGCTCGCCTTTTTCAAACAGCATTTGCGCTACGCGCGAGACTTTGGTTGCGGCATTGTGGCTTTGGAGACCGGCTCGGTGAATGCGGACTATTCGCCTCACCCGGACAATCATTCCGAACGCGCGATGGATCATTTGCTCACGAGCATTGGCATGCTTGTATCGGAAGCCGAAAAATTTGGCGTGATCGTCGGGATCGAAGGGGTCGCCAGCCACGTTGTTTCCACGCCCGGCAAGATGCGGCACGTGCTGGACACCATCAAATCCAACAATCTTCAGGTGGTGCTCGATCCGGTCAATCTCGTTTCCATCGACAATTGGCCGATGCAAACCAAGATTCTGGAGGAAGCGATCGAACTGTACGGCGATCGCGTCGCCATCATTCACGCCAAGGATTTTCAGGTCGAAGAAAAATCTCTAAAACAAGTCCGCACGGGCACCGGCCAGTTTGATTACAAGCCGCTCATGAAATGGATCAACCAGCGCAAGCCCGGCATCAGTATCCTGCTCGAAGAAACCACCGAGGATACGGTCGACGAGTGCATCAAATACATCAATAATCCCGAATAAACACGAATAAATTTCTGGTACTGGTGCATTTTCAATTGTGACACGGGCTTTCAGCCCGTGCTCATGGGCTAGAGCGGTTTTCAGGTCAGTGTACACAGTAGCCGCATTTCTCGAACCATCCCTTTGCATCGGCAGCCGTGACGCTGGCGAAGCCGTGGGCTGCGGCCAGTCCCAGTGCTGCGCCGGTTCGCGGTTCGGCGCTGACCAA